>NZ_JAOTNT010000001.1:0-529793 GCF_025630755.1 Acutalibacter sp. LFL-21 | reverse complement strand
GTCATGCGGTATTAGCGTCCTTTTCAAGACGTTATCCCCCTCTGAAAGGCAGGTTGCTCACGCGTTACTCACCCGTCCGCCACTAAGATAAGCAAGGATCTCTAGCAAGCTAAATCACCTGCGCTTATCTCCGTTCGACTTGCATGTGTTAGGCACGCCGCCAGCGTTCGTCCTGAGCCAGGATCAAACTCTCTAAAATATGGTATCTAAAACTCTTCCGAGTCTTAAATCTATTCTAGAGCTTTTTCTAAGCTCATTGCGAAGCACTTGGCTTCTCTTTACGGATTTTTTAGGTTCCGTTTCCTGTAATTCCTCGAGTTTTAACTCTCAGAAATCACGGGTCCTTCTTTCGTCTCGTTGTTTAATTTTCAAGGTCCTTACGCTCTCGATTTCGTTCAGCCTGTCGGCCTCTCTCTCGAGCGCTTGACTATCTTACCACATTCGCTTCAGTTTGTCAAGCACTTTTTTCGGATTTTTTTCGCGGCCTTTTTCGTTCACCGGTCAGGTTCCGATTTTCAGCCGTTCTCTTCCGAGTTTTTCGAGCTCTCTCTCGAGCGCTCAGATATTATACCGCACCCTCCTCTAATTGTCAACACCTTTTTTCGTGTTTTTTCAAATTTCTCTTTTCCCACTGCATCTTGTGTCTCTTTCTATTTTATATACCAGGTCTTCCTTGCTTTCTGGAAACCGGGGCAAATCTTTCCGGGAGAAAATCCCCTTTCTTGGGGGAGCTTACTCTCATAGGAGGGACAGGCTTTGCTTATATATAATTAGAACCATGGAAGGAGGGCGTTGCACATGCGCCGGGAATTGGGAAAACGATGGGCCCTGGCCCTGTGGCGGCTGCTGGTGGTGGCCCTTGTAAACGCAATGGTCTACTTGATGCTGGACTCTGGCGGGGCCCTGTTCCCCTAAGAGCCGCCCGCAAAAAAGCCCCCAGCGCAAAAGCTGAGGGCTTTTTCTCAATCTTGGTCTGCGGCCATGCCCCCGGCCTGGGCAATGGCCCTCTTCCGGATGAAAAACAGGCACACCGCCTCAATCAAGGCTGTGATGACCCAGGTGACCGGGTAGGACAGGAACAGCATCAGAAAGGTGCGGTCCAGGGGGAATACGGTATAGATCCACACCACCCGCAGCACGCACACGCCAAAGATGCAGATAACCATGGGCGTCAGCGAGGAGCCAAGCCCCCGCATGGCGCCTACCAGCACATTCATTATGCCGCAGGTAAAATAGGGCACGCACACCATCAGCATGCGCTCCAGGCCGTACTGGATGACCTCTGGGTCGGTGGAGTAGATGCTCAGCAGCGGGGTGCCCAGCAGATAGGCCCCCACGCCCAGCACCAGGCCCACGCCTGTCACCAGCAGCAGGTTGTACCACACCACCTTGGTGATGCGGTGGAATTTCTTAGCGCCGTAGTTCTGCCCTGTAAAGCTGAGGGTGGACTGGGTGAAGGCGTCCATGGCCGTCCAGACAAAGCCCTCGATATTGCTGCCGGCGGTGCTGCCCGCCATGGCGATGGAGCCAAAGGAGTTCACAGAGGATTGGATGAGCACGTTGGAGATGGAGAAGGTGGCGCTTTGAATGCCCGCAGGCACGCCGATCTTCACCATCTGCAGCAGCTTGTCCTTGTGGATGGTGAGCTTTTTCAGCTCTACCCGGTAGACTGTGTCGCTCTTCACCAGGCACAGCAGCACCAACGTGGCAGAGATGCACTGGGAAATCACCGTGGGGATGGCCACGCCTTCCACGCCCATGTGGAAGATGATGACGAAGAGCAAATTCAAGATGACGTTGACCACCCCGGCAATGAACAGGAAGTACAGGGGCCGCTGGGTGTCCCCCACCGCCCGCAGGATAGCCGAGCCAAAGTTGTAGAGCATCATCACCGGCATGCCGATAAAATAGATGCGCATGTACAGCACCGCCTGGCCGATCACATCTTCAGGGGTGCCCATCATCTCCAGCAGGGGCCGGGAAAGGGCAATGCCCAAAAAGATCAGCACCACGCCGCAAACCAGGCTGACCAGCACCGCCGTGTGCACCGTCTCGTGCAGGTCCTTGCGCTGGCCCGCCCCATAGTACCGGGCCACCAGCACGTTAACGCCGATGGAAAGGCCGATAAACAGGTTGACAATCAGCTGGATGAGAGCGCTGGTAGAACCCACCGCCGCCAGGGCCTGGGGGCCCACAAACTGCCCCACCACAATGATGTCCGCCGCGTTGAACAGCAGCTGCAAAATGCCCGAAAGGGCCAGCGGGATGGCAAACCGGATGGTTTTCCCCACCAGGGGGCCGTTGGTCATGTCAATCTCAAAGGAACTCCGGTGCGCGCCGGGGCGAAAGGGTAGCTTCACAAGCCTCAATCCTCCAAACAGTTTTTTCCGGAAATTTCCCCGGCAGCCCGCTGCCATTCGCGCGCCGCCGGGGAGACCCCCTCTTTTCAAGGCATTCTTATTATATTACTCCCGCGCCCCGGTTGCAAGGCGCTGTTTTTTTGAAACGTGCCGGTGGACTATGAGGAAGCACACCCCATCGCACAGGGCGGCCAGGCCCCAGGTGATGGGATAGGAGACATAGAGCGCCTCCAGGGTGGGGAACATCGCGAACACCGTAAAGATCCAGATGACACGGAAGCCGCACACAAAGCCAATGGTGATGGCCATGGGGATGAAGGAGTAGCCCATGCCCCGCAGCACGCCCACCATCACGCCCATCAGGCCGCCCACAAACTGCAGCACGCAGCAGATGGACATGCGCCGGATGCCAAAGGCGATGACCTGGGGGTCGGCCGAGTAAATTCCCAGCAGCTGGTGGCCCAGCAAAAAGGCCCCTGTGCCCAGAACCAGCCCCGTGCCCGTAACCAGCACCAGGCACAGCAGCAAAATGCGGTTGACCCGCCGGGTCTTCCCCGCGCCCATATTCTGGCCGGTAAAGCTCAGGGCCGCCTGGGCAAAGGCGTCCTGGGCGGTGGAGACAAAGCCCTCGATATTGCTGGCGGCCGTGTTGCCCGCCATGGCCATGGCCCCAAAGGAGTTGATAGAACTTTGGATGAGCACGTTGGAAATGGAAAAGGAACAGCCCTGAATGCCTGCGGGCAGGCCGATCTTCACCATGCCCCACAGCTTATCCTTTTTCAGCCCCAGGCGGCGCAGGTCCACCCGGTAGGGCGTGTGGGACTTTACCAGGCACAGCAGCACCAGCCCCGCGGAAACACACTGGGAGATCACCGTGGCAATGGCCACGCCGGCCACATCCAGGTGGAAGCCGATGACAAAGAACAGGTTCAGCACCACATTGATGATTCCCGCCAGGAACAGGAAGTACAGCGGCCGCTGGGTATCCCCCACCGCCCGCAGGATGGCCGCGCCGAAGTTATAGAGCATGCTGGCCGGCATGCCGATGAAATAGATGCGCATGTACAGGCAGGCCTGGTCCAGCACTTCTTCTGGGGTGCCCATCAGCTCCAGCATGGGCGCTGCCAGGGAAATGCCGATGACCAGCACAATGCAGCCAAAGATCAGGCTGGCCAGCACAGAGGTGTGCACCGTGTCCCGCAGCGCCTTGCGGTCATTGGCGCCGTAGTACTGGGCCACCAGCACGTTGGTGCCCACCGAAAGGCCGATGAACAGGTTGACGATCAGGTTGATCAGCGCGCTGGTAGAGCCCACCGCCGCCAAAGCCTGGGGCCCGGAAAAGCGCCCCACCACAATAATGTCCGCCGCGTTGAACAGCAGCTGCAAAATGCCGGAGATGGCCAGCGGGATGGCAAAGCGGACAATCTTCCCCAGCAGGGGCCCGTTGGTCATGTCGATCTCGAAGGAGCCCCGGCGGCCCTTTCTCTGAAATAATTCCCGTAAAATAAAAATCCCTCTCCCTTGTGATAGTGGGGGGGCCGGGAAAAGAATCCCGGCCTCCCGCCCTGCTTCCACGTGCTGCGCGAGGCCCGGGCAGGGCAGGGGCGGCCTCTTTCCTATGGGGCGGGCTTAGTAACCCAGCTCCTCCCCCACCAGCACCACGCGGATGCGGTCCTCCCGCTGGTAGCCGGTAACCACATACTGGCAGCACATGCGGCGCTCTGAGGCACAGCCGGCGGTCATGCGGCCATCCGCGCCGGAACAGCGCCCCATGCGGGAGCAAGGCGTGTGGGTCTGCAGCCGGACGCCGTTGGCCGGGGCAGCCATGCATTTCACCCGGGAAACGGCCTCGTCCAAGTCCCGCACCAGCTTGTTGACCCCCGCCACCACAATGACCCGCTTAGGGCCGTAGATCAGGGCGGCCACCCGGTTGCCGTTGCCGTCCACGTTGTAGAGCTCCCCGTCCTCGGTGATGGCGTTGGCGCTCATCAGGAACACGTCGGCGGAAAAGGTGCGGCGGTAAGCCTCCTGGGGGTCCATGGCCTCCCGGTCCAAAAACTCATACTCCCCGCTTTTCAGCAGGTCCCGCACGCCGCACTCCTCCAGCGTCATGGAGCCGCCGCAGCTGACCACGTCTCCAGGGGAGAGCAGCTCTTTCACCGCCTGCACGGCCTCCTGGCAAGTGGGGACAAACACGGCGGGAATCCTGTTTTTGGCCAGGGCCTTTAAGGTGCGCTCCACCCGGGCCTGTTTTACAAACTGGGCATTGCCGTCCATGGTAAACCATCCTTCCCTCAAAAAAATTGGTTGCAGATACAAGCATTATTTTAACGCAGTACATAGCTAAATGCAAGGGCCGGGGCAAAGAAAAAAGCAGGCCCCGCAATCCCGCGGGGTCCTGCTGAAAGGTCCTTCTCTCTTATTCGCTGTAAAATCCCTGGAACAGCCCCAGCACGCGGTCCTTCTGGGCGGTGTTTTCCGCGCTGGTGCTGTTGTCTGTATAGATCATCATGTACTGACCGCTGCCGCTGAGGGTGGCGGGCACCTGGTTGTCCAGCATGGGGAACTGGCCGCTTTCCTTCACGCTGTCCAGCACGGCCTGGCCCTGCTCGCCCAGGTTTTCCAGGTCGAAGGCATAGACCTCTACCTGCACGGTGCTGTTGTTCAGGATGAAGCGGTAACGGTAGCCCCCCGCGGCGCCGATGGTCTCATAGGCCATTTCGGTGGGCTCCCCTGCCACGGCCTTGTTGGCGGTGAGAAAGTCGCACAGGCCGTCCAAGCTGTCGTCAAACTCGGTGTAAGGCACCTCTTCCACGGTGGGCTCTTCCTGGGTCCCGCTCTCCGCGCCGGAGACCTGCGAGGCGGCGTTGGAAGCCGCCGGGTCCTCCAGCACCAGGGCGGGCAGCTGGGTGGCTGTGCCGCCGCAGGCGGAAAGGGAAAGCGCCAGGACCAGGGCCCCGCAAAGGGCCGTCAATTTCTTCATCATGGGAAATTCCCTCCAAAAGTCGTGTGGATAAAAAGAAAGAGCCCGGGTCACCTGAGACCCGGCGCTCTCTGGTGACCCGGACGAGAATCGAACTCGTGTTACCGCCGTGAAAGGGCGGTGTCTTAACCGCTTGACCACCGGGCCATATTGGTAGCGGTAACTGGACTTGAACCAGTGACACTTCGGGTATGAACCGAATGCTCTAGCCAACTGAGCTATACCGCCATATCTGCGCTCCACCACTACGGATGGAGCGCTACTAATTATAGCCGAACTTGTCCCGTTTGTCAAGCAGGTTTTCCGAAATCCTGCGAAGTTTTTTTCACATCCAGCCTCAGCCGATGTGGAAGGTGTAGTTGGGGGCCTCCTTGGTGATCTGGATGTCGTGGGGATGGCTCTCCTTCAGGCCCGCGCCGGTGATCTTGACGAACTGGGCCTTGTCATGGAGCTCTTGGATGCTGGCACAGCCGGTGTAGCCCATGCCGGCCCGCAGGCCGCCCAGCATCTGGAAGATGGTGTCCGCCAGAGGTCCCTTGTAGGGCACGCGGCCCTCAACGCCTTCGGGCACGAACTTCTTCTGCTCGCCCTGGAAATAGCGGTCGCCGCTGCCCTTGGCCATGGCGCCCAAGCTGCCCATGCCCCGGTAGACCTTGAACTGCCGGCCCTGGTAGAGCTCGTACTCGCCGGGGGCCTCTTTGCAGCCGGCCACCATGCTGCCCAGCATGACCACGTTGGCGCCAGCGGCCAGCGCCTTGACAATGTCGCCGCTGTACTTGATGCCGCCATCCGCGATGACGGGGATGCCGTGCTTGGCAGCTTCCTGGGCAGCGTCGAACACGGCGGTGACCTGGGGCACGCCAATGCCCGCCACCACGCGGGTGGTGCAGATGGAGCCGGGGCCGATGCCCACTTTCACGCAGTCGGCGCCCGCGTCGATCAGGGCCTTGGCGCCCTCGGCGGTGGCGATGTTGCCCGCGATGAGGGGCAGGTCGGGATAGTGCTTCTTCACCAGGCGCACAGCGTCCAGCACGCCGCTGTTGTGGCCGTGGGCAGAGTCCAGCACCACCACGTCCACCTGGGCCTCCAGCAGGGCCGCCACACGGTCCAGCACATCCTTGGTGGCGCCAATGGCCGCGCCGCACAGCAGCCGTCCGCCCTTGTCCCGGGCGGAGTTGGGGTAGCGCACAGCCTTCTCAATGTCTTTAATGGTAATCAGGCCCTTCAGGCGCATCTGGTCGTCCACAATGGGGAGCTTCTCAATGCGGTGCTTCCGCAGGATCTCCTGGGCCTCCTTCATGGTGGTGCCCACCGGGGCGGTGACCAGGTTGTCCTTGGTCATCACGTTCTTGATGGGCTGGTCAAAGTCGCTGCCCTCCATAAAGCGCATGTCCCGGTTGGTGATGATGCCCACCAGTACGCCGTCCTGGCAGATGGGCACGCCGGAGATCTTGAACCGGCCCATGATCTCGTCGGCCTCTTTCACCAGGTTTTCCGGAGAGAGGAAGAAGGGGTTGACAATCACCCCGTTTTCCGAGCGCTTCACCCGGTCCACCTGGTCGGCCTGGCGCTCGATGGTCATGTTCTTGTGGATGATGCCGATGCCCCCCTCCCGGGCCATGGCAATGGCCATGTCCGACTCGGTCACCGTGTCCATGGCGGCTGTCATAATGGGGGTATTCAGCCGGATGGTCTTGGTCAGGTAGGTGGAAAGGTCCGCCTCGGCGGGCAGCACGTTGGACTCCGCTGGGATAAGCAGCACATCGTCGTAGGTGAGGCCTTCCTTCAGAAACTTCTCATTGTACTCCATCAAACCACACTCTCTTTCTCCGCAAGTTTTTCCGCATCCTATTAAGTGATAATTATAACATTGCGCCCTCTGTTTTGCAAGGGATTTTCCCTTTTCAGCCCTTCGGCGGTTCTTTTCCACCCTTTTCCCCTTTTTTTATCCATTCCGTGGAGGAACGCCCCCTCTGGCCCCGCTATTTTCTCCATGACCATTTTATAAAAAGCCATTGACTTCCCCCGCGTTTCGCTGTATTTTTAGGATGGCCGCAGACGGCGGCCCATTTTTCTTTTGTGAAGGAGACCCTCCCTATGCCAAGCATTCTTTCCCGTCTGGACTATGGCGCCAGGCAGGCCCTCATCTGCACAGGGGTCAACAGCATTTTCTGGTTTTCCTGGTCCTTTGGCTCTTACCAGACCATCTACCTGCAGGAGGTGGGCTTCACAGCCTCTCAGCTGGGGCTTCTCAACGCCCTGACCTCCATTCTTTCCATTGCCTCTGTTTCCTTCTGGGGCATGGTCAGCGACCGCATTGGCTCTCTGCGCAAGGTGCTCATCACGGTGCTGGCGGGGGGCGTGGGGCTGTTCGCCCTCATCCCCCTCATCCCCGCGGGGCTTCCCTATTCCACGGCTCTGTTCTTCTGCCTGGTGCCCCTGGTCTATTTCTTTCGGGGCTCCATGTCCACCTATGCGGAGAACCTGCTGGTGCGCAACTCCAACGAGCTGCGCTTGAATTACGGCCTGCTGCGCAGCGTGGGCTCCTTCCTCTTTATGATCGGCAGCTTTACCATCTCCTTCCTGCTGCCCACGGTGGGGGTGGCCTCCACCTTCTGGCTGACGGCCCTGCTCACCGTGCCCGCCATTGTGCTCACCCTCTTCGCCCGGGAGCCCGACGCCAGGCCGCCTAAAAAGGGCGAAAAGCAGAAGCTGAACCTGGGGGAGCTGTTTCAGAACAGGGCCTACGTCAGCTTTCTGGTCTTCGACTTCCTGCTGTACACCGGCACCAACTGCGAGGGCACCTTCCTGCCCTACTTTATGGCGGACGCCAACATCCCCTCCGAGCGCTACGGCATCTTTCTGGGGGCCCGGGCCCTGCTGGAGATCCCCTTCCTGCTGCTGATGGTGCGCCTGCGCCGGAAGTTCCCCCTGCGCCTGCTGGTAATGGGCCCGCCCCTGCTCATGGGGATGGAGTGCGTCCTTTTGGGGCTGTGGGCCCACTCCTTCCCCACCATGCTGGTGTCCTGCTGCTTCTTCGGCCTGGGCAACGGCCTGCTCATCGGGTCCTCCCTCAACTATGTTTACGAGCTGGCCCCTGCCCACCTCAAAGCCAGCGCTCAGGCCTTTTTCGCCGCGGTCTCTTCTGTGGCGGGTATTCTGGGCAACCTGACCGGCGGTGTGGTCTACGATGCCGTGGGCGCCCGGCCCTTCTATCTTCTGGTGGCCGCCGTCTTCGCCCTCAGCTTCGCGGTGTTCTTCTTGACACAGCGGAAGCGGTCCCCCTCCGCCCACTCCTAAAAAAGAGCTTTCCGCCCCGTCTTTTGGCGGGGCTTTTTTTCTGCCTTTGGCAGGTTGTTATGGGTTTGTATTCTGTATTATTTTTTCTTTCCTTTTTTCCCCAGGATTTTGAAACGCTGTGGAAAACGAAGGGGTATATCCCAAAGCGTGAAAAAGGGAGGGCCCGCGGCCCTCCCTTCTGGAGATCTAGATGGAATTTACCGGATGGCGTCCTTGCCGCCCATGTAGGGGCGCAGGGGCTCGGGGATCTTGATGCTGCCGTCAGCCTGGAGGTTGTTCTCCAAAAAGGCGATGAGCATGCGGGGCGGGGCCACCACAGTGTTGTTCAGGGTGTGGGGCAGGTAGTTCTCCCCGTTCTCCCCCTTGACCCGGATCTTCAGCCGCCGGGCCTGGGCGTCTCCCAGGTTGGAGCAGGAGCACACCTCAAAGTACTTCTTCTGCCGGGGGGACCAGGCCTCGATGTCGCAGGACTTCACCTTCAGGTCGGCCAGGTCGCCGGAGCAGCACTCCAGCTGGCGCACGGGGATTTCCAGAGAGCGGAACAGCTCCACCGAGTAGCGCCACATCTGCTCATACCACTTCATGGAGTCCTCGGGCTTGCAGACCACGATCATCTCCTGCTTCTCAAACTGGTGGATGCGGTACACGCCCCGTTCCTCAATGCCGTGGGCGCCCTTCTCCTTGCGGAAGCAGGGAGAGTAGCTGGTGAGGGTCTGGGGCAGGGCGCTCTCCGGCAGGATGGTGTCGATGAACTTGCCAATCATGGAGTGCTCGCTGGTGCCGATCAGGTACAGGTCCTCCCCCTCGATCTTGTACATCATGGCGTCCATATCCGTTTGGGACATGACGCCCTCCACCACGTTGCCGTGGATCATAAAGGGCGGGATGCAGTAGGTGAAGCCCTTATTGATCATAAAGTCCCGGGCGTAGGCCAGCACTGCCGAGTGCAGCCGGGCAATATCCCCCATGAGATAGTAAAAGCCGTTGCCGCTGGTCTTTCTAGCGCTATCCAGGTCAATGCCGCCGAAGCGCTCCATAATCTCGGTGTGATAGGGCACCTCAAAGTCCGGCACCACGGGCTCGCCAAAGCGCTGCACCTCCACGTTCTCGCTGTCGTCCCGGCCGATGGGCACGGACTCGTCGATCAGGTTGGGGATGACCAGCATGCGCTTGTGGATTTCGGCGGTCATTTCCGCCTCTTTGCGCTCCATCTCCTCCAGCTCCCCGGCAATGGCCTGAACCTTCTTCTTCACTTCCATGGCCTCTTCCTTCTTGCCCTGGGACATGAGCTTGCCGATCTCCTTGCTGATGGCATTGCGCTGCTGGCGCAGCTCGTCGCCCCGGCCCTTAGAGGCCCGGAACTCCTCGTCCAGCTTCAGCACTTCGTCCACCAGGGGGAGCTTCTCCTCCTGGAACTTTTTCTTAATGTTCTCCTTTACCAGGTCCGGGTTGCTCCGGATCAGCTTAATATCCAGCATATCGCGGTTCCTCCTCTTTTTTCAGGCAAAAACTTTGTGTGGCGCGCGGCCCTTCAGCGCAGGTGCAGGTCATGCAGCAGGTTCTGCAAGTCCTCTTCCCCATAGAACTCGATTTGCAGGGTGCCCTTCTTCTTGCTGCCGGCCACCTTCACCCTTCGGTTCAGGTATTCTCCCACGGCCAGCTGGGCCTCCTCAAAATACTGGTTTTTCCGGGGCGTTTTGGGCAGGGATTCCTTCTTCTCATTCAGGCGTTTAGCCAGGGCCTCCAGCTCCCGCACAGAGGCGCCGTCCTTGGCCTTCTGGGCCCCCAGGCGCATGTCCTCCTGGCTTTTGAAGCTGAGTAGGGTGCGGGCGTGGCCCGCGGTGATCTCCCCCCGCTCCAGCATGCCCTGAATGTCCTCCGGCAGGTTTAAAAGCCGCAGGGCGTTGGTGATGGCCGGCCGGCTCTTCCCCACCGCCTTGGAGACCTCCTCCTGGGTGAAATCCTGGGCCTCGATCAGGGTGCGGTAGCCCCGGGCCTCCTCCAGGGGGGTCAGGTCCTCTCGCTGCAGGTTTTCAATGAGGGCGAAGAGCATTTCTTCCGCGTCGCTCATCTCCCGGATAATGGCGGGCACTTCTGTGAGGCCGGCCATGCGGGCGGCCCGCCAGCGGCGTTCTCCCGCCACAATGCGGTAGCCCCCCGTCAGCAGGGGCCGCAGCAGCAGGGGCTGCAGCACCCCGTGCTGGGAGATGGAATCCGCCAGCTCTGAGAGGGCCTCGCTGTCAAACTCTTTCCGGGGCTGGTCCCGGTTGGGCTCAATCTCGCCGATCTTTACGCTGACGGCGCCTTCGGTGGTCTCGTCGGTGTTTTCCGCGAAGATGGCGTCCAAGCCCTTCCCCAGTCCTCTTTTCTTCATGGGAATCCCCCTTTTTTACCGATTGTTCTTGATGACCTCCTCCGCCAGCTCCCCATAGGCCTTGGCTCCCCGGGAGCTGCGGTCGTAATACAGAGCGGGCTGGCCAAAGCCTGGGGCTTCGGAAAGGCGCACTGTGCGGGGGATGACGGTTTTGAATACTTTGCGCGGGAAGTACTTCTTCACTTCCTCCACCACCTGCTGGGTCAGGTTCAGGCGGCCGTCGTACATGGTCAGCAGCACGCCTTCAATATCCAACAGCTCGTTGTACTGGCGCTTCACCCGGCGGACCGTATTCATCAGCTGGGAAAGCCCCTCCAAAGCGTAATATTCGCACTGGATGGGGATGAGGATGGTGTCCGCCGCGGTGAGGGCATTGGTGGTGATAAGCCCCAGGGAGGGGGGGCAGTCGATGAGCAGGAAGTCATAGTCCCCCCGGATAGGGGCAAGGGCGTTTTTCAGCACCGCCTCCCGGTTCTCCAGGGCGGCCATCTCCAGCTCGGCCGCGGCCAGGTCCATGTTGGAGGGCAGCAGCGTCAGGTTTTTGAACTCCGTCCTCACCAGGGCCTCTTTGGCCTTGGCCCCGCTGATGAGCACCTCGTAAATGGTGGCGCTGCAGTCCCGGCGGTCCACTCCCACGCCAGAGGTGGTGTTCCCCTGGGGATCGGCGTCCACCAGCAGCACCTTTTTCCCCATATCCCCCAGGGCGGCCGCCAAATTGACAGCCGTGGTGGTCTTGCCCACGCCGCCTTTCTGGTTGGCGGCAGCGATGATCTTTCCCATAGTTTCACCCTTCCCTGTGGAATTTTCGCGTTCGGTTCTTATTGTATCACAAACCTGTGGGAAAGAAAAGGCCAAGCAAGCCTTCTGCCCCGGAAAAGTTTGCCCCCTTTGCCCGGCCATGTTTCATGTGAAACATAATGGAAGGGCGGCGGGGCGAAAGCCCCGCCGCCCTTCCTGTGGGAAATGAATAAGGGAATGGGTTAAACTTGTACTCTGTGTTGTTTGGGAATACGCACGGTGCACTCGATGTATTCCTCTGTCTCCGTCTTCTCCGCCTGGGCTTCGATCCCCGCCGTCTTCATGGCGTCCACCGCGTGGTCGATGGTGTTGATGAACAGGCGGATGTCCTTGGCGATGAACCGGCGCTTGGGGGCGGGCTTGCGCCCCTTGGGCTGAAGGACCGACTCCACCAGCTCCTCTGTCTGGGAGACGTTTAAATGCCTCTCCCCTGCTTGGCGCAGCAGCTTCTGCCGCTGCGGGATATCTTCAACGCGCAGCAGCGCCCTGGCGTGGCGCTCTGTCAACTTGTACTCTAAGATCTCGTTCTGCTCCTGGGGGGAGAGTTTCAGCAGCCGCAGCTTGTTGGCCAGATACGATTGGCTGATGCCCAGCCGCTTGGCAGCCTCCTCCTGGGTGATATGCCATTCCTGCAGCAGGCTTGCCAGGGCGTTGGCCTGCTCGAACATCTGCAGGTCCTGGCGCTGCAGGTTTTCCAGCAGGGCCAGCACGGCGCTGTCCTCCGGCTCGCAGTCCGCGATGAGGACGGGGATCTCCCGCAGGCCCGCCAGTTTGCAGGCCCGCAGCCTGCGCTCTCCGGCGATCAGGTAATAGGCCCCGTTCTCCCGGCGCACCGTCACCGGCTGGAGCAGGCCGTTCTCCTTGATGCTCTGGGCCAGGGCTTCCAGCTCCTCTTGGCGGAACACCTTCCGGGGCTGGGAGGGGTTGGGCAGGATGCGGCTGACAGGCAGCTTTGTCAGTTTTAGCTTGTCCCTAAAAAACATATGCCGTACCTCCCTTTCCGTGGACTATTCTACCACGGGGGAGCTACGGCGTTTGTTGATTCCTGTCGGCAGGGCCGGATTTTTTACAGGTATTTTTTAAAGCCCTTCACTTCCTCAAAACCCAGGGCGGCGTAGAACTTGTGGGCGCCGGTGCGGTTCATGCCTGAGACCAGGATCTCGTAGTGGCAGTTCCACTGCTCCTTGCCCCAGCGCTCAATCTCCTGGAACATCTGCCGGCCCACGCCCTTTCCCTGATAGCTCTCCAGCACGGCCACGTTCTCCACCAGCAGGATGGGACGGCAGCTGTCGCAGATATCCTCGAACACCACGCCCAGCAGGCTGCCGCAGATGGCGCCCGTCTCCTTGTCCTCGGCCACCAGCAGATACTTCTGGGGGTCTTCGCTGATCTTCTGTAACAGCTCCTTCACGGTGGCCCGGTCCCCGGCCTTATCGCTGATGACCAGCATCACCTGGTCCAGGCCGTCCAGGTCCTTCTCTTCCGCCTTGCGTAGAATCAGTTCCATTGGGGTGTCCTCCTTATAAGGGATGTTTCAAGATGGTGCCCCCATGGCGGGGGTAGCCCTTGGGGGTGAAGCGCAGCTTCTGGCAGAGGATGAGCTTTCGCTCCTCCCCGCCAGGCAGGGAGAGGGAGAGCACCTCTGGCTCCCCGGCGCCCAAGGTCTCCAGGGCGTTGGCGGCCTCCTCCAGCTCCTGCTCCGCGCCTGGTCCCTTCATGGCGATAAAGTGCCCTTTCATCTTGATGAGGGGCATGCAGTACTCCGCCAGCACGGGCAGGGACGCCACGGCCCGGGCGGTGGCCAGGTCATAGCGCTCCCGCATGGTCTTGTCCAGGCCGGCCTCCTCCGCCCGCTTGTGCACCCGCCGGGCGCTGACCTTCAAAGCCGCGCACACCTCCCCCAAAAAGTTCAGGCGCTTCATGGTGCCGTCCAGCAGGGTCAGGTCAATGTCCGGCCGCATGATCTTCAGGGGGATGCCCGGGAAGCCCGCGCCGGTGCCCACGTCGATGACCTTGGCCCCCTGCTTCAGCTTGGGCCAGGCGAGCAGGGTCATGCTGTCCAGAAAGTGCTTTTCCACCACCTCTTCCGGTTGGGTGATGGCGGTCAGGTTCATCTTCTCGTTCCACTCCAGCAAAAGCTCCATGTAGGTTTGGAACTGGTCCGCCTGGGCGGCGGAGACCTTCCAGCCCATGGCCTTTGCCTTTTCTGTCAAACTCTTTCGGATATCCGTCATTGGTCCGCTCCTTCCCTCTGCTGCCGTTCCTGTGCAGCCAGCCAGATCAGCAGCACGGAGATGTCCGCAGGGCTCACCCCGCTGATGCGCCCCGCCTGGCCGATATTCTCCGGCCTTACCTTGTTCAGCTTTTCCACGGCCTCCAGCCGCAGGCCCTTGATCTGGGTGTAGTCCACCTGGGGCAGGCGCTTGCGCTCCAGGCGGCGAGCCTCCTCGATGTCCGCCCGCTGGCGCCTGATATAGCCCTCGTACTTCAATTCAATTTCCACAGCCTCGAAGATTGCTGTGGAATACTTGGGTCTCTCCCGATCCACCGCTGTCAAATCCTGATAGGAGACTTGCGGCCGCTTCAGCAGGTCCGCCAGCTTGGCCCCGGTGGAAAGGGGGGATGTTCCACGTGAAACAAGAATCTGGTTCAGCTCCTCCGAGGGGGGCAGGGTGGTGGACTGCACCCGCTTCAGCTCTGCCCGCTTCTGCTTCTGCTTCCGCTGGAATTTCTCCCACCGCCTGTCGGAGATCAGCCCCAGCTCCCGGCCCAGGGGGGTCAGGCGCTCGTCGGCGTTGTCCTGGCGCAGCACCAGCCGGTACTCCGAGCGGGAGGTCATCATCCGGTAGGGGTCGCTGGCCCCCTTGGTAATCAGGTCGTCGATGAGCGTGCCGATATAGGAGCTGGCCCGGTCCAGCACGAAGGGCTCCTTCCCCTGGACTTTCCGCGCCGCGTTGACCCCGGCCACAAACCCCTGGGCCGCGGCCTCCTCATAGCCGGAGCTGCCATTGAACTGCCCCGCCCCGTACAGCCCCGGCCAGTCCCGGAACTCCAACGTGGCGGAGAGCTGCAGGGGGTCGCAGCAGTCGTACTCGATGGCGTAGGCCGTGCGCATGATCTGGGCGTGCTCCAAGCCGGGGATGGTGTGGTAAAAGGCCACCTGCACGTCCTCCGGCAGAGAGGAGCTCATGCCCTGGAGGTACATCTCCTCGGTGTCCAGGCCGCAAGGCTCGATGAACAGCTGGTGCCGGGGCTTGTCCGGGAAGCGCACCACCTTGTCCTCAATGCTGGGGCAGTACCGGGGCCCAACGCCCTCGATCTGCCCGCCGTACAGGGGCGAGCGGTGGATGTTCTCCAAGATCACCCGCTTGGTCTCGCCGTTGGTCCAGCTGACGTGGCACACCGCCTTGTTCTCCAAGGGCTCCTCCGTGTCGTAGGAGAAGGGCACCACAGGCTCGTCCCCGTGCTGGACTTCCAACCCGGTAAAGTCGATAGAGGATTTCAGCACCCGGGCGGGGGTGCCCGTCTTGAACCGGCGCAGGGAGATGCCCAGCTCTTTCAGGGAGTCCGGCAGGAACGCCGCCGGGAACATGCCGTCAGGACCGCTCTCGTAGGAGACGTCCCCCACGAACACCTTGCCCCCCAGGAAGGTCCCCGTGGCGATGATGACCGCCTTGGCCCGGTACACCGCCTCCAGCCGGGAGGTGAGCAGCCACTCCTCCCCTGCCCGCTCCAGCTTGACGATCTCCCCCTGTCGCAGCAAAAGGTTGGGGCAGGTCTCCAGCTTGTGCTTCATCAGGCGGGAGTAGTGGTTCCGGTCAATCTGAGCCCGCAGGGAGTGGACCGCCGGCCCCTTTCCCAGGTTGAGCATCCGGCTTTGGATGGTGCAGGCGTCGGCCGTGCGGCCCATCTCCCCGCCCAGGGCGTCAATCTCCCGCACCAGGTGGCCCTTAGCCGTGCCGCCAATGCTGGGGTTGCAGGGGCAGTTGCCCACGGCGTCCAGGTTGATGGTAAAGACCACCGTGGAGCACCCCAGACGGGCGGCAGCCAGGGCGGCTTCAATGCCGGCGTGCCCCGCGCCGATGACGGCTACCTCATAGGAACCAGCGTTGTATGTCATAGGAACCTCCAAAAGGAAAAAAATCAAAGGGAAAGCAAACGTAAAGTTTTCGCTCAAGCCTTTTTCAAAAGGCTTGTGGGGTTTGGGGGCCGCTACGTCCCGGTGGGACGTTGCTCAGCGGCCGACCGAGCCGGCAGGCGAGACCAAACCTCAAGACCTTACAGGGGTGCGGGGGGTCCTGGTGCCCGGTGGGCACCGTTCAGGACCGGTCTACGTTGCCACTTCGGTCGGTGCTGGGCGTCTGCCACTGGCAGACAGCACCCGAGACCCGCAGCCACCGCCTTCCCATACTCCAAAAAAAGGGGGACGAATGTCCCCCTCTTGGGGTGCCACAGAGCCCGCTCTCGGGGCTACCGCCCGTTGGGCGTATGCGCCTCGTTCGCTGCACTCTTCCACCGGCTGCGCCGGTTAAGGCCGTGGAGCGCTGCTCCACACCTCGCAAACTTTTGAAAAAGTTTGATCAAAACTTTTACTCGCCTCCGGCGCTACGTCTCCGCCCTTGCCGCAGGCAGAAAGGCGGCTTGTCCCGCGCGGTCGCGCGCCTATTTGCCCACACAAAATTCCTCAAACACCCGGTCCACGATCTCCTCGCTGACCTGCTCCCCTGTCAGGGCGGAGAGGGCATGGAGGGCGCCCTCCACACAGACGGTGACAGCGTCCAAGGTCAGCCCCAGGGCCAGGGCCTGCTCCCCCTCCCGCAGGCTGTCCAGGGCGGCCTGGGCGTCCCCCCTCTGGCGCTGGGTGAACAGCACCCCTTCCTCTGGGTGAAACTCTTTTGTGTCCAATATTTCGGACAGTGCTTCTTCCAGGTCCTCCAGCCCCTCCCCGCTGGCGGCAGAGAGGGCCACGGTCTTCTCAAAGTGAGAGCGCACCGCCTCCCCGTCGATGGCGGTGGGCAGGTCCGTCTTGTTGATGATGGCGATGGAGGGCACGTTTTGCAGCGCCTCCATCAACTCCCAGTCCTCTTTCTCCAGCGCCTGGGAGGAGTCGAACACTGCCAGCACCAGCTGGGCGGTCTCCAAGCGTTTTTTCGCCGCCTGCACGCCAATGCTCTCCACCGGGTCGTCCGTGTCCCGCAGGCCCGCCGTGTCCGCCAGCCGCAGGGGCACCCCGGCCAGCAGGACCGTTTCCTCTACCACATCCCGGGTGGTGCCCGCGTACTGGGTGACGATGGACCGCTCGCAGCCAGAGAGCAGGTTCATCAGGGTGGACTTCCCCGCGTTGGGACGCCCGGCGATAACGGTCTCCAGTCCCTCCCGGTAAGCCCGGCCCCGCTCGAACCCCGCCAGCAGGGAGGAG
This sequence comes from Acutalibacter sp. LFL-21, assembly GCF_025630755.1. Classification (NCBI taxonomy): domain Bacteria; kingdom Bacillati; phylum Bacillota; class Clostridia; order Eubacteriales; family Acutalibacteraceae; genus Acutalibacter; species Acutalibacter sp. LFL-21. The sequence continues at coordinate 512,559 of NZ_JAOTNT010000001.1, read as the reverse complement.
AGCTCCTCCTCCCCCCGCCGGATGGCGGCCAGCAGCTCCTGTTCCTCCACCTCGGGCACGTCCTCCTCGGGAAAATCCGCCCAGGCCGCCAGGTGGCTGGCCTGTTCCAGCAGCTCCCTCCTGATGGCGGCAATCCGCCGGGAGAGCACGCCGGTGCTGCCCGCCTCCGCGGCCCTGCGGGCCTGCTCCCCGCTGGCGCCGATGAGCCCCATCACCGCCTCTGCCTGGGCCAGATCCAGCTTGCCATTTACAAAGGCCCGGCGGGTGAACTCCCCCGGCCCGGCAGGGGAGGCCCCGGCATCCAGCACGGCCTGGAGCAGCCGCTTGGTCACATAGAGCCCCCCGTGGCAGGAGAGCTCCACCACGTCCTCCCCGGTGTAGCTTTTCGGTGCCCGGAACACCAGGGCCACCACGTCGTCCAGCCGCTCCCCGGCGGCGTCGAAGGCGGCCCCCAGCTGGGCGGTGTAACCCTTCATCTGGGAGATGGCCTTCCCGCTGACGCCCCGGAACACCTTCTCCCCAATGGAGAACGCCTCCCGTCCGGAGAGGCGCACAATGCCAATCCCCCCCGGCGCCGGGGCGGTGGAGATGGCCGCAATGGTCTTTTCCATGAGAGAGCCTCCCTTTTTCCACAATTTCACAGGAAAATACGCAAAAAAGGGGCCGCCGCAGGGCCGCCCCAAAGCTGCTTATTTCTTTTCAATCCGCCCATAGATGGGGGTGTTGGGGTCATCCGCCTTGGGCCCCTCTGCCCGGGGAGCCGGATTCGGACGGCTCCGGTCACTGCGGGGACGGCGGTTCCGGTCGTTATATCCGCCGCGGCCACCGCGGCCACGGTCATTGCGGCCGCCGCGCCGGTCGTTGCGCCGCTGGGGCCGCTCTCCCCCCTCAGGCCCGATGACCACATGGCGGGCCTGGTCCACGCCCTCGCTCCAGCTCTTGGCGCCGGGCACGGTCTGCACCGCGGTGTGGATAATGCGCCGCTCGTAGGGGTTCATGGGCTCCAAAGAGGAGTTCCGGCCGGTCTTTACCGCCCGGGCCGCCATCTTCTTTCCCAGGGCCTCCAGGGTTTCCTTCCGCTTCTCCCGGTAGTTGCCCACGTCCAGGGTGATGCGGAAATAAGAGCCCTCCACATGGTTGGCCACCAAAGAGGCCAGGTACTGCAAGGCGTCCAGGGTTTCGCCCCGGTGGCCGATAATAAAGCCGATGTCCTCGCCAGAGAGGGTCAGGGCGGCGCCGGCCTCTTCCCGGCGAATCTCAACCCCGGCCTCTGGCAGGCCCATCTCCTTAAGCACGCTCTTCAAGTAACCGGCAGCCTCTTGGGCAGGGTCCCGCTCCTCTACAGGGTCGGGCTCTTCAATATAGGCCCGCACCTTGGCGGGGGCGCCTCCAAACAGGCCAAACGTCTTCTTTTGGGGCATCTCCAAAATCTCAAATTCCGCGTCCGTGGTGTCTACGCCCAGCTCCCGGCAGGCGTTGGCAAACGCAATCTCCACGGTCTCGCCCTTGGCAATGGCTTCTTTGATCATGACGTTTTCCTCCCTTTCGGTTCACTTTTTCGTGCCCATATAGGTACTGGAGTTTCCAGAGCCGCCCGAGCCGCCCTTCTTTTTCTTGGCGCCCTGCTTTTTGCCGCCGCCCTTTTCCTGCTTTGCCTGCTGGGGCGCGGCCGCCAGCCTTTCCGCAATTTCCTTTTGGGCCGCGGCGGGCAGCGGGCGCACATTGGCCTCTGCCAGCTCCAGGGTGACGGCCCGCTGGGCCTCTGCCATGGCAGTCATGTGGTTTACGCTGAAATATTTATTGGTGACAAGGCTTTGAATGAAACTGGTCACCGAGGAGATGATCCAGTACAGGCCCACGGCGCTGGGCATAATGAACGCCCAGTAAACGCTGATAAGGGGGAAGACATACATCATCGCCTTCATACAGCCGGGCTGGGTCTGGCCGGTGGTCTGCTTTTGCGAATGGGACATATAGAACTGGAAGCCAAAGCTCGTCACCAGGGACAGCACCGGGATCACCCACAAGAAGGAGAAAAAGCCCGCGCCCTGGGGCGTTGCCAGCAGGTCCAAACCCAAAAAGTGGAAGCCCTGGGTGAAGGAGTCGATCTTGTCCAGGTCCGACTGGGTGAACATGGTCAAATACTCTTTCAGGGCGTCAAAGTTGCGGATGATATCCATTTCGGCATAAATGCCGCCGGTGGTGGAAGAGGCCACCATGCCCGGAATGCGCCCGATGAAATCCGTGGCCTGGCTGATGCGGTCCGAGGCAATGTGCAGGGTGTTGGAAAGGGGCATGATAACCGAGTAATAGATACCCAGCATAATGGGCAGGGGCAGCAGGGTGGTCAGGCACCCAGAGCTGGGGTTCACGCCCTCCTTCTCATAGAGCTTCATCAGCTCTTCGTTGTACTTCTGCTTGTTGTTTCCATATTTGGCCTGCAGCTCTTTCTGCTTGGCAGAGAGCTTTGTCTGAGAGGCCATGCTCCGCTGGGACTTGATGGAGAAGGGGAACAGCACCAGCTTTACGATAATTGTAAAGAAAATGATGGCCACGCCGTAGTTGTGGAAGATGTTGTAAAGAAACCACAGCAGATAACCCAGGATACTTCCAAAGAAACTGAAAATTTGCACCATGGCGAATGTTACGCTCCTCTTTTGCCGAAATCATTCTTCTTGTCTTTTTTCTCGGGCACCGGGTCGTAACCGCCCCGGCTCCAGGGGTTGCAGCGCAGAATGCGCCACAGGGTCAACAGCCCACCCTTTAGGGCCCCAAACCGCTCGATGGCCTCTAGGCCATATTGAGAGCAGGTGGGGATATACTTGCACATGGCCGGGGTGCGTGGGGAAATGGCGCTGCGGTAAAACCGGATCAGCCACAAAAGCAGGCGCTTCATCTTTCGCGCTCCCCTTCGCCGCCCGCCGCGGGCAAAAGCAGCCCCGCGCCGGAAAGCTGCCGCTCCATGTGGCGGCGCACCTCGGTGCTTTTCACATGGGGGGTTTTCCCCCGGGCCACAAACACCAGGTCCACCCCGGGGCGCACCTGGGGCGCCAGCTGGCGAAAGGCCTCTCGTATCACCCGGCGGGACCGGTTGCGCTGCACCGCGTTGCCAATCTTTTTGCTGGTGGTAATGCCCACCCGCACCAAACCCCGGCGGTTTTTCAGGGAATAGACCACCAGCACCGGGCTGACACTGCTCTTCCCCCGGGTATAAGCCCGCCGGAACTCGTTGTTCCGGCAGAGGGTCTCCCATTGCTCCATACGAAAAAGCCCCTCCCCGCGCATCTCGCGCTCTTTTCCAAACAGGAAAAAAGAGCGCACAACAAAGAAAGGCCACCGCTAAGGTGACCTTTGAAGCGTCATCAGTAGGTCAGACGCGCTCTGCCTTTTGCCCTGCGGCGTGCCAGTACCTTGCGACCGTTCCTGTCAGACATTCTCTTGCGGAACCCGTGCTCCTTCTTCCTGTGGAGCTTCTTAGGCTGATACGTTCTCAGCATTACAAAAACCCTCCTTTCGAGGTTCTTCCCTTGCGAGTCCATATTATACCTTAAATGCGGCACGGCTGTCAACACCATTTTTGCCGGGAGCGGCGCGCCCTTTCGGGATTTTTTTCTTTTTTTTGGAAAATTTTGTCCTAAAACGGGCAATAAATTGATTTTTTAGAGGGTTAAGTGAAGGGGCACCACAAGGTCTTGTGTAAAAAGCCCTCAATTTTACCAGAGGAAAAAGGGAGGAAAAAAATTTGAAAAGCAACGGGGACTATGGTATAATTTCAACTGAGTATCGGCCTTTTCAGGAAGAACCCCATTTTAACTGGGATTGGGAAATACAGCGGGTGAGGCCGCTGAAGTTTACGATGTGTTGGAGGGGAATCGGTTTGGATTCATTCGATCAGGCTTGGGAGCTTATCTGCCAATATTGCAAAACCCATATTTCAGAGGTGGCCTACAACACCTGGCTGGAGCGCCTGAAGCCTGTCTCGCTGGACTTCGAGCGGGGCGTGGCCATTATTGAGGCGCCCAATAAATTCCACATGAGCACGGTGCACTCCTTTTACAGCAAGCTGCTGCAGGACGCTTTCGACAACGTGTTCGGCGGGGGCGTCTCGTTCCAGATCTGCCTGCCCGACGAGGTGCCCCAGCCCGCCCCCCAGCCCGTGCGGGAGGAAGAGGAGGACTACGAGCTGAACTTCGACACCTTCGTGGTGGGACCCTCCAACCGGTTTGCCCACGCGGCCTGCCAGGCGGTGGCGGCCAAGCCGGCGCTGCTGTACAACCCGCTGTTCATCTACGGCAGCTCGGGCCTGGGAAAGACCCACCTGCTCAACGCCGTGGCCAAGGAGTTTCATAAAAACTTCCCGGACCGCACGGTGATCTACGTCAAGAGCGAGGAGTTCACCAACGAGATCATCGCGGCCATTGCCCAGGGCACCACGCCGGCCTTCCGGGAAAAATACCGCAAGGCGGACCTGTTTTTGATGGACGACATCCAGTTTATCGCGGGGAAGAACTCCACCCAGGAGGAATTCTTCCACACCTTCAATACGCTGTACGAGGCAAAAAAGCAGATTGTCCTCACGTCGGACCGTCCCCCCAAGGACATTGCCACCCTGGACGACCGGCTGAAGACCCGCTTTGAGTGGGGCCTGACCGCCGACGTGCAGCCCCCGGATTTTGAGACCCGCATCGCCATCATCTCCCGCAAGGCGGAGAGCATCGGCCTGGACATCCCGGAATCTGTGTGCGAGTACATCGCCAACCGTTTGAAGAGCAACATCCGCCAGCTGGAGGGCGCGGTGAAAAAGCTGCGGGCCTACCACCTGCTGGAGAACAAGCCTGTCAACGTGGCCACCGCCCAGGCGGCCATCAGCGACATCATCAACAACAGCCAGCCCACCCCGGTGACCGTGGACAAGATCATTGAAGAGGTGGCCCGCACCTACGGGGGCATCACCCCAGAGGACATCCGCTCCCAAAAGCGAAACGCCAACATTTCCAAGGCGCGGCAGGTCTCCATGTACATTGTGCGGGAGATCACCCAGATGTCCATGGTGGAAATCGGCCAAACCTTTGGCGGGCGGGACCACTCCACTGTGGTCTACGCGGTGCGCCAGGTGGAGAAGGACCTGAAAAAGGACCCCCACACCAAAGCCATGGTGGACGACATCATCAAAAACATCCGTGACCGGTAAAAACAGGTCACACGGCCTTTCCCGGCCGCGCTATACTATAAAAAGGATAGGGCTGGGAAAGGACTTTTTTACCCTGAAAAGTTTTCCACACTTTCCTTCACATTCCCTCCACAGGAATCCACAGGCTGTGGACAACTTTCAAAGTCCACAGCCCTCTTCACGGAGGTTCCACAGCGGTTTTGGAAAAACTTTTCAGCCTTGGCGCCTAGAAAAATCTGGCGCTCCTCCAATTTTCCACAAATTCACAGCCCCTACTAAGGCTTCTAAATCTAAGATAGAATAAAAGAACAAGAGAAAAAGGCCAGCTTTTCCCCTCAGATCCAGCTGGCCGGAAAGGGGAACCTATGAAATTTACCGTCAATAAAAGCGATATTACCGAAGCTGTCAGCAATATCCAGCGGGCCGTCTCCACAAAAACCTCCATCCCTGCCCTGGAGGGCATTCTCATCGGTGCCAGCGAAGAGGGCCTGGAGCTGTGTGCCTATGACCTGGAGCTGGGCATCACCACCGTGATCCCCGCCTTTGTGGTGGAGCCCGGAAAAGCGGTGCTCAGCGCCAAGCTGTTTTCCGACATTGTCCGGCGTACCCCGGCGGAGACTGTCACCGTCACCGTGGATGAAAAGAACATGGCCACCCTAGAGAGCGGCTACAGCCGGTTCTCCATCATCGGCATCCCCGCGGCGGAGTTCCCCGAGCTGCCAAAGCTGACGGACTCCACCCAGATCTCCCTGCCGGGGAACCTGCTGAAAAGCATGATCCGGCAGACCTTGTTCGCCATTGCGGAGAGCGACGCCAAGCCCATTCACCAGGGCAGCCTGTTCAACATTGAGAAAGGCATGCTGGACGTGGTCAGCGTGGATGGCTACCGGCTGGCTGTGCGCCGGGAGGCCATCGACTTCCCGGAGGACCTGTCCTTTGTGGTGCCCGGCAAGACCTTGGGCGAGCTGTTAAAGCTCATCAAGGACAGCGAGGACCCGGTGGAAATCTCCGCGGGCCGCCGGCACATCCTCTTTAAAATTGACAACTACACCGTGATCTCCAGCCTGCTGGAGGGCGAGTTTCTCAACTATAAGGCGGCCATCCCCCCGGAGAGCCAGACAGAAGTGGTGCTGAAAACCCGGGAGGCCATTGACAGCGTGGAGCGCGTGTCCCTACTGATCACCGACCGGCTGAAGAGCCCCATCCGCTGCCTGTTCGACAACAACGAGGTCAAGCTCAACTGCACCACTTCCATGGGAAGGGCCAGCGACCAGCTGGACGTGGAGATGACCGGCCAAAGCGTAGAGATTGGCTTTAACAACCGCTACCTGCTGGAGGCCTTGCGCAACACCGAGTGCGACGAGGTAAAAGTCCAGCTGGGCGGCCCCCTGAGCCCCATGAAAGTGGTGCCCAAAGAGGGGGACAGCTTCCTGTTCCTGGTGCTGCCCGTGCGCCTGAAGAGCGAGTGACCGGGAGGACCACACCATGGAAACCATTGCAATCCACACAGAAACCATCCGGCTGGACGCCTTTTTAAAACTCACCGGCCTGGTGGACACCGGCGGCCAGGCCAAGCTGCTCATCCAAGAGGGCCGGGTGCTGGTCAACGGGGAGGTCTGCCCCCAGCGGGGGAAGAAGCTGCGCCCCGGCGACACCGTAGCCCTGGGGGAGAGCCGGTTTCAGGTGGCGGCCCAGCAGGGCTGACCTCTGGAAAGGAGCATGCCCCTTGTATGTGACCCGCCTTGGCACCCAAGGCTTTCGGAACTTATGCGACCAGGAGCTTTTCCCCTGCCAGGGCGTAAACGTGATCTACGGCGGAAACGCCCAGGGCAAGACCAACCTGCTGGAGGCATTGTGGCTCTTCACCGGGGGGCACTCCTTCCGGGGGGCCAAGGACGGGGAGCTGCCCCGGCTGGACCCCGCCACCGGGGAGAACGCCCCTGCCGCCGCCCTGGCCCTGGATTTTTTCAGCGAGGGCCGGGACCAAAAGGCCCAGCTGCGCATTGAGAGCGGCCGGCGCGCCTCGGTGATCAACGGGGTAAAGAAAAAGACGGGCTCCGCCCTGGTGGGCAAGGTGTGCGCGGTTATCTTCTCCCCAGAGCACCTGCTGCTGGTGAAGGAGGGGCCCGCCCGCCGCCGGGGGTTTTTAGACGGCGCCCTGTGCCAGATCCGGCCGGGCTATGCCGGAACGCTGCACGTGTACCACCGGGCCCTTTCCCAGCGCAACGCCCTTTTGAAGGACATCGCCCGGTTCCCGGAGCTGCGGGACACCCTGGAGGTGTGGGACGCCCGGCTCATCCAGCTGGGGGCCGCCGTTATGGAGGAGCGCCGCCGGTATGTGGAGAAGATCGCCCCCCGTGCCCAAGAGATTTACCACGGCATTTCCCGGGGAAAGGAAGAGCTCTCCTTGGCGTACGCCCCCTCCCCCCCATTGCCGGAAGGGGCCGCCCCAGCGGAGTGGCAGGCCCTCTTCCGGGAGGAGCTGCGCCGCACAGAGCATTCGGACATCCGCTCTGGCTTTACCAGCGCGGGGCCCCACCGGGACGACCTGGAGATCACTTTGGGTGGGCTTTCCGCCCGGATGTACGGCTCCCAGGGGCAGCAGCGCAGCGCCGTGCTGGCCCTGAAGCTGGCAGAGGCCCAGGCTTTGGCGGAGCTTTCCGGCGAGACGCCCCTGGTGCTTTTGGACGATGTGATGAGTGAACTGGACCAAAGCCGCCAAGACTACCTGTTGAACCACCTTCACGGCCGCCAGGTATTCCTCACCTGCTGCAGCCCAGAGACCGTCCGCCTGCAGGAGACGGGCCTGCGGTTCCGGGTGGAGGCCGGCCAGGTATTCCCCGAACAGGTAGGGGAAGCCTGACCCAACAACGGGCAGCCACCGGCTGCCAAAAGGAGGGGCCGCGCGCCATGTATCTGCATTTGGGGCAGGACACCATTGTGAACCAACGGGACATTGTGGGTGTGTTCGACATGGACAACTCCACCATTTCCCGCCACACCCGTTCGTTTCTCTCCAAAGCCCAAAAGGAGGGCCGGGTGGTAAATGTCTCTATGGAGCTGCCCAAGTCCTTTATCGTCTGTGTCCATAACGGCCGGGAGACCGTCTACATCTCCCAGCTGTCCACGGCCACCCTGCTGCGCCGGGCCTCTGGCAAGCCAGAGGCGGTTTTCAGCGGGCAGTGAGCCCCACCCAACAAACCCAAAGAAAGGCTGGTTTTCTATGCAGTATTTTGGAGTTCCCCGATGCCCCTACTGCAAAAAGCGGGTGAACCTGATCCGCACCTGGTCCTTAAAGCGCCAGGGCGAGTACCGGTGCCCCCGCTGCGGCGGCATCTCCAACATTTTCCTTTCTCCCCTGGTCTATGTGTTCGCCCTGCTGGCCGTGTTCTGCGGCGGCGCGGTGTACTTTTTCCACCGTTTTATCCTGGATGACGTGGATTTGACCACCTGCCTGCAGGTCCTTATCCCCTTTGCGGTCTTTTTCCTGTTGAGCCTTTTCATGGTTTACCTGGCCAAGCCCGTGATTAAAAAGGTGCCCCGGGAGGAAAAAGGCCGGAAAAAGCGCCAGGCTCCCGCCGCCCCGCCGCCGGAGCCCCGGCCCAGCCGTTCCCGCCGCCCCGCCCCCTCGGGAGAGTATGAGAGCCTGCCCCGGGGCCAGCAGGTGGCGGGGCCCCAGCACCAGCCTACCCTTCCCCCCAAGGAGGCTCCCTCGCCCCGGGCAGTGCGGGAGAACGTGCAGCGCACCACTGTGCTGCCCCCCAGCCAGCAGCCGCCCCGCCGCCGGCCGGCCCCTGCCCCCCAAAGCCCCGCGGCCCAGCGCCGCCAGGCCGCCCAGCAGACCGCCCAAGGGGCGGCCCGCCGTTCCGCGCCCCCACAGGGAGAGGCCCCTGTGCGCCAGCGGGTAGCCTCTGCTCCTGAGCAGGAACAGCGGGCCCCGGCCCCCGTGCCGGGAAAGCAGCCCGCGCCCGTTTCCCGGCCTCAGGCCCCCGTACCGGCGGCCCAGCCGCCGCAGCCGGTCCGGCGCCCAGCAGCAGCCGCCCCTGCCCAGGAGGCCCCTGTGCGGGAAGCGCCCCGGCGGGCCCCTGTGCAGGAGCCCCGGAAGGCCTCCCGCGTGGTGGGGGATGTGGAGCTGCCCGTCTCGAACGAGGACTTTTTTGCCAAATATAACGACCCGGCGTACATTGAGCGCCGCTTGAAAGAGCTGCAGGAGCAGCAGGACTCTCAATAAAGGGGAATGCCGCCAGCTTTCCGCCCGGAAGGCCCCAGGGGAACGGGGTTTTCCGGGCGGTTTTTCCCGGCGGGTTTTGCGGGAGTCCATGTTTACAAAAAGGAAAAAATCTGCTATACTAATATAGAGTATTTTCAACGCGTAAGATGCGAAACCGAATTCAGAAAGCCCCATTTCCCGCGGGGGCTGGGTGTTCTGCGCCCTGCCTCGGCGGGAGCCGGCGCGTTCCTTTTAGGAGGGTTCTTGCTTGGATATCAACGAAATGACGGACATGACAAAGGCCGAAAAGGCATATGACGGCGACCAGATCCAAGTCTTGGAGGGCTTGGAGGCGGTGCGCAAGCGGCCCGGCATGTATATCGGCTCCACCGGCCCCCGGGGCCTGCACCACCTGGTGTATGAGATTGTGGACAACGCCATCGACGAGGCCCTGGCGGGCTTCTGCGACAAGATCGACGTGCGCCTGCTGCCGGGGAACGTGGTCTATGTCTCGGACAACGGCCGGGGCATCCCCGTGGGGGTGCAGCACAAGACGGGCCTGCCCGCCGTGACCGTGGTGTTCACCATCCTCCACGCGGGCGGCAAGTTCGGCGGGGGCAGCTACAAGGTTTCGGGCGGCCTGCACGGCGTGGGCGCCTCTGTGGTGAACGCCCTGTCCACCTGGCTGGAGGTGGAGGTGGTCTCTGAGGGCACCCTGTACTTCCAGCGGTTCGAGCGGGGCAAGGCCGTGACAGAGCTGGAAAACCGCGGCCCCGCCCCGGAGGGCCGCACCCGGGGCACCGTGGTGCGCTTCCAGGCGGACCCGGAGATCTTTAAGGAGACCACGGTTTACGAGTATGACGTGCTGCAAAAGCGCCTGCGGGAGCAGGCTTTCCTCAATGCCGGGGTAAACATCCAGCTCACCGACCAGCGCCCCCCGGAGGACCGGCCCGAAAGCGAGCAGGACCGGGAAATCCCCTACGCCAACACCTACTGCTATGAGGGCGGCGTCAGCTCCTTTGTGGAGTACATCAACACCACCAAGTCTGCGGACGTCATCCACCCGGACGTGATCCACTTCGCCGCGGCGGCGGAGGACGGCAACTCCACGGCGGAGATTGCCATGCAGTACACGGACAGTTACCAGGAGCAGATCCTCAGCTTTGCCAACAACATCCACACCACCGACGGCGGCACCCACGAGGACGGCTTTAAGCGCTCCTTAACCCGGGTGATGAACGATTACGCCCGCAAGTACAACATCCTCAAGGAGAACGACAAGAACCTCTCCGGCGAGGACGTGCGGGAGGGCCTGACCTGCATCATCAGCGTGAAGCTGAAGGAGGCCCAGTTCGAGGGCCAGACCAAGGCTAAGCTGGGCAACACGGAGATCAGCTCCCTGGTCAGCTCTCTGGTGTACAAGAATATGATGACCTACCTGGAGGAGAACCCCGCCACCGCCCGCACCATTTTTGACAAGGCGCTGTCCGCCTCCCGCGCGCGGGAAGCCGCCCGGAAAGCCCGGGACCTGGCCCGCCGCAAGAACGCCCTGGAGAGCACCACCCTGCCCGGCAAGCTGGCCGACTGCCAGAGCCGCGACGTGGAGGAGACCGAAATCTACATCGTGGAGGGCGACTCCGCCGGAGGCTCCGCCAAGGGCGGGCGGGACCGGAAGTTCCAGGCCATCCTGCCCCTGTGGGGCAAGATGCTCAACGTGGAGAAGGCACGGCTGGACAAGGTCTACTCCAACGAAAAGCTGATGCCCGTGGTGATGGCCCTGGGCACCGGCATTGGGGAGGACTTTGACCTCTCCAAGCTGCGCTACGGCAAAATCATCATCATGGCCGATGCCGACGTGGACGGCTCCCACATCCGCACCCTGCTTTTAACCTTCTTCTTCCGCTTTATGCGGCCTCTGGTGGAGGAGGGCCATGTGTACCTGGCCCAGCCCCCCCTGTTCCGCATTACCAAGGGCAAGCGCCACTACTACGCCTTCTCTGACCCCCAGCGGGACCAGATTATGGCCGAGCTGGGCAGCGGATATGAGATTCAGCGCTACAAGGGCCTGGGCGAGATGGACAGCGAGCAGCTGTGGGAGACCACCATGAACCCAGAGACCCGCACCATGCGCCGGGTGGAGGTGGAGGACGCCATCGAGGCGGACGAGGTCTTCACCGTGCTGATGGGCGATAAGGTAGAGCCCCGCCGGGACTTCATTATGAAGCGGGCCAAAGAGGCCAATTGGGACGTTTAAGCAAGGCCCCGTTTTTGGGGCGCTTGTTTTCCACATCGTTTAAACCGCTTGTGCAATGTAAGCGATAAAGTTCCAGGCGCGGCCTGGAGAAAGGCAGTAAGTACCCATGGATCAAAATACCCCCCCGATTCAGGAAGAACCTGTGGGAAAGATCATCCCCATCAATCTGACCAAGGAGATGGAGCAGTCCTTTCTGGATTACTCCATGTCCGTCATCGTGCAGCGGGCCCTGCCCGACGTGCGGGACGGCTTAAAGCCGGTGCACCGGCGCATCCTTTACACCATGTATGAGAACACCCTGTGGCCGGAGAAGGCCTACCGCAAGTGCGCCGACACGGTGGGTTCTGTGCTGGGGCGCTACCACCCCCACGGCGACGCTTCTGTTTACGACGCCATGGTGCGCCTGGCCCAGGACTTCTCCATGCGCTATATGCTGGTGGACGGCCACGGCAACTTCGGCTCTATCGACGGCGACCCCCCCGCCGCCTACCGGTACACCGAGGCCCGGATGAACAAGCTCTCTGTGGAGATGCTCAAGGACATCGACAAGGAGACGGTGGATTTTCAGCCGAACTACGATGACCGCCTGAAAGAGCCCACGGTGCTGCCCAGCCACTTCCCCAACATCCTGGTCAACGGCTCCACGGGCATTGCCGTGGGCATGGCCACCAACATCCCGCCCCACAACATGGGAGAGGTCATCGACGGCATGTGCTGCCTCATCGACAACCCAGAGGCCACTCTGGAGGAGCTGATGGAGCACATCAAAGGCCCGGACTTCCCCACCGGGGGCATTGTCATGGGCCGCAGCGGTATCCGGGCCGCCTACGCCACCGGCCGGGGCCGCATCACTGTGCGGGCACGGGCAGAGATCGAGGAGAACGAGCGGACCGGCCGCTCGAAGATCATCGTCACCGAGCTGCCCTACCAGGTGAACAAGGCCCACCTGATCGAGAGCATCGCCGACCTGGTGAAGGACAAGCGCATCGAGGGCATTTCCAACATCGACGACCACTCGGACCGCAACGGTATGCACATCGTCATCGACGTGAAGCGGGACGCCTCCCCCCAGATCGTCTTAAACCACCTGTTCACCTTCACCCAGATGCAGACCACCTTTGGCGTCATCATGCTGGCCATTGTGAACGGGGAGCCCAAGCTTTTAAACCTGCGGCAGATTCTGGAGGAGTACATCAAGTTCCAGATGGAGGTCATCACCCGCCGCACCCAGTTCGACCTGAAAAAGGCCCAGGACCGGGCCCATATCCTGGAGGGCCTGAAAAGGGCCATCGACATTGTGGACGAGATTATCGCCACCATCCGGGCCTGCAAGGGCGGCCGGCCCGAGGCCAAGGCCGCGCTGATGGAGCACTTCGGCTTTGACGACCTGCAGGCCGACGCCATCTGCAAGTTCCAGCTGGGGCAGCTGGCAGGGCTGGAAATTTTGAAGATTGAAAACGAGCTGGCCGAGCTGCACGCCCACATTGCCGACTTCAACGAGATCCTGCAGAGCGAGGGCCGGCGGCTGGCCATCGTCAAGGACGAGGCCCAGGAGATGAAGCGGAAGTTCTCTGACGAGCGCCGCACGGAGATCGCCGCCGTCAGCGGCGAGGTGGACATCGAGGACCTGATCCCCGTGGAGGAGTGCGTCCTCACCATGACCAATTTCGGCTATGTAAAGCGCCAGAAGGCCGACGACTACCACCAGCAGAAGCGGGGCGGCCGGGGCGTAAACGGCATGAACCGCCGGGACGAGGACGTGGCCACCGAGATCTTCGTCACCGGCAGCCACGACTATGTGATGTTCTTCTCCACCCTGGGGCGGGTCTATAAGCTCAAGTGCTATGAAATCCCCGAGGGCTCTCGGAACAGCCGGGGCATGAACATCAAAAACCTGCTGCCCCTGCAGCCCGAGGAGAAGATCAGCTCCATGATCCGGGTGACGGAGTTCGACGAGGACCGCTACCTGGTGATGGTGACGAAAAACGGCGTGATCAAGCGCACCAAGCTCTCCGCCTATAACACGGCCCGGAAGGGCGGCCTTATCGCCATTGACCTGGACGAGGGGGACAGCCTCAGCTGGGTGCGCATCACCAGCGGCAGCGACGACTTGATTGTGGCCACCAAGCGGGGCATGGCCATCCGCTTCCACGAGACGGATATCCGAGAGCTCTCCCGCACCGCCCGGGGCGTCCGGGTGATGAAGCTGGAGGAGGGCGACTGCATTGTGGGCATGTCCATCCTGCGGGAGGGCGGCCTGGTGCTCACCGTGACAGAAACAGGCTTTGGCCGCCTCTCCCCGGCGGAAAACTACCGGGTGCAGAAGCGGGGCGGCAAGGGCCTGCTGAATTACCACACCGAGAAGTTCGGCTTTGTTGCCGCCATCAAGGTGGTGGACATGGACGACGACATCATCCTCATCAGCGAGGACGGGGTCATCATCCGCATTGCCGCAAGCAGCGTGCGGGTGTGCGCCCGTCCCAGCAAGGGCGTGCGGGTGATGAAGGTCCAGGAGGGCAGCCGGGTGGCCACCTTGGCCCGGGTCCCCCACGAGGAGGACGAGGTGGACGACGTGGAGATTGAGGACGACGGCACCGCCGACGAGGGCGAGGACCTGCCCGAAGAGCCCGAGACCTTCTCCCAGGAAGAGGGCGAAGACTCCACAGAAGAGTAAAAGCCTGTGGAAAACGGCAGCAAAAAAGCTCCCCCAGCTGGGGGAGCTTTTTTCATCGGTCCGTGACCGGACGGGACAAGTCGCGAACGCCGCTTTAGGGCGGCGGAGTTTGCGGGAGGCGGCGGACAAGCGGCCCGCGCTTTTCCCGGGGTGGGAAATACAGGGATTTAGCCCTGGGGGCCGCCGTCTGTCTCCGGGAAAGCGGGCAGCTGGCCGGTGGCATCGTAGATGGCCTTGCACAGCTCCTGGCCCCGGGCGCGGTAAAACTCGGCGATGGCCCGGGCGGCCGCCAAGGGGTCATCGCTGTTCTGGGTGCGTAGGGACTGGACGCTGGCCTCCCGGCCCTGCTCCCAGGCCTCCTGCTCCGCCTGCAGGGTGGAGAACCCCTCAGGAGAGAGGTCCTCTTCCGCCTGGGCGTAGGCGGTCTGGATCAGGGTCTCCCAGCGGGCCACCGCGCTGCTGTAGGCCTGCTGGATCAAGACGTTGGAGGAGGCGAAAGAGAGGTCCTCTTCCAGCTGGGCGTCAATGGGGTTGTCCGCAAAGGCGGCTTCAAAGTCCCCCGCGGCCGGGGAGCTCTCCGGCTCTGGCGAAGGCGTGGGCGCCGGGGTGGGTGTGGAAGGTTCCGGAGTGGGAGCTTCTGTGGGCTCCGGCGTAGACGTGGCTTCGTTTTCCACAGAACTTTCGGAAACGGTGGAAGCCTGAGAAGAGCTGGGGGCCTCCTTCCGGGAACAGGCGCTGGCGGCCAGCAGCAGCCCAGCGCACAGGGCCAGGCAGGCAAGGCGGATAAAGGGTTTCATAGGGGTCTCTCCTTTCTGCCACAGGGTTTTCCCGCCGCCGCAGGTGTCACAGAAGGCCCTTGTGCACCAGAGCGGCGGTCTTCAGCACCCCGACCTGGGTTTTGCTGTCGGGGATTTCGTTATTTAACACCATTTCCACGGCTTTGTCAAGGGGCACCCGCAGGGGTTGGAGGAACTCGTCCGGGTCCAGGTCCAGCTGGCCGGTCTCCTGGTCCACCCGGCAGGCCCACAGGCGGATGATCTCCCCGCAGTAGCCGGGGGTGGGGTACAGGTTCCCCAAAAAGACATAGTCCTTGCCGGTGGTGCCGGTTTCCTCCCGCTGTTCCCGCTTCATGGCCTCGAAGGGGTCCTCCCCCTTTTCCAGCTTGCCCGCGGGCAGCTCCATCAGCACCTCCTTGTAGGGGCAGCGGAACTGTTTGACAAACAGCAGCTCGTTTTCCGCCGTCAGCACCGCCACGCTCACCCCGCCGGGGTGGTCCACAATCTCCCGCTTGGCGGTCTGGCCGTTGTCCAGCTCCACGTCGTCCACATGGACCCGGATGAGATGGCCGTCGAATACAGTGGTGTCCTTCAGTGTTTTCTCGTTCATACAGGCAACGACTCCTTTTTTCAGCATTGGCGCGGGCTGGGGGGGTCAGTCCTCCAGGGAGTTGACAACCAGCCCGGTGATGAGCTTGGGGTAAAAATAGGTGGACTTCTGGGGCATCTTCTCCCCGTTTTGGGCCACCTGGCCGATCTCCTCCACCCGGGTGGGGTTCAAAAGGAAGCAGCACTGGCTCTCCCCCTGGTCCACAGAGCGCTGGGCCTCCTCCGCGGAGCGGGTGTAGGTCAGGTTCTTCTGGCTGGCCATGTTCTCCTTGTCAATGCCCAGCAGGCGCTCCAGCACCAGGCTGTGGAGGATGGAAACGTCCAGGGTGCGGTAGGCGGGGCTGGTGCCCGGCAGCAGGGCCTCCATCACCGCCGGGTCCTTCAGGGTGAGCACCGTCCACCCACGGCCGCTGTACAGGGCAAAGGCGTGCTGCCCCTCACGGTAGGCCTCCTCCAGGGCGGCCAGGCTTTCCTGGCGGGTCTTGCAGGGGGCCAGGGAGAAGTCCTCCTGGCAGGCGGAAAGCAGGGCCGCCTCGTCAAAGCCCTCCAGCCCCCGCACCAGCCGGTGGGTGGGGAACACCGTCAGGCCCGGGTCCTCCATGTCCGTCAGGGTCATCAGGATGTACTCGCTGCCGGGCAGGTAAGCCCCCTGCTCCCGCAGGGCGTCCCGGTAGCGCAGGCCGGTCTCATAGCGGTGGTGCCCGTCGGCGATGTACAGCTTGCGCCCGGCAAAGTCCTCCCGCAGGGCCTGGATGGCCACCGGGTCGTTGACCACCCACAGCCGGTGGGTCACCAGGCCGTCGGAGAACTCATACCGGGGCGGGCAGGTGTTTTTCAGGTTTAAGAGGCGCTGGCGGGTGAGGCCCCCCTCGTCGCGGTAGAGGGAGTAGATGGAGCTGAAGTTGCACCGGGTGGCGGAAAGCAGCTGGAACCGGTCCTCTTTGGCCTTGGAGAGGGTCTCCTCGTGGGGGAGCACCACCCCGTTGGCAAAGTCCTCCAGCCGCACCCGGCACACCAGGCCCAGCACGCTGCGGCGGTCCCCCCGGTCCACCTGAGAGAGGAACTCCTCCTCGTAGAGGTACATCCCCTCTTCCAAGTCCAGCTGAAGGACCCCCTCTGAGCGCCAGAGGTTCAGGGTGTGGGCGGCCTCCTGGTAGGGGTTCTTCCCCTCTTGGGGGAGCTCCAGGCGGATGAGGTTGTAGCCGCTGCGGGAGAGCAGCTCCCGGCGCTGGTCCGGGCTGATGATGTCATAGGGCGGGCAGGTGAGGTTTTCAATGGGGCCCGCTTTTTCCAGGTTGTAGCGCAGGGCCCGCAGGGGGCGGATTTCTGCCATAGAGTTCCCTTCCTTTCCAGATCGTTTTCTCTATTTTACGGCATTTGGAATCCCTGCGTCAACCGCGGAACGGAGAAAATGGCCCAGAATGGTCCAAAGCGTCACCCCGGCGTCACGCTGCGTTCACAAAAACGGGCTAAAATTATGAAAAATCACGGCGCCGCGGGGGAAAACTCTTGCAAATCAAGAGATTTTGCGGTACTATGGTAAAGTTAACGGCGTGCCCGCCCTCCCTGCGGGGGAAGGACGTGCCGAAAAGACGGAAACAGGAGGAATCACGGACATGATAGAGGTCAAGAACCTCACCAAGCGCTATGGGCAGAACCTGGCGCTGGATCGCGTGAGCTTTAAGATTGAGGAGGGTACCATCGTAGGGTTCTTAGGGCCCAATGGCGCTGGTAAATCCACCGCAATGAACATCATCACGGGCTACCTCTCCGCCACCTCCGGCGAGGTGACGGTCTCTGGAAAGAACACCCTGGAGGAACCCAACGAGGTCAAGAAGATGATCGGCTACCTGCCGGAGCTGCCGCCCCTGTACATGGATATGACGGTGAAAGAGTACCTGAACTTCATGTATGAGCTGAAGAAAGCCAAGCTCCCCCGGGAGAAGCACCTGAAGGAGATCTGCCAGCTGGTGAAGATCGAAAACGTGTACAACCGGCTCATCGGCAACCTCTCCAAGGGCTATAAGCAGCGCGTGGGCATTGCCCAGGCGCTGATCGGCAACCCCCCGGTGCTCATTCTGGACGAGCCCACCGTGGGCCTGGACCCCAAGCAGATCATCGAGATCCGCACCCTCATCAAAAACCTGGGCCGCAACCACACGGTCATCCTCAGCTCCCACATCCTGCCCGAGGTGCAGGCCGTGTGCGAGCGCATCATTGTCATCAACAACGGCCGTATTGTGGCCGACGGCGCCACTGACACCCTGGCCCACGACCTCTCTCCCGACCACCGGCTGATCCTGCGGGCAGAGGGCCCCGAAAAGGAGATGGTCCACGCCCTGCTGAACGTGCCCGGCGTGGTGGACGCCTACTCTCTGGGCGAAAAGGAGAGCGGCATCTATGAGCTGAGCGTGGAATCCACCCCGGATAAGGACATCCGCCGGGATGTGTTTGCCCTGATGGCCCGTAAGGGCTGGCCCATGCTGGCCCTGCGCAACACCGACCTGACCCTGGAGGACCTGTTCCTGCAGCTGACCAGCACCGACGCCGCCCAGCTCTCTCCGCAGGAGGATGGGGAGCCGGCGGCCCCCCAGCTGGACCCCGACCAGGATCTGGAGCTGGACGGGGACCAGGACCAGGACTTGGCGCCGGAAACGGATGAGGATTCTGAGAAAGGAGGGGAAGCCTGATGAAAGCCATTTTTAAACGGGAGCTGCGCTCTTATTTCAGCTCCCCTGTGGGCTATGTGTTCGTGGCCGTGCTGACGGCCCTGTACGGCTTCTTCTACTATCAAGCCATGTACAGCAGCACCTCCGGGCTTATCCCCGAGGTGTTCGCCTACATGTTCACTTTCAGCATGATGATTATTCCCATCATCACCATGCGCAGCATGACCGACGACCAGAAGAACAAGACCGACCAGGCGCTGCTCACCGCGCCGGTGGGGGTCACCTCCATTGTGCTGGGCAAGTTTTTCGCCTGCTGGTTTGTGTATTTCATCGCCACCACCCTGGGGGGCATTCTGCCGGCCCTGGTGATGGGCACCTTCTCCCAGCCCTCTTGGGGAGAGGTCTTTGGCAATTACCTGGGCGCCCTGCTGTATGGGGCCGCCACCATCGCCATCGGCGTGTTTATCTCCAGCCTGACGGTGAGCCAGATCATTGCCGCCATCGGCACCTTCATTGTCTCGGTATTTTTGATGTACCTGGACATGCTGGCCGCCGCCATCCCCAACGAGATTATCAGCTCCGTAATTACATGGCTTTCCTTTACCAGCCGCTACAATACCTTTACCCAGGGGCTGTTCAGCGTTTCCAGCGTGGTCTTCTTCCTAAGCGTGGCCGCCGTGTTCATCTTTCTCACCGCCCGCAAGGTGGAGAGCCGCCGCTGGAGCTAAAGGAGGGAGAAAACAATGGAAACGAAACAGAATGAGACAAAGCAGGTAGAACAGAAGAAGGGCAAGCCCGCCAAGCGGAAATGGAAGAACCCCTTCATCTCCAACCGGTTTAAGCGGGGCGGCATGTCCACCCTGCTCAGCGTGGTGTTCATCGCCATTGTGGTGGCCGTCAACGTGGGGGTTACCGTCCTGACGGACCGGTTCCCCTCTTTGGATATCGACATGACCGCCCAGGGCCTGAACACCCTTTCCGACCAGGCCATGGAGATTGCGAAAAGCGTGGATAAGGACACCACCATCACCCTGATCGGCACGGAGGAGGGCTATGATTCCAACTCCGTTTACAGCACCTATTCCTCTTACGGCATCGAGTCCAGCCAGGTCTCCAACCTGGCCCGGCGCCTGGCGGAGGCCAACTCCCACATCACCGTGGAGTTTGTGGACCCGGACACCAACCCCCAGTTCATCAGCGACTATGCCGACGACAACCTGACCACCGGCAAGGTGCTGGTGCGCACCGAGGACCGCTACCGGGTGCTCTCCATTTCGGACATGTTCAGCATTGAGCAGGACCAGAGCACCTACGCCACGGCCAGCTACTCCATGGTGGACAGCGCCCTGGCCTCTGCACTGGAGATGGTGAACATGGACGACGTGCCCGTGCTGGCCATTGCCACCGGCCACAACGAGATGCTCTCCAACTCCAACATGGCCAGCTTTGTGGACATGATGGAGAGCCAGAACTTCCAGGTGGTCACCTTCGACATGCTCACCGAGGAGATCCCCGAGGACACCCAGGTGCTGATGATTGCCACCCCCACCACGGACTACTCTGCGGAGGAGATGGACAAGCTGCGCACCTTCCTCAATGACGAAAGCCGGGAAGAGCCGGTTTCCGTGCTGGTTACCTGCTATCCCACCCAGGGGCAGATGCCCAACCTCACCGCCTTTTTGGAGGAGTGGGGCGTCTCTCCCCAGGCCGGCCTGGTGGCCGAGACCGACTCTGGCAACATGGTGGTGTCCGACTCCACCGGCGTGCTGGTAACCCCCACCGACGAGATCTTGGGGGACAACAGCTATGACCGGCTGGTCTCCTATTACAGCGCCCCCCTGGAGGTGCTCTTCGAGGCCAACGCCGACATCTCCACCTATGAGCTGTGGACCACCAGCGACTCTTGCTATGTGATTACAGAGGACACCACCGAAGAGGAGGCCGCCGACCCCGAAACCTCCAGCCATGTGGTGGCCACCCTTTCCAGTAAGCTGGTGGAAGTGAATGATTCCTACGTCAGCCGCAGCGTGATGGTGTTTGGCTCCTCTGTCATCTTTACCGACAGCTTTATGAACACCACTGCCTTCTCCGACGCGGACTATGTGCGCGACCTGCTGCTGTACATCACCGGAACGGACGCCAGCAGCGTGACCACCTCCACCGAGCGGGTGCAGACCAACGTGCTGGATGTGACCGCCAGCCGCGGCACCATCAACACCCTGGGCATTGTGTTCATTGCCGGTATCCCGGTGGTGATCCTGGCGGCGGGGCTTATCATCTTCCTGAAGAGGAGGCACCTGTAAGCCCATGAAGAAGAACCTGCGCATGCTATTGATCATGCTGGCGGTGCTGGTGGTGGTGGTGGGCGGCGCCGCGGCGCTGCTGCTGACCATGCCCGCCCAGGAGGAGGAGACCTCTTCCTCTTCCTCTTCTTCCACCGCCACAGAGACCATTTTGGAAACCGACGCGGAGGAGTTCTCCTCTGTCTCGGTAGAGAACACCGAGGATAGCTTCGTCATTGTCCCCGTGGAAGAGGGGACCACCACTTCCGAAGAGTCTTCCTCTTCGGAGAGCAGCTCTTCCAGCACCACGTTCACGGTGGAGGGCTTGGAGAGCTTTGACATTGCCACCTCTTCCATCACCTCTGGCGTGCAGACCCTGGAGGACCTGCAGGCCACCAAGAACCTGGGTGAACAGGAGAACCTGGAGCAGTTCGGCCTTTCCGGCGAGAGCGCCAGCACCATCACCATCCATTACAAGGACGGCGCCACGCAGGAGATTGTGGTGGGCAACGAGGCCGGCGAGACCACGGGCCGCTATGTGCTGATAGACGGCGTGGTGTACATCTCCTCTTCGGTCTCCAACTACCTGCTGGGCAGCTCCCTGAGCTTTATCAACACCTCTACCCTCTATTCCGTGGCGGACCGCACAGAGGAGACCACCGACAGCGAGGGCTCCAGCTCTACCGCTACCCTGACAGACATCCTGTACAGCGTGGAGCTGGGCGGCACCCACTTGGACGCCCCCATCACCATTGTGTATGACAGCTCGAAAATCAGCAGCTACCTGATCACCTCCCCGGTGTACGCCGAGTCCGGCTCCAACACCTTTACGGAGATGGCCACCGCCCTGAAGACCCTTTCGGCCAACTCTGTGGCGGCGGTGGGCCGCACCCAGGAGGTCTTGGAGGAGTACGGCCTGGCCGAGCCCGAGGCCACCATTGCCTTCAACATGAACGGCGAGGAGCACAGCATGGCGGTCAGCGCCAAGAATGAGGACGGCAACCGCTACCTGATTCTGGATGACATCCAGCTGGTGTATGAAGTCACCGCCGATTCTGTCTCCACCTGGGCGGACTCTGACCTGATGGACATGCGCATGAGCTTTGTCTGGCTGCCCACCATCACCAACGTCAGCCGCCTGACCTTGACGGTGGACGGGGACATGGTGTACGCCTATGACGCCACCCGCACGGTCAACGAGGAGAAGTCCACCGAGGACAACACCTCTTATGACCTGTCCATCCAGAACGCCGCGGGGGAAGAGATCACCTATGAGAACTACCAGAGCTTCTACCAGCAGCTGCTTTCCGTGGCGGTGCTCTCCACCAAGGAGGCCACTTATGACGCGGAAGCCCCGGTGCTGCGGGTGGAGTACCAGTACTTTGACGGCAGCGAACCGGATGTGATTGAGTTCTGCCCCGTGAAGGGCGAGGACGCCCGCTACGCGGCCGTGCTCAACGGCGGCTATAACGGCCTGGTGCGCAAGACAGAGGTGGACGCCCTGATTGAAAAGCTGGCCCCCCTGGACGCCAACGAGGCGCTGGCCGAGGAGCGAGCCCCCTCTTGACAAAGGGCCCCTGGTATGCTTTAATGAGAAAAACAGAAGACGGGAACCGCGCCCCGGCAGCTTAGGCCCGGCGCGGGCGGATATGGTCCCCGCGGCCTCTCCCTGGAAGGGGGCGCGGGGACCTTGTCTTTCCAAAAGCCTTGAAAAGGGGGAAAACGGCATGTTCAGACGAATTGGCAGCGCCCTGCTGTGCCTGGCACTGGCGGCGCTTCCGCTGGCGGGCTGCTCTACCGAGGAGGAGCCCTCTTCCCTGCCCTCCAGCAGCTTGGTGGAAAGCTCTCAGGTGCAGGAGGAAACCTATACCATCGGCCTGGTGCAGTATAATGAGACTGCTGCCTTGGACCGCCTGCGGGAGGCCTTTATGGGCCGCCTGGAGGAGTGGGGCTGCGGCGAGGAAATGGTGAAGATCGACTATCAAAACGCCGGGGGCGAAGCCTCAAAGGCGGTGGAGATCTGCGACGGCTTTGTGGAGGACGGCGTGGACATGCTGGTGGCCATTGCCACCCCGGCGGCCCAGGCGGCCATCTCCGCTGCCGCGGACAGCGATGTGACGGTGGTGTTCGCCGGTGTCAGCGATGTGGAAACCCTGGGCTTGGAGGAGGGCGCCGCTCCCTCTGAGAAAATTACGGGGGCGGTCTCTCCCACACCGGTGGAGAGCCTGATCGACCTGGCCCTCCAGGCCGACCCGGACATGGTCTCCCTGGGCCTGCTGTACGACCCGGCAGAGGCCAATTCCCTGGCGGATGTGGAGCGGGCCAAGGCCTACTGCGCCGAGAAGGGACTGACCGCGGTGGAAGCTGCCGTGGAAGGGGACCAGACCGCGGAAAGCGTGATGGCCTCTCTGGCGGGCAAGGTGGACGCGGTGTTCACCCCGGCGGACAGCACGGTGGCCTCTCAGGCAGAGGCCGTGGCACAGGCCGCTAAAACGGCGGGCTTGCCCTGGTACACCGGGGCCGACACCTTTGTGGAGTCCGGCGCCCTGGCGGCCATGGGATTTACCCAGCAGGAAATGGGCCAAAAGGCCGCCGATATGGCCGTGGAGCTGATTTTGGGCGGGGACATTGCCGATGTGCCGGTGTACACGTTCTCCGGCCCCCAGACCTTTGTGAACCAGACCACCCTCTCCGCCCTGGAAAGCCTCTCCTTCCCGGAAGAGACGCTGCAGGCCGCTTATATCTACCAATAAGCCTCCCTTGCATGGAGGAAGGACCGCCCAGCCGGGCGGTCCTTTTTTGTGCCTGCTGTGTCCCGCCCTCTCCCCTGCCCCGCGGCCTGGCTGCCCCTTTCCTGTTTCCTGTACCCACCTTGGCGGGCCGCAAAAGGGCGGCTCGCCTCGGGTGCTGTCTGGCAGTGGCAGACGCCCAGCACCGACCGAAGTGGCAACGTAGACCGGTCCCGTCCGGCCACGGATTTAAAAAAACGGTTTCCCACCCTGGGAAAAGCGCGGGCCGCTAAATCGGCCGTTTCCGCGAGACTCCGGCGCCTTTAAGCGCCGGTCTCGGCTGCCGCCTCGGTCGGTCCTGAACGGTGCCCACTGGGCACCAGGACCGTGACTCGTCCCGTCCGGCCACGGACTTGAAAAAACCGTTTCCCACCCTGGGAAAAGCGCGGGCCGCTAAATCGGCCGTTTCCGCGAGACTCCGGCGCCCTAAAGCGCCGGTCTCGGCTGCCGCCTCGGGTGCTGTCTGCCAGTGGCAGACGCCCAGCACCGACCGAAGTGGCAACGTAGACCGGTCCTGAACGGTGCCCACTGGGCACCAGGACCGCGGCTTGAGAGCCCAGGCACTGGACCGGCCACGGACCAAAAACCGCCGTTTTCCCACCCAACCCAAGCGCGGGCTTATAATCTAGCATCCTCAACAAGCCCCGCCGCCCTAAAGCGGCGTTCGCGACTTGAGAGCCCAGGCACTGGGCCGGCCACGGACTTGAAAAAAAGTTGAACGGGAAGGGGCGGTTTGACAGGGAAGGCGTTCCCACTCTATCCTAAAGAAAATCTTGTAAAAGCGGCGGGAAAGCAGCCGCGGGAAGGAGTATGGAATGGCGTATTTGCAGGCTCGGAGAAACCAAGAAGGAGCGGTGGTGTCTTACAGCATCCGCGTGTACAAGGGGCGGGACCCCCGCACCGGCAAACAGCTTACCCCCTACACCATGACCTGGCATGTGCCCGAGGGCTGGAGCGAGAAGCGGGCCCGAAAGGAGGCGGAAAAGCAGGCGGCCGTGTTTGAGCGCCAGTGCCGGGAGGGATACCTGACAGACGGAAGGCAGACCTTTGCCCAGTACGCCGAATATGTGATGGAGCTGAAAGAGCGCACGGGCCTGAAACACCTGACACTGGTCCACTACCGGCAGAGCTTGAAGCGGGTGCTGCCCTTTTTGGGGCATTTGCGGCTGGGGGAGATCCGCCCCCAGCACTTGAACTATGTGTACCAGCAGCTCTCCCTGCCGGAGGCCCGGGAGGACAACGAAAAGGCGGCGGCCCGCCCGGCCCTTTGGCAGGTGGTGGAGGCCCGGGGGGAATCGGCCTGCGTGACGGGCAGCGACGGAAAGCGGGTCAGCCTGGAGCGCCTGCGCCAGGGAGAAGCCGTAAAGCCCGCCACTGCCCGGCGCATCGCCCAGGCGCTGGAGCTGCCCTATTCCCTGCTGTTTTCCACCCAGCGGGAGGAGAAATGCCTGAGCAGCCGCACCATTATGAACTGCCACCTGGTCATTTCCATCGTGCTGGGGCAGGCGGAAAAGGAGATGCGCATTCCCTTAAACCCGGCCCACCGGGCCTCTCCCCCCAAGCGGGAGGCCCACGACCCCAACTATTTCCAAATGGAAGAGGTGGGAAAGATCCTGCGGGCTTTGGAGGCCGAGCCCATCAAGTGGAGGGCAGCGGTGCACCTGCTGCTGGTCTCCGGCTGCCGGCGGGGGGAGCTTTTGGGCCTGAAATGGGATCATGTGGACTGGGAAAATGGGCAGATCCACATTGACTGCACCCTGCTTTACGCCGGGGACCGGGGCGTGTATGAGGGCAGCCCCAAGACCCGGGACTCGGTGCGGATGATCAAGCTGCCAGAGGAGACCATGGCCCTTTTGACGGAGTACCGCCAGTGGCAGCAGGCCCTGAAGGAAGAGCTGGGCGAGAGGTGGGAGGAATCGCCCTATGTGTTCCCCGGGGAGCGGGGCGGGCGGATGAATCCCAGCCAGCTGGGGAACTGGCTGGTGCGGTTCCAGAAACGGCACGGCCTGCCCCACTTGAACCCCCATGCCTTCCGCCACACCATGACCAGCATGCTGTTCTTCCATGGGGTGGACAGCGTCAGCATAAGCCACCGGCTGGGCCACAGCAGCGTTTCCACCACCACCAGCATCTACAGCCATGTGATGCAGCAGGCGGAGAGCCGCATCAGCGACTGCATGGCGGACGTGCTGCTCACCACCCGGGAACAGGCCCAGGCCCCCGCCCCGGCGGACGGCGCCTCCCCCAAGAAAAAAGGGGAAAGTTGAACATTTGTTGAAGAGCATCCCCTCTCCCCCACCCGGCCGCGCTTCTGGGGCCGCAGTTTTCCACAGCCCCGCCCCCGAAAGTTGAAGTTTATAGATAACTTCAACTCGCGGGGAAAAAGCCCTGCGAGAATCTAAAATTTAAGAGGGTTGAAATTATGAAGAAAAGCAAGTTTCTGAAGAAATCACTTGCGATGCTTCTGGCTGTCATGCTGGTCGTCGCAATGATTCCGCTCAGCGCTGCGGCTGCTTATGAGCCGGCGTATGATGTTACGCCTGTCTCTCTCAGCGGCGGCGACCTGGAGGGCTCTGCTCCCACTTGGAGCATCGAGTTCCCCTATGACGCTAACGATGCCCTGCCTGAAATGACAGTTCAGCTGGGGAATTCTCAGGATACTGTCACGGTTATTAAAGCCGACGGTTCTGAGACTGCGCTCCCTGCTGCTGGTATCTCTCTGGAGCGTGACAAGGACAACAATCCTGTTCCCTTCCGCTTCTATGTGACCAATGCACAGAACGAGAAGAGCGAGACCTACACTGTGAACTGGACCATGGCTGCTGCTGCCACCTCCGGCACTGCTACCAAGGCCACCTTGGACGGCAAGTACGAGGGCCGCATCTCTGGCAGCGACATCACCTTCACCGTGCCCTTTGGTTACACTGATACCAAGGCTTACACTGTGAAGTTTGAGGGTTGCACTCAGGATGAGATCTCCGGCACCTTTGGCGGTACCGTTGGCACCAACAAGAAGGAAGCTAAGGCCGATGTCATTAAGAACACCACCGAGGATAACAAGACCGACCTGTCCTACAACGTGTATGTTGTGGAAGAGACCGGCCTGGAGTCCATCACCATCGGCGACTACGAGGGCAAGTTCGAAATCGAAGATGAGGAAAACAGTGTTGCCGACAAGGGTTATGAGACTGGCGAGATCACCTTCACCATCCCCGCCGACCTGGAGGCCGATGACAACGATGAGCTGAACCTCATCCCTGTTCTGGAAGTTGGCTCCAACTATTCCGCGGCTACTCTGGACGGCGAGACTCTCGTTTCCGGCAAGGAGTTCAATTTTGTCGACATGTTGGAAGGCACTCCTTCTGATCTGGTTTTGACCAGTACGACCGTAGCCGGAGAGGACGAAGATATCTCCTACACCCGTTACTACAGCCTGCAGTTCGTCCGTGAGGGTTCTGACACCACCATCGACGCTTTCACCGCCAACGGTGAGACCGGTACTGTGAACGGCACCAATCTGACTGCTACCATTTCTAAGAATGATAGTCTGAACGCTGTTGACTTGGCTTTTGAAGGCCCCATCACTTATACTGGCGCTGCTTCCGGCACTCCCTCTATCGAGGTTGTTGGCCAGGATGGCAAGACCGCCACTTTTGACACAGAAGGCAAGAGCACTGTTATCGCAGATGTTAACTGCACCAATCCTGTCCGTCTTCTGGTAAAGGCTGCTGACGGCGAGACACAGGTTTACTACAACCTGACTGTCACCCAGGCTGAGGAAGAGAACAACAATCCTCAGATCACCTCCGCCAAGATGACCATTACCGATGAAAATGGTGAGGAGAAGGAGTACACTGCTTCCATTTCCGGCCTGACCATCACCTTCACTGTGCCCTACTCCACTCTGGATGCGGATGTTAAGGGTGCTGAGTACACTCTGGCTAAGACCGCTCTGACCACTACTAACGAAGACACCGCTAAGGCATCTTTCACTGTGAAGGACGGCGGCAAGATCACTGCCACTTCCACGGATAACGACAACGAGCAGGTTTACACTGTGAAGTTCACCAAGGAAGCTGCCAAGACCGGCAAGGCTATCTCTGACTTCGTCCTGACCGATGCTGAGAACATCAACGAAGTGGGCTACAACAACAATGTGGACTACGATGTGACTGTTTCCGGCTCCGAGCTGAAGGTTTCTGTGCCCCAGGGCACGGATGTGGACGCCCTGTTTGCCAACTTCACCCTGTCCGAGGGCGCCAAGCTGTACAACATCACCAGCGGTGAGCTGGGTGATGAAGTAAAGGCCGACTTCGACAAGAAGACTGGTGACGCCGCTTCTGCGGTTGCTCAGTTTGACAAGGATAAGAAGTATCTCGTTGTTGATGAGACCCTGGCCTATGCCATCGCTACCAGCGACGAGAAGGCCGACAGCTACACCAAGATTAAGAACAATTTTGCTGGCCATTACACTGAGTACACCTTCAAGGTGACGGAGACTGCCAAGAGCGACGCTGCTCGTTTGACCGCTATCTCCGCTGACGACAAGGCCGTCACCGCTACCATCGGCGGGGCTAACGCCAACGAGATCACCCTGACTGTGCCCTATGGCTATGCTACTCGCGGTACTGCGTTCTTCTTTGACTTCACCGTTTCCACGGGTGCCAGCCTGAGTGTTGACGGTACGGACCTGATCAGCGGCGGCGAGCAGAACTGGAACTCCGATAAGGGTCAGCTGGAGGAAGTTGGCAACACGGCTACAAATCCTGTTTTCCATGTTGCCAAGGATACTGATGACAAGTATTATCTGTACGATGCTAGTAACGTGAAAGTCACTACCCTGACTGTCACTGCTCAGAATGGCACTGATACCAAGACTTATACTGTCAAGGACATCAAAACTAAGGACGCCAACACTGGCGCTCTGCTGACCAGCGTGAAGGTGAACAACACCTCCGCCACCATCAATAACACCGCCAAGACCGTTACCGTGAGCCTGCCCTTCGGCACCAACCTGGGCCAGGTCACCCTGGACATCACCGCCTCCACTATGGCAGCTGTGTCCTTCCCCAACTATGATCCCAAGA
The DNA here is from genome assembly GCF_025630755.1 of Acutalibacter sp. LFL-21. Lineage (NCBI taxonomy): Bacteria > Bacillati > Bacillota > Clostridia > Eubacteriales > Acutalibacteraceae > Acutalibacter > Acutalibacter sp. LFL-21. Next base: position 484,039 of record NZ_JAOTNT010000001.1, on the reverse strand, counting down.
ACCCCGATAAGACCTATGACATCCGCAATGGTCTGAAGATTACTGTCACCTCCGAAAACGGCGCCACCACCAACGTCTACACGCTGACCGCTACCACCGCGGCACAGTTCTCCGATGTGAACTACTATGACAACGTGATGGACGCTGTGGCAGCCGGCATCGTGTCCGGCCGCGGCGACGGCACCTTTGGCCCCAATGACCGGATCACCCGCCGCGACTTCGCCATCATGGTCAGCAAGCTGCTGCTGGACGGCGAGGACGCTCCCGAAGCCACCACCACTCCCTTCTCCGACGTGTCCGCCGATGACTACGCTCTGAACGCCATCGCCTACTGCGCCGAGAACGGCATCATCTCCGGCTTCGACGGCGAGTTCCGTCCTGGCGACAACATCACCCGCCAGGAGGCTGCTTCCGTGATGAAGAACGCCCTGGAGCTGACCGGCACCACCAGCGAACTGTTCGCTGACGACGCCGCCATCGCCACCTGGGCCAAGGCCAATGTGTACGCCTGCAAGGCTGCCGGTGTCTTCAACGGGGATGACAACAACAACTTCAATCCCACTTCTACGCTTACAAGAGCTGAGGCCGCGTCCATTATGGTCAACGCGATGAAATAAGGTTTCAACTCTACTTAATTTTATGATTACCCCATAGGACGAGGGCGCTGCCGGAAGGCGGCGCCCTTGCCCTTTTCCCGGAAGAAGGTTGCACAGAAGGACAAAAGAGAAAGCCAGGCAGAGGGAAGGCCCTTCTGTCTGGCTTTTTTGCGCTGTTCAGCAAAAGATCCGCCTGCAAACGCTTTGGGTTTTCCTTTTCAGTGCCTTGCTGTTCAGGCCGTGCTTTTTTGAAAATAGCGGCCTCTGCCGCTGTCTGCTCACTTCTCCGCCCTCCGCGGGCATAAGGGCAGATTGTCCTGCCCGCTCACAGGCCCCCAGGCAAGACAAAAGGGACAGCTTTCGCTGTCCCTCCTGCCTATGGGGTAATCATAAAATTAAGTAGAGTTGAAACCTCAGTTATCAACCGCGTTGACCATTGCGGACGCGGCTTCAGCTCTTGTAAGCCTGTCAGTGGGGTTGAACTCGTTGTGGTCATCGCCCTTCATCAGGCCAGCGGCCTTGGCGGTGTACACAAAGCTCTTCGCCCAAGAAGCAATCTGCGCGTCATCCGCGTACAGGTCGCTGGAGGTGCCGGTGGCCTCGAAGGCCTTCACCAGCATGATAGCAGCTTCCTGACGGGTGATGTTGGCGTCGGGATTGAAGTTGCCGTTGCTGTCGCCCACGGTGATCTCGTTCTCATACAAGTAAGCGATAGAGCTCACGCCGTAGTCGGTGTCGGCCACATCCTTGAAGGGAGAAGTGGCTTCCTCGTCGTTGTCGTGGCCCAGGGACTGTGCCAGCATGATGGCGAAGTCGCGGCGGGTGATGTTGTTCATCGGCTTGAAGGTGCCGTCAGAGTAACCGGACAGGATGCCCAGCTCCACTGCACGCATCACGTTGTTGTAGTACCAGTCGTTCGTGTCAACGTCGGAGAACTGGTCCGCAGTGGTGGCCTTCAAGGTGTAAGAAACAGTACGGTTGCCAGCTTCAGACTGAACTTTCAAGGTGACAGGGCTGGAAACATTCAGCACGCTCTCACCGCTGGTCAGCAGGTTGCTGGGATTAACAGAACCCAGATAAACCTCAGCACCCTCAGAGGTAGTGAAGGTAGCCACCTGGCCGTACAGATTAGCGCCAAAGGGCAGAGCCACGGTGATGTTCTGGCCGCTGATGGAGCCACTGATGTTACCCAGCTTAAAGCTGGTCAGCTCAGCACCGGTGTTGGCGTTGGCATGCTTAAGATTGAAGCTATAGTCGTTTTTAGCGGTGGTATTTTCAGCAGTAACAACCAGTTTAGAAAGTGCGGTGGCATCCCCAGCAGTCTGAGAGGCACCAGTCCAAACCTTCACTACAACCTTGTTGTCCTCAGCACGGACAAAGGCAACCTTGGCATTGTCAGTATCAGCATCCTGGGCCTCAGTCTCACCCTCAGGAATACCATTCACATTAAAGGCATTCGTTCCATCGCTCAAGGAAGCATAGTTGGAAATGGTGTAGTTCAGGAAGTAGGTGTTATCCTCGGTCAGAGTATCGTCCTCATCAACAGTCAGACCATAGGGGATAGTGCCGGTAATCTGCACACCGCCAGCAGCACTGGTGAGAGACAGCTTGGTGTCACCCACAGAGATAGCGCTCATAGAAGCCTCAGTAGAGGCAGCTTCCTTATCCCACTTCACATCGTAGATGGTGCCAGCAGCAGCCATACCAGCGTCAAGAGTGGTCTTAGGAGTACCGTCAATGACCTTAGCAGCAGTCTCAGGCAGAACAATGATCTTAGTGATGTTCTTGAGATTGGAGGCAGTGATAGCTCCTGTATCCTTAGTACCATCCAGAGCAGTAATTTTAGTTACTGCATCAGTACCACTGGTGTAAGCATAAGCCACACCGCCGCCGGTGGTCAGGTCACTGACATAATAATTGCCAGCATAGGAATCCTGACGATGGGACCAAGCGGTCTTAATGGTAATAGTCTTATTGGTGGCGTCGACGGAAGCCTTATAGGTGTTGGAATTCTCCATGGCTTCCACAACGTCTTTTTCGGTGGAACCAGCAGTAGGATTCTGGGCGGTCACTTCCACGCCGGACAGAGTGTTGTTGGTGCTGGCATTGGCAAAGGTGATGACCAGGTTATAGGTGGAAACGGTGCCATCAGCGCCCTGGCTCTTCACAGTCACAGCGTTGGAAATAGTCTTCTTCTCGCCGTCAGTCCAGCCGCTGATACCGGTCAAGCTGCCTTCGCTAAATTCCGTTTCACGGTTGCGAATGGCGGTGCTGCCCAGCAAAGCGCGGGAGCCATCGGAAGTAGCGGCAATCATGGTCCAGTCAGCAATGCTGGTGGTCATGTAGGGAATGGGGGCAGTGGTAATGGTGTTATTGCTGATGGTGGTATTGTACTGCGTGCCATCGGGAGCTTCCAGAGTGAAGCTGGTCAGAGTGGCATCGCTGGTCGCGGTGGCCACCTTGGCAGTCAGCGTGTACTGCTTGGAAGTCTTGTCAGCAGCAACCACATTGAAGGTCAAAGTGGAATCCAGAGCAGTGGTGGTGTAGTAATACTCATCATACTCATCGTTGGTTGTGTCACTGGGGGTAGTATCAGCTACCAAAGCATTAGCTTCGACAGTAGCACCCTTGGCAACACGGATGGTGACCTTCTGGCTACCGCTTAAAGTAGTGCCATCGTCCAGGGTCACATCGAATTTATTGCCATTAGCAGTGGCAGGAATACCGTTGACCCAAATGGCCTGCACGCTGTTGTCGTTGCTCTTGGTGACAGAAACCTTCAAATTGTAGGTCATGCTCGCAGAACCGTTAGCAACGGTGATGGTCTGAGTAGAACCCGCAGTTTTGAGAGTGGCAAAATCAATTTCTTCACCGCTGTCAAAGGAGCCCGCGGAATTGCTCACAGTGGTGTTGGCAAGCACACTGTAAACTACCGGCAGCTTGTAGGTAGTGCCATCAGCTTCGGCTTCGATATTCTCAATGTCCTCAGGGTCCAAAGTTACAGTAATTGTTTCATTTTTATTGTCTTTGGGATTGCTCTCATCGGAGAACACGCCGTCCACGCCAGCCACAGACAGAGCGGTGATGGCGGGGACCTCGGTCACTTTCACGGTCCAGACCACAGACTCGCCCGCCTCGGGAGCAACGGTGAAATTGGCGTTGTTTGTTACGCTGACAATGTGATCCTTGCCAGCGCCGGAACCCGCATTAGCGGTTTCCACAGGAGTGACAACAATCTGGCCACTACCGGCTGTGTAGCCATAAGCCACGACCACATCCACCTCGTGGCTAGCGCTGTCCAGAGAAGCAGACAGGACGCCAGCGTTAGTGCCGGTGGTATTCACAGCAACCTTCTCAATACCGTTCTCGGTAGAGAGAGTTTCAGGGGACAGGGTCAGGGTGTAGGTAACAGACTCGTTACCGGCGTAGCTGCCGTTGGCAGTGGGGCTAACCTTGATGGGAATAGTGTAGACATTCTCAGACACAATGTAATTGCTGAGTGTCAGTGTAGCGGCCGTGCCAGACGTCAGTGAATCTGTAGTGTAACCATTCTTCTGAACAGCCACCACATCAACGCCCGTAGGCAGATTCTGTGTCACCTGGACAGTTGTTGCACCAGTACCATAGGTGGCGCTGAAGCTGGTGCCGTCTGCCTCTACAGTCTCGCTACCCACTGTAAGTACATCCAGTGTAGGCAAGGCCGCAGCCGCAGCGCTGAGCGGAATCATTGCGACGACCAGCATGACAGCCAGAAGCATCGCAAGTGATTTCTTCAGAAACTTGCTTTTCTTCATAATTTCAACCCTCTTAAATTTTAGATTCTCGCAGGGCTTTTTCCCCGCGAGTTGAAGTTATCTATAAACTGTCATTTGCAAAAACTGGCCCGGAAAGGCCAGGAAAAGGCTGAAAAGAGGGGAAAAGGAAGAGAGACGCAGTTGAACGTCCGCCCCAGCAGAGGCGCTCGTGGAGGAAAAGAGAGGCATTGGCGGGGCAGGGAGGGGGAACTCTCAAAGAAAAGTTAAAAATATTTCACTTTTGTGTTGACAGCAGGAATGGAAAGTGAACTATTTATAACACAACGAAGTTACAAATATTTCACATGGAGGAGAGCCCTTATGAAAAGCGAAGCGAAGACGAAAACCATCAACCTGAGAGCATGGATGTTCCTGAAGATCGCCCCGGCGGCGCTGCTGCTTCTGTACTACTGGATGTGCGCCCGCACGGACTTCCACGCCTCGTACCTATATGCGCAGTCGGCGGTGCTGGCCTTGGCGGGCGGGCTGTTCGCCTATCAGCTCTACTACGCCAAGCGCCGGGACATCTTCGACGAGTTCGCCCGGGAAAATTTGAGAACCACCGATTCCATCTGCTTGAAGATCGCCTGTGGGGTGCTGGTCCTGGCCGCGGTGCTCTGCGTGTTCTCCGATTTCTCCGGCATCGTGGTGGGGTACGCTCTCCTCATCGGGCTGCTGGCCCTGACGGTGGCGCGGGCAGTGCTCTTCACCGTCATCGACAAGCGGGGGATGTGAGACCATGCTGCGCACAAAAGTGAAGGAGTACCGGGAACGGGCGGGCCTGAAACAGAGCGAGCTGGCCGCCCTGGTGGGCGCCCGGCGGGAGACCATCGTCCACCTGGAAAACGGCCGGTACAACCCGTCCCTCAAGCTGGCCATGGATATCGCCAAGGTGTTCCACACCACGGTGGAGGAGCTGTTCTTCTTTTCAGAGGACTGAGGCGCCGCAGGCCGGGGGACACAGGTAAAAGCACGCAAAAAACGCCGCCCCGGAGGACGGCGTTTTTTCACGCGTTTTCAGTTTCCCGCTGCTCAGGCGCCGGTGGCGGCCAGCAGCTTGTAGTTTTCCTTCAGGGCCGGGTACAGGCTCTTGTAGACCTGGTAGAAGGCCTCGTACTGGGGCACGTTCTCCGGGATGGGCTCCTGGGCGGGGTTCAGCTGGATCATGGCCTGGCAGGCCTCCTGAACAGAGGGGTACAGCCCCACGCCCACGCCGGCCAGGATGGCCACGCCCAGGGCCGGCCCCTCCTTGGACTTCACGGTCTTTACCGGGCAGTTGTAGGTGTCCGCCAGCATCTGCCGCCACAGGGGAGAGGTGCCCCCGCCGCCGCAGGCCAGCATCTCCCGCAGCTCTACGCCCATGCCCCGCAGGATCTCCACGCTGTCCCGCTGGGAGTAGGTCACGCCCTCCATCACGGCCCGCAGCAGGTCCCGCTTGGTGTGCATGGCCGAAAGGCCGAAGAACACGCCCCGGCAGTCCGGGTCCAGGTGGGGGGTGCGTTCACCCATCAGATAGGGCAGGTACAACAGCCGGTTGCAGCCAATGGGGGACTGCCCCGCCTCCTGGTCCATGAGGACGTAGGGGTCCACCCCCATGCCCGCGGCGGTGTCCTTCTCCGCCTGGCAGAAGTTGTCCCGGAACCACTTCAGGGACAGCCCAGCCCCCTGGGTCACGCCCATGACGTGCCAGGCCCCGGGCACGGCGCAGCAGAAGGTGTGCACCCGGCCCTGGGGGTCGATGGAAATGTTATCCGTGTGGGCGAACACCACCCCGGAGGTGCCAATGGTGGTGAAGGCCTTGCCGTCGGCCACCACGCCGGTGCCCACCGCCGCGGCGGCGTTGTCCCCGGCGCCCCCCACCACGGGGGTGCCGGCGGCCAGGCCGGTGAGGGCAGCCGCCTCTGGGGTGATGGCGCCGGTGATCTCCGGGGACTCGTACACCTTGGCCAGCAAAGCGGGGTCAATGTCCAGCTTTTCCAGCACTTCCTGGCTCCAGCAGCGGTGGGGCACATCCAACAGCTGCATGCCGGAAGCGTCGGAAACCTCGGTGGCGAACTCCCCGGTGAGCATGTAGCGCACATAGTCCTTGGGCAGCAGGATGTGGGCGCATTGGGCGTAGAGCTCCGGCTCATTTTCCCGCACCCACAGGATCTTTGAGGCGGTAAAGCCCGTCAGGGCCGGGTTGGCGGTGATCTGGATAAGCCGCTCCTTGCCCACCCGCTGGGTGATTTCCTCGCACTGCCTGGCGGTGCGCTGGTCGCACCAGATGATGGACCGGCGCAGCACCCGGCCCTGCTTGTCCAGCATCACCAGGCCGTGCATCTGGCCGGAAATCCCCAGGCCCTTGATGTCCCGGGGGTCCACCCCGCCCTGCTGGATGACGGACTGCAAAGTCTCGCAAGAGGCGTGCCACCAGTCCAGGGGGTCCTGCTCGGCCCAGCCGTTTCGCTCTTGGTACATGGGGTACTCCACCGTAGCGCTGGCGATGACCTTCCCCAGCCGGTCGAAGAGTACGGTTTTCGTGCCGCTGGTGCCCAGGTCAATGCCGATCAAATATTCCATAACGATACCGTCCTTTCCCCGTTCCCCCAGGGGGGAAACGTCTATACAACTTACCTTTTATTTTCCTCGATTTTCCCCCGCCTGTCAAGGGAGAGAAAGGTTTTTCCGCCGGGCGCCTTTCCTGCATTTCGGCCTTGCGGGAACAGGCAAATCGTGCTATCCTAATAACCGTGAGGCGGCAACGCCAAATCCCGGGAAAGGCCCGGGGAATTTCCAAATAGGAGGGGCGGAGTATGGCGATTTATGACGTGGCCATTGTGGGGGCCGGTGTGACGGGCTCTGCGGTGGCCAGAGAGCTCTCCCGCAGGAAGGGGCGCTTTGTTGTGCTGGAGCGGGCCCTGGATGTGTGCGAGGGCACCAGCAAGGCCAATTCAGCCATTATGCACGCCGGGTTCGACGCGGAGCCCGGCACCATGAAAGCGAAAATGAACGTGCGGGGCAACCAGATGATGGACCAGCTCTCTGGGGAGCTGGACATCCCCTTTCGGCGGGTGGGCGCCTTTGTGGTGTGCTTCTCAAAAGAGGAGCTGCCAAAGCTGAAAGAACTGTACGACCGGGGCGTGGCAAACGGCGTCTCCGGCATGGAACTGCTCACGGGGGAGCAGGCCCGGGCCTTAGAGCCCAACCTTTCGGAGGAAGTGGAAGGGGCCCTGCTGGCCAACACCTCGGGCATTGTGTGCCCCTTTGAGCTGACCCTGGGCCTGGCGGAGAGCGCCGCCAAAAACGGGGTGGAGTTCTCCTTTGACACCCAGGTCACCGGCCTGGAGCCGGGGGAAGAGGGCTGGGTGGTCCACACCAGCCGGGGGGACTATGCCGCCCGGGCGGTGGTCAACGCCGCCGGGGTGTTCGCCGATGAAGTGCACAACTGGGTCTGCGCGGACAAGCTGCACATCACCCCCCGCCGGGGCGAGTACTGCCTGCTGGACCACACCGCCGGGGGCCATGTGTCCCGCACGGTGTTCCAATTGCCCGGGAAATACGGCAAGGGGGTGCTGGTCTCCCCCACGGTCCACGGCAACCTGCTGCTGGGCCCCACCGCCAAGGATATCGGCAGCCGGGAGGACACCGCCACCACCGCCCAGGGGCTTCAGGAGGTGCTGGAGAAATCCGCCCTGGGGGTGAAGAACATCCCCACCCGGCAGGTCATCACCTCTTTCTCCGGCCTGCGGGCCCACGAGGACGGGGACGACTTCGTCCTGGGGGAGAGCGCCCCTGGCTTCTTCGACGCGGCGGGCATCGAGTCCCCGGGACTGACCAGCGCCCCGGCCATTGGGGAGTACCTGGCGGGGCTTATCGGGGAGAAGCTGGGCCTGCCCGAAAACCCGGACTTTGACCCCTGCCGCAAGGGGGTGCCCCATGTGAAGGACCTGCCCGTGGAGGAGCGGGCGGCCCTCATCCAGAAGGACCCGGCCTACGGGCAGATCGTCTGCCGGTGCGAGGAGGTCTCCTACGGGGAGATCCGGGACGCTATCCACGGCATTCTGGGGGCCAAGACCCTGGACGGCGTCAAGCGCCGCACCCGGGCCGGCATGGGCCGGTGCCAGGCGGGGTTCTGCTCCCCCCGGGTGATGGACCTGCTCTCTCAGGAGCTGGGCCTGGATTTGACCGGTATCCGCAAAAGCGGCAAAGAGGCCCAGATTGTGCTGGAAAAGACCCGTGGGGAGGTGTGAGCCATGAAGCGTGAGATTGTGATTATCGGCGGGGGGCCCGCGGGCCTGGCCGCCGCCATTTCCGCCCGGGAAAGCGGCGTGGAAGACGTGCTTATTATCGAGCGGGAGCCCGAGCTGGGCGGCATTTTGAACCAGTGCATCCACAACGGCTTTGGACTGCACACCTTTAAGGAGGAGCTGACCGGGCCGGAATACGCCGCCCGGTTCATTGAGAAAGCGGAGGAAATGGCCATCCCCCACTGGGTGTCCACCACGGTGGTGGATTTGGCCCGCCAGGGGGACAGCCTGTTTGTCACCTGCGTCAGCCGGGAGCGGGGCTTGCAGATTGTGGAGGCCGGGGCCGTTGTCTTGGCCATGGGCTGCCGGGAGCGCCCCCGGGGCGCGCTGAACATCCCCGGTACCCGGCCCGCGGGCATCTTCTCCGCGGGCACCGCCCAGCGGCTTGTCAACCTGGAGGGCTACCTGCCCGGCAAAGAGGTGGTCATCCTGGGCAGCGGCGACATCGGCCTGATCATGGCCCGGCGGATGACGCTGGAGGGCGCCAAGGTCAAGTGCGTGGCCGAGCTGATGCCCTATTCCGGCGGCCTGAAGCGGAACATCGTCCAGTGCCTGAACGACTACGGCATCCCGTTGAAACTGAGCCACACCGTCATCGACATCCAGGGCAGGGAGCGGGTCACCGGGGTGACCATCGCCCAGGTGGACGAGAGATCGAAGCCCATCCCCGGCACGGAGGAGCACATCCCCTGCGACACCCTGCTGCTGTCCGTGGGATTGATTCCGGAAAACGAGCTTTCCAAGGCTGTGGGGGTGGAGCTTTCCCCCGTGACCAACGGCCCCCAGGTCAACGAGAGCCTGGAGACCAGCATCCCCGGGGTGTTCGCCTGCGGCAACGTGCTCCACGTCCACGACCTGGTGGACTACGTCTCTGAGGAGGCCCAGCAGGCGGGCAAGCACGCCGCGGCCTATGTTCAGGGCCAGCGGGAGGTCCAGGGCCGGGAGATCCCCTTAAAGCCCCAGGGCGCCGCCCGCTACACCGTGCCCATGAGCCTCTCTCCCCAGCGCATGGGAGAGGAGACGGTCATCCGGTTCCGGGTGGGCCGGAACATCCGCAAGGGCGTGGTGAAGGTCTTTGGGGACGATAAGCTGCTCTACTCCCGCAAGCGGCCTGTGATGGCCCCCGGAGAGATGGAGCAGGTGATCTTTAAGAGAGAATGGCTCACCGGCGCGGAACAGGAGATCCGCGTGGTGGCGGAAGAAGAGGAGGCGCAGTGATATGGCAGTGATCGAGTTGACCTGCATCAGCTGCCCCCTGGGCTGCCCCCTGAAGGTGGAGACCGACGGGAACGGGGCGGTAGTCCAAGTGACGGGCAACACCTGCAAGCGGGGCGAGGTCTACGGCAAAAAGGAGGTCACCGCCCCGGAGCGCACCGTCACCTCCACAGTGAAGGTGGAAGGCGGCAGCGCGCCCCTGGTGAGCGTGCGCACCAGGACGGACATCCCCAAGGGGAAGATCTTCGACTGCATGGAGGCCATCCGGGCGGCGAAGGTCCAGGCCCCGGTGCACATTGGGGACGTGGTGGTGGAGAACGTCTGCGGCACCGGCGTGGACGTTGTGGCCACCAAGGCTGTGGAATAAGGGAAAGGGCCTGCCGTGGGGCGGGCCCTTTTCAAAAACTATCAGTGAAAAGGAGGACCTGACATGCTGGACCCACAGATCACCACGGTGCTGTTCGATCTGGACGGCACCCTGCTCCCCATGGAGCTGGAACAGTTTACCAACACCTATTTTGGGCTGCTGGCGAAAAAGGCCGCGCCCTTTGGCTATGAGCCCAAGACCCTGGTGGCCGCGGTGTGGAAGGGCACCAAGGCCATGGTGAAAAACGACGGCACCGAGACAAACGACAAGCGCTTTTGGGACACCTTCGCCGGGGAGCTGGGGGAGGAAGTCCTCCAGCTGCGCCCCGTGTTCGATGGCTTCTATTCCAGCGAGTTCCACGGTGCCCGGGCCGCCTGCGGGGAGAACCCCCTGGCCCGCAGGGCCATTGACGGCTTAAAGGCCAAGGGCTATGACGTGGTTTTGGCCACCAACCCCATTTTCCCCCTGGTGGGGGTGGAGACGCGGCTCTCTTGGGTGGGGCTTGCGGCGGAGGACTTCTCCCACGTCACCGCTTATGAGAACTACACCACCTGCAAGCCCAACCCAGAGTATTATGGGGAGATTTTGCGGAACATTGGCAAGCGCCCCCAAGAGTGCCTGATGGTGGGCAACGACGCCGCCGAGGACACCGCCGCCCTAGAGAAGGGCGTTGGCGTGTACCTGGTGACGGACTGCCTCTTAAACCCCAAGGGGCGGAACATCAGCGCCGTGCCCCAGGGCAGCTTTGCGGACTTTTTATCCTTTGCCGGGGTGCAATGATCCTTTGAAAAAATTTCGTGTTGTTGCAAATGCAACAGCGAAACCGCCCTCCTATGGGGTATCATAAGGACACGGACCGAATATAACCCTAGTAGGATTTGTTTAGAAAGGATGGTTTCTCATGGCAGTTTTAACAATTACCAAGGACAATTTTCAGCAGGAAGTTCTGAACTCGGACATCCCCGTGCTGGTGGATTTCTGGGCCAGCTGGTGCGGCCCCTGCAAGATGTTCTCCCCCATTGTGGATGAGTTTGCCCAGGAGAACCAGGGAAAGGTGAAAGTGGGCAAGATCAACATTGACGAAGAGCCCGACCTGGCCGCCCAGTTCCGGGTGATGAGCATTCCCACCGCCATGCTGTTTGAAAACGGCCAGGTGAAGGAGACCCTGGTGGGCGTGCAGCCCAAGGCCCGGCTGGAGGCCATGACCAAGTAAAAAAAGCGAGCTGATTATCCATGTCTCAGATCTATGATGTGATCGTGATAGGCGGCGGCCCCGGCGGCTACACCGCCGCCCTCTACGCGGCCCGGGCCAACCTTTCCACCCTGGTGCTGGAAAAGCTGACCCCCGGCGGCCAGATGGGCACCACCGATGTGATTGACAACTACCCCGGCTTTCCCGAGGGCATTGGCGGCTTTGAGCTGGCCATGCAGATGAAACAGGGCGCCGAGCGCTTTGGGGCCAAAACAGAGCTCTCCGAGGTCATCAGTGTGGAACTGAAGGGCCCGGTGAAGCAGGTCCGCACCCAGGGGGGCACCTACCAGGCCCGCACGGTGGTGCTGGCCAGCGGGGCCCATCCCCGGGAGCTGGGCCTGCCCGGCGAGGGGGAGCTGCGGGGCCGGGGGGTCTCTTACTGCGCCACCTGCGACGGCATGTTCTACCGGAACAAGACCGTGGCCGTTGTGGGGGGCGGCAACACCGCCGTGGCGGACGTGCTGTACCTCTCCCGGCTGTGCCAGAAGGTGTACCTCATCCACCGCCGGGACGAGCTGCGGGCCTCCAAGGTCTATCTGGACCCCCTGCAAAAGGCGGGGAATGTGGAGTTCGTTTGGGACAGCCAGGTCCAGGAGTTGCTGTACGGGGAAACCGTAACCGGCGTGCGGGTGAAAAACAAAAAAACCGGCCAGCTGCGGGAAATCCCCTGCGACGGCGTGTTCGTGGCGGTGGGGCACATCCCCAACACAGAGCTGCTGCGGGGCCAGGTGGAGCTGGACGAGGCCGGGTATGTCCTGGCGGGCGAGACGACAAAGACCAACCTGCCCGGCGTGTTCGCTGTGGGGGACCTGCGGAAGAAGCCCCTGCGCCAAGTGGTCACCGCCGCCAGCGACGGCGCCGTGGCCGCCCACTTCATCGAGGAGTATTTCTCCACAACTGTAAAAGAGAACGGATAAAGGAAACGGGCCGCCCCAAGAAGGGGCGGCCCGTTCTGCGTCTTGGCCTCAACGCCCAAACTGGCGGACGTGGCGCATTACCCTGCAATAGGCGAAAATAAGGAAGGCGTCTGCCAAAAGCCAGGCCATGGGGCTGGCAAAGCAGGCCAGCAGAAAGCCAAACCGGGGCACCAGGAACAACCCAAAAGCCCCCCGGGCAATCATTTCAAACACGCCGGCAAACATGGCCAGCTTGCTGTAGCCCATGCCCTGAACCAGCAGGCGGATGACGTTGACGCCCGCCAGGGGGATGAAGAAGGCGGCCTGGATTACCATGAACTGGTAGGCCTGGCCAATGATGACCGTCTCGCTGCTGTCCACGAAGAGAAGCATCATGGGGCGGCCGAAAAAGAGGATGAGGAGAAGGGCCAGCACCGAGTAGACGCTGCCAATCACCATGCCTGCCCGCAGGCCGGGGAAGATGCGCTCTGCCCTGCGGGCGCCGATGTTCTGCCCCCCATAGGTGGACATGGAGACGCCCAATGCGTCGAAGACGCAGCCGAACAGCTGGTTGAGCTTGTTGGCCGCCGTGACAGAGGCCACCGCCACAGAGCCCAGGCCGTTGACAGAGGCCTGCAGCAGGATGCTGCCGATGGCCGTGATGGAGGTCTGCAACCCCATGGGAACGCCCATGCCCAGCAGTCGCCGCAGGTAAAAGCCCCGCAGCCGCAGGTCGTCCCGGGAGATGTGCAGGGCGGGCACTTTTTTCCAGATAAAGCCCAGGCACGCCAGGCCGGAGATCCCCTGGGAGATCACCGTGGCCCAGGCGGCCCCCGCCACGCCCATGGGGATGACCAGGATTAAGAACAGGTCCAGGGCGATGTTCAGCAGGGAAGCCACCACCAAGAACACCACGGGGGTGCGGCTGTCCCCCAGGGCCCGCAGCAGGCTGGCCAGCGCGTTGTAAAGGATGATGGTGGGAATGCCCAGGAAGATCACCACAATGTAGTTGTAGGCGTCGCCGATGATGTCCGCGGGGGTGTCCATCCACTCCAGGATAGGGCGGCAGAGGGCCACCGTGGCCACGGTGAACAGCAGCGAAAAGCCCACCGCCAGCCAAAGGATATTCCCCACAAAGCGCCGCAGATCCTCAAAGCTCTTCGAGCCGAAGCTCTGGGCCACCGGGATGGAGAAGCCAGAGCAAACGCCAATGCAGAAGCCCACGATCAAAAAGTTGATGGAGCCGGTGGAGCCCACCGCCGCCAGGGCGCTGGTGCCCAAAAACCGCCCCACGATGACGGTGTCCACCATGGAGTAAAACTGCTGGAACAGGTTGCCAAACATCAGGGGAATGGCAAAATGCAGCACCAGCTTCATGGGCGAGCCAGAGGTCATGTCCTTTGTCACTGCGCAAGCACCTCGCATGCAAAAATTCAAAAACAGCTTCATTTTACGCAAGAAAGGGGAAATGTCAATGGGATTTTGCGTTTTTCCCCAGAGCGTTGTGCAATTTTGGCAATTTCACGCAAAAGCTGTGGGCGCCCTTCCCGCTTTTCCTTCAGAAGCCCAAACCAAAGGGAGCTGCCCGCAAAAAAAACGCCGTCCCCCAGGGGGACGGCGCTTTTTACCGGTTTTGGGGCCTCATTCTGTCTCGAACAGGATGCCCAGGGTGTTGGGGCCGCAGTGGCAGGCAATGGTGCAGCTGGCTGTTGTGACATGGATCTCCCGGAACTCCATAACCTCCTCCACGGCCTGGCGCACCAGCTCCACATAGGAGGGGTCGATGGTGGAGTAGGTGATGAACAGGTGGTCCTGCTTCACCTTGCCGTACTGAGCCAGCTTGTCCCGCACATAGAGGGGCAGCACCTTTTTCAGGGTGCCCCGGTACTTCTTGCCCACATGCATGGAGCCGTCGGCGTTGTCCACCTCGATGCAGGGCTTGAGGGACAGCAGGTTGGCCCCAAAGGCCACCACGCTGGAGCACCGGCCCCCGGCCTTCATAAACTCCAGGGTGTCCAGGATGAAGCTGGCGTGGCAGCGGGGGATAATCCCCTTCATGGCCTCTGCGGTCTCCGCCGCGGACATCCCCGCCTGGATGCGGTTCCCCGCCTCGATGATCTGCAGGCCGATGCCCGTGGAAAGGCTGCAGCTGTCGATGGGGAACACATGGCCGTCCAGCTCCCGGGCGGCCAGGGCGCAGTTTTTCTGGGCGCTGGAAAGGGCCCCGCCCAGGCAGAAGTGGATCACGTCATAGCCCTGGTCCACCCAGGGGCGGAAGTACTCCACATACTCCGCCACGTTGATGGCCGCCGTGGCGGGCAGTACCTTCCGGTCGTAATAGGCTTGGTAGATCTCCTGCACATGGATATCCACGTTGTCCTGGTACTGCTGGCCCTCCAAGATGATGTGGAAGGGGTAGTAGTGCACGTCGTACCGTGCTTTCAGCTCTTCGCCCAGGTCGCAGGTGCTGTCGGCGCTCAAAATGACTTTTCGTTGTGCCATGCTGAAACATCCTCTCTCATGCCCTAGTTGGGGCTCCAAAAGAAATTGTCAATGGTGGTGCGGCCCGGGGGCGCTGCCCTGTGGGCCCCTATGCCCGGGCCGGAACAGCGGCCCCGCCGCGGCCCTGGGCTTCCTCCTTGTCCCGCTGGTGCTCCTTTGCCACGGCCAGCATCAGCTTGATGCGGTTTTCCTGGTTGACCTGGGTGGCGCTGGGGTCGTAGTCGATGGGGACGATATTGGCCTGGGGATAGAGCTTTTTCACCTTGCGGATCATGCCCTTGCCCACAATGTGGTTGGGCAGGCAGCCAAAGGGCTGGGCGCACACCACGTTGCCATAGCCGCTCTCCACCAGTTCCATGGCCTCGGCGGTAAGCAGCCACCCCTCGCCCATTTTGCAGCCGTAGCCGATCACCTTGCCGGCCAGCTCTTTCAAATGGGAGTAGGGCGCCGGGGCGGTGAACTGGGGGAACTTCTTCACCGCGGCGATCAGGTCGGTCTCATACTTGGTGAAGTACCACTTCAGCAGGGTGCACACCTGTTTTTTCGCCTGGCTGCCGCCGTAGAGCTGGATGTCCTCCAGCCGGTTGTCCACCTTGAAGATCATAAAGGAAAGGATGCCGGGCACCATGACCTCGCAGTCCTGCTCGAAGAGGAACTGCTCCAGGCCGTTGTTGGCCAGGGGGGAGTATTTCACGTAGATCTCGCCCACCACGCCCACTTTGATTTTCTCCACGTCCCGGCGCTTCACTTCGGCGAAGGAGCGGGCGATCTGCTCGAAGTACTCCCGCACCTCCCGCTGGGAGAAAGCCTTGCCCTCCTCGAACAGGGAGGTCAGCTTTTGAATCCAGGTGTCCACCAGGCCGTCGCTCTCGCCGGGGGTGGCCTCATAGGGCTTGGTCTGGTTTTTCAGCAGCATCAGCAGGTCGCCGTAGGTCAGGGCGGCAATGGCCCGGCGGATCATGGGAAGGGTGATCTTGAACCCAGAGTTGGACTCCAGCCCCGAAAGGTTCAAAGAAATGACGGGGATAAAGTCCAGGCCGTCCTTTTTCAGGGCCTTGCGCAGCAGGTGGATGTAGTTGGAGGCCCGGCACCCGCCGCCGGTCTGGGTCATAATCAGGGCTACCTTGTGGAGGTTGTACTTGCCGCTGTGCAGGGCGTGCATCAGCTGGCCGATGGACAGCAGCGCCGGGTAGCAGGTGTCGTTGTGGACGTATTTCAGGCCCTCGTCGGCGATCTCCCGGCCGGTGGTGCGCAGCAGGTCAATGTGGTAGCCAAAGCTCTCCAGCACGTTTTTGATCAGCTCAAAGTGGATGGGGGCCATGTTGGGGGTGATGATGGTGTAGTCTTTTTTCATCTCCCGGGTAAATTCCACCCGGTTGGCGTTGTCGGACATAGGGAAACATCTCTCCTTTCCCGTCTTTCCCAGGCGGGAAAGACGTGTAAGGACACACCTTCGGTGTGCCACCCTACTTTCTTGAAAGTAGGAAAAGAACTTTTGAGTCGCGCACTGCGGCTGACGCCGCAGAACTTGGGTGCGAAAAGCGAATTTGCGGCCCGCGCTGACAGCTTATGCCGCCCGGCACGCTGTTCTTTCTTGAAAAAGCAGGCAAAGAACTTTTCATTCGCGCCTGTGCAAGAGGCCGGCGCATGTCCGCGCTGTCGTTCGTTAGCGTACTCGCAGCTGGGTACCGGAAATTTTGTGCCGCGAATCACAAGAAGCGGGAAACCGCGACCACTTAGCGAACAGTTCTCACAAAGCAAGGGCCGTCTTGCGGCCCGCCCCGCGACATGTCCCGTCCGGCCACGGACTTAGTGAGGCGTTGCCTCGCTTCCCAGCCCCAAAGCGGCGAACAGGCTGCGCAGGCGGATGCGCACGGCGCCCAGGTTGGTGATCTCGTCGATTTTGATTTGGGTGTAGATCTTGTCCCCGGCCTCCAAAATGGAGCGGACCTCGTCGCCGGTGATGGCGTCCACGCCGCAGCCGAAGGACACCATCTGCACCAGGTTCAGGCGCTTGTCGCCGCTGTCGGCCACGAACTTGGCCGCCGCGTACAGCCGGGCGTGATAGGTCCACTGGTTCAACACGTGGGTGGGGAATTTGGTCTCCAGCTCGCTGACGGAGTCCTCCGTGACCAGCACGGCCCCGCACTCGCAGATAAGCTTGTCGATGCCGTGGTTGATCTCCTGGTCCAGGTGGTAGGGTCGGCCGGAGAGCACGATCACCGGCAGGTCCTTCTCCTTGGCCAGGGCCAGATACTCCTGGCCCTTCTTGTGAATGCGCTCCATGTGGGCGTAGTACTCCTCATAGGCGGCGTCGGAAGCGGCTTTCACTTCCTTCTCCGGGATGGGGTCGAAGTACTGGGCCAGGATGTTAGTCATCTTGCCGGGGAAGTCCTTGCGCCGGTGGAGGCCCACATAGTCGTAGATGAACTTCACGTTCTCCAGGGCGGCGATGTTGGCGTCCAGCACCTCGGGATAATAGGCCACCACGGGGCAGTTGTAGTGGTTGTCCCCCAGGTGCTCATCCAGGTTGTAGCTCATGCAGGGGTAGAAGATGGCGTCGGGCTTCTGGTCCAGCAGGGCCTCGATGTGGCCGTGCATCAGCTTGGCCGGGTAGCATACGGTATCAGAGGGGATGGTGTGCTGGCCCCGGAAGTAGAGCTTGCGGTCGCTTTCCGGGGAGTGGAACACTCCAAAGCCCAGCTTGGTGAAGAAGGTGTACCAGAAGGGGTACAGCTCGAACATGTTCAGGCCCATGGGGATGCCGATGGTGCCCCGGGGGCCGGTACAGGGCTTGTAGGAGTTCAAAAGCTCCCGCTTGTAGTCGTACATGTTGTATTGGGAGGTGGGGCTCTGTTTTTTCAGGGGCTTGTCGCAGCGGTTGCCCGCGATGTACCGGGCGCCGTTTGCGAAGGTGTTCACCGTCAGGCGGCAGTGGTTTTCGCAGCCGTTGCAGGTGATGGCCCTTACCTCATGGGTGAAGGAAGTAAGCCCCTCCGGCCCGATGATGGTGCTGCGGCCCCGGCCCTTCTCCTTGGAGTAGAGGGCCGCGCCGTAGGCGCCCATCAGCCCGGAGACGGAGGGCCGGATGACGTACTTGCCAATCTCCTTCTCAAAGGCCCGCAGCACCGCGTCGTTTAAGAAGGTGCCGCCCTGCACCACAATGTGGTCGCCCAGGCTGCGGGCGTCCACCACCCGGATGACCTTGTACAGGGCGTTCTTCACCACGCTGGTGGAAAGGCCCGCGGAGATATTCTCAATAGAGGCGCCGTCCTTCTGGGCCTGCTTTACAGAGGAGTTCATAAACACCGTGCAGCGGGAGCCCAGGTCCACGGGGCTGTCGGCAAAGAGGCCCAGCTTGGCGAAGTCCGCCATCTCATAGCCCAGGGCCCCGGCAAAGGTCTGCAAAAAGCTGCCGCAGCCGGAGGAGCACGCCTCGTTTAGGAAGATGTTGTCGATGGTGCCGTTTTTGATCTTAAAGCACTTGATATCCTGGCCGCCGATGTCGATGATGAAGTCCACCTGGGGGTCGAACTTCTTGGCGGCGGTGAAGTGGGCAATGGTCTCCACCACGCCCATGTCCAGGCCGAAGGCGTTTTTGATGATCTCCTCACCGTAGCCCGTGGAGGCGGAGGAGAGGACCTGGATATCCGGGAACTTTTTGTAGAGCTCCTGGAGGAAGTCCCGCACCAGGGGCACCGGGTTGCCAGAGTTGGGCAGGTAGCGGGAGAAGATGATCTCCTCCTTGGAGTTGACCGCCACGGCCTTCACCGTGGTGGAGCCGGCGTCAATGCCCACATAGGCCGCTTTGTCCTCCAGCAGGGGGGCGTCGGTGGGGACGCTGTCCTTCTGGTGGCGCAGGAGGAACTCCTGATACTCCTCCTCGTCGTGGAAGAGGGCGGCGCTGCTCTGGTAGTGGTGGCTGGAGCTGTAATGGGCGATGCGGTCCGTGATTTCCGCCAGGCCGAACTCCTCGCCGGTATGGGAGAGGGCCGCGCCCGCCGCCACATAGTACAGGGAATTTTCCGGGCACAGGCCCTCCACGCCCAAAATGCGGTCAAAGGCCGCCCGCAGCTGGGAGAGGAAGGTCAGCGGCCCGCCCAGGTACACCACCTTGCCCTCAATCTCCCGGCCCTGGGCCAGGCCCGCAATGGTCTGGTTCACCACGGCGGTGAGGATGCTCTGGGCGATGTCGTTTTTCTGGGCGCCCTGGTTCAAAAGCGCCTGGATGTCGGACTTGGCGAACACCCCGCACCGGGAGGCAATGCTGTAAGAGCGCTGGCTCTGCCCGGCAATGGTGTTCAGCTCCTCGGGGGTGATGGAGAGCAGCGTGGCCATCTGGTCGATAAAGGCCCCGGTGCCGCCGGCGCAGGAGCCGTTCATGCGCACCTCCATAGAGCCGGCCAGGAACAGGATTTTGGCGTCCTCGCCCCCCAGCTCGATGACCACGTCCGCTTGGGGGATGTACTTCTTCACAGCGGTGCGGGTGGCGTACACCTCCTGCACAAAGGGGATATGCAGGTCCTCCGCCAGGCCCATGCCCGCCGAACCGGACACGCACAGGCTGGCCCGCTTTGTCTGGGGGAACTTTTCCTGGATGCGGGTAAGCATGCCAGAGGCCTTCTCGGCAATTTGGGAGAAGTGCCGTTCATACTCCTGATAGATGGGCTGGTCCTGCCCATCATAGACCATACATTTCAGGGTGGTGGAGCCCACGTCCAAACCGATCTTCATAAAATTTTTTGACCATCCTTTCCCATAAAGCGGGAGCAGCTCCCGCTGGCCCGGCGCCCCTTCCCCAAGGGGAACGAAGGGGCCGGGTACAATACAATATTCCTAAAGCGGGACAAAGTTTCTTCCTGTTTTTAAGAATATTTCTCGAATTTATAAAAGGTCTTTCCTGCAAAAATTTATATCCATTCCATAGTAGCATTTTTCGACGGAAAAATCAACCGCACACCCAAGGCAACCTGTGGAAAAACCCCCTGGAAATCCCAGCCCGCCAGAGGGCAGGGCCCGCTCTTGTCCCCCGGAAAGAGGGGTGCTATAATACCAGGGGAAGGGCAGGGCCCTGAGCAAAACAAAGGAGGCTTTTTCTGTGGAAGCTGTGTTTTATGAGCATGTGGTGCAGTATTACGAGACGGACCGCATGGGCTGCGTGCATCACTCCAACTACATCCGCTGGTTTGAGGAGGCCCGCACCTGGCTGATGGCCGAGGGCGGCTTTGGGTATGACAGGATGGAAGCCCTGGGCGTGATGAGCCCCGTGCTGAAGGCCGAGGCGGAGTACCGCACCATGTCCCGCTATGGGGAGACGGTGGTCATCGAGACAAGGGCGGAATGGTACACTGGCACCCGCATTGCCTTTTCCTACGCGGTGCGGGACAAGGCTACTGGGGCTCTGCGCTGCCAGGGGCGCACCGAGCACTGTTTTATCAATGAGAAAGGCAGGCCCGTTTCCCTGAAGAAGGCCTGCCCCGCTTACCACCAGACAGTGGAGGCCGCGGTATCAGGGGGCTGAGGGCGGCACGCCCCTGCCCCAAGGCGCCTGTCCAGCGGGAGGGAGAAGGAGGGAGAAGGGGAGAGAAAGAATTTCCGGCAATTGCCCGGGGCGCCGCCTTGACAGCGCCGGGGAAAATCCGGTAAAATGTAAGTACAAATTTGCCCGGCCAGGTCCGGGGAAAAGGGGGCTGCATGATGCGGTACAGATCGAAATACGCCCAGCTGTTTGAAAGGCTGAAGCGGGAAATCCTGCGGGGAGCCTACCAGAAGGGCCAGCGCCTTCCCGGGGAGAACGAGATGGCCCAAGAGTATGGTATGAGCCGCCAGACTGTCCGCCAGGCCCTCTCCCTGCTGGAGCAGGAGCAGCTGATTGAGCGCAGGCAGGGCAGCGGCACCTATGTGCGCTGCGGCGAGCCCCGGCGCAAGCGCTCTTGGAACGTGGGGGTGATGGCCACCTATATCAGCGAGTACATCTTCCCCTCCATCCTGCGGGGCATTGAGGCGGAGCTTTCGGAAGAGGGGTTTTTCCCCCTGCTTTCCGCCACGAAAAACCAGGTGGACAACGAGCGCCGCATGCTGGAGGAGTACATTGACAAGCAGGTGGACGGGCTGATTGTGGAGGGCACCAAAAGCGCCCTGCCCAACCCCAACCTGCCCCTGTATGAGAAGCTGCGGGAGATGGGAATTCCCGTGGTGTTTTTCAACGGCTATTACCCCGCGCTGGAGGGCTGCGTCTCTGTCACCATGGACGACCGGGCCGGCGGGCTCCAGGCGGTGGAGTACCTGGTGGCCCGGGGCCACCGGAAGATCGGCGGCATCTTTAAAAGCGATGACATGCAGGGCCTGGGCCGGTATGACGGCTATACCCGGGGCCTTTTAAAACACGGGCTGGCCCTGCAGGATCAGTGGGTGCTGTGGTTCGACTCGGGCAGCCGGGACACTTTCTTGAAGGAGGAGCCGGGCATTACCCGGGTGCTGGAGCGCCTCTCCCAATGCACCGCCGTGGTGTGCTATAACGACGAAGTGGCTGTAAAGCTGGAAAAGGCGCTGTACAGCCACGGGCTGACGGTGCCGGGGGACAAGGCCCTCATCAGCTTTGACAACAGCCCCTTGGGGGCCTTTGCCACGGTGGGGCTCACCTCTTTTGACCACCCCAAGGAGAACCTGGGGGCCAGCGCGGCCCGCAAGCTGCTGGGGCTTATCAACGGCCGGGAAGAGCAGAGCGTGGTGCTGGACTGGGGCCTGGCGGAGCGGGACTCTGTGCAAAAGGAAAAGAAAGGGAGGAAGATCCCATGAAAAAGGACCATGTGGCCCTCACCCCGCCCATGGGGTGGAACAGCTGGGACTGCTACGGCCCCTCGGTCAACGAGGAGCAGCTGCTGGGCAACGCCCAGTATATGGCCGAACACCTAAAGGAATTTGGCTGGGAATACGTCTGCTGCGACATCCAGTGGAGCGAGCCCACCGCTGGGAAGGTAAGCCCCTATTATGTGCCCTTCGCCTGGCTGACTTTGGACGAGTATGGCCGCCAGCTGCCCGCCGTGGAGCGGTTCCCCTCCGCCGCGGGGGGCAGGGGCTTTGGGCCCATCGCGGAGAAGATCCACGGCATGGGGCTGAAGTTCGGCATCCACATCATGCGGGGCGTGCCCCGGCTGGCGGTGCACCAGCACCTGCCGGTAAAGGGCACGGACACCACCTGCGACAAGATCGCCTCGGACGCCTCTGTCTGCCGGTGGAACACGGATATGTACGGCATCGACGCCAGCAAGGAGGGGGCCCAGGCCTACTATGACTCCCTCTTTGAGCTGTATGCCTCCTGGGGGGTGGACTACGTGAAGGTGGACGATATCTGCAACACCAACGCCTACCCCAACAACCCCTACTCCGCCGAGAAGGAGATTGAGATGATCCGCAGGGCCATCGACAAGTGCGGCAGGCCCATGGTGCTGTCCCTGTCCCCGGGGCCGGCGGTCATTGATAAGGCGTGGCACCTGCGGCAGAACGCCAACATGTGGCGCATCACCGACGACTTCTGGGACCAGTGGGACCTGCTGCTGGAGATGTTCTGGCGCTGCGAGGTGTGGGAGCGCCAGGTCTCCCCGGGCTGCTGGCCCGACTGCGACATGCTGCCCATCGGCCGCCTGCGGCTGCATTTGAAGGGCTTCTCAGAGGAGAGCACCTGGACCAAGTTCACGAAGGAAGAGCAGATCACCATGATGAGCCTGTGGTGCATCTTCCGCAGCCCCCTCATCATGGGCGGCGAGATGCGGGACAACGACGCGTTCACCCTCTCCCTGCTGACCAACCGGGAGATCTTGGACATGCACCGCTACGGCACAGGCGCCCACCAGGTGTACCGCACGGACAAGGCCGCCGCCTGGCGCAGTGTGGACACCCGGGACGGCGGCGTGTATGTGGCGCTGTTCAACCTGTCCGACGGGGAGAAGGAGGTCTCCGCCTGCTGGGAGGAGCTGGAGCTGGAGGGAACTTACACCGCCCGGGAGCTGTGGAGCCACCGGGATGTGGGAACGGTGGACGGGAAGCTGGCCGCTGTCCTGCCTGCTCACGGCGCGGCGGTCTACAAGCTGAGCCGGTGAGCGCTGTGTGGCAGGCCCAGCCCTTGGCGGCCCCGCAGCGGCAGGCCCTGGAGCCCCTGCTGCGGGAAAACTGGGGCGGCCCGTTGATCGCCAGCCGGGGCAGGCTGTTGGACGCCCGCCAGCTGCCCGGCCTGTGGGTGGGGGAAGAGGACAGGCTGGTGGGATACCTCCTCTACCACCCAGAGGGGGACCAGTGGGAGGTGGCCCTGCTGGAGGCCCTGGAGCAGGGCCGGGGCGTGGGCAGCGCCCTGTTGGGGGCCGTGGAAGCGCTGGCCCGCCGGTGTGGCTGCAAGCGCCTGTGGCTGGTGACCACCAACGACAACGCCCACGCCCTGGCCTTTTACCAGCGGCGGGGGTTTTCCCTGGCGGCCTTGCACCGGGACGCTGTGACAGAGGCCCGGAAAACCTTGAAACCCTCTCTCCCCCTGGTGGGAGAGGGGGGCATCCCCCTTCGGGACGAGCTGGAGTTGGAGAAGCGCCTTTGCAGGGCGGGAAGCCCGGCCCTGTAAGCCCTGGGAACGGAAGGGCCCTGGAAGGGAAATAAAGGAACAGCCCTGGCAAACGCCGGGGCTTTTTTCACGCCCTTTGGGGAAAAATATGAAAAAACCGTAAATTCTGCCCCAGCCGGTTGACGGCCCTTTGGGGCGGGTGCTATAATCTCCCTTGCACAAAAAGTTCAAAAAGAAACAATTTTGCAGAATTGCGCAGAAAGGAGGCCCGGGCAGTGGAGCAGACGCGGGGGCCGGATAGGCTGGAGGAAAACCTTGCGGTGGTGATGATGCGGGTGCGGCGCAGCGTGCGCGCCGCCCTGCGGGAGGCTGCCCAAAGCGAGGGTCTCTCCCAAAATGAAATAGAGGTGCTGCTGTTTTTGGCCAAGGGAGGCTATGACACCGCCCGGGACATCAGCCGCCAGCGGGGCATGCCCCGCAGCCTGGTGAGCAAGTCGGTGGACCTGCTTCTCAAGCGGGGCTACCTGCAGGCCAGCCCCGACGCCCGGGACCGCCGGGTGGCCCGGCTGCGGCTGCTGCCCCCGGCCCAGGCCACAGTGGACCGGCTGGTGCTGGCCAAAGAGGCCTTCTTTTCCCAGCTGTGCCGCGGCATCACCCGGGAGGAGGCGGAGGCCTTCTACTCCATGGTGGGAAAATTGACGCGAAACCTGAATGAATGCCCTTTGGCAGACGAGCCGGAGGAACCGAAAGGATGAAACGGGAATGAAACTGATTGTCCGCTATGGCAAGCCTTTTGTGGGCATTGTGCTGCTGTGCCTGGTGCTGCTGTTCGGCCAGGCCATGTGCGACCTAAGCCTGCCCAACTTGATGAGCGACATGGTGAATGTGGGCATCCAGCAGAGCGGGATTGAGGAAGGGGCCCCAGAGGCCCTGCGCCAAGAGGGGATGGAGCTGCTTTTGGCCTTCGCCTCAGAGGAGGACCGCCAGCTGCTGGAGGAGAACTATTACACCATCGAGCCCGGCAGCAGCGAGGCCCAGCGCCTGTCGGAGGAGTATCCCATGGCGCGGGAAGAGGCAATCTGCGTGCTGCGGGAGGACCTGGCCGGGGAAGAGCTTCCGGAAGACAGCCAGGCCGGGAGCAGCGCGGCGGAGAGCGCGCTGGGGGAAAGCGGCCTTGCAAGCAGCCAGGCCGGGGACAGCGCCGGGGAGGAGGCCTCCCAGCAGGAGGAGCCCCAGGACGCTAAGGCCGCCCTGGACAGCGCCTACAGCCGGGCCAGCTACGCCATGCTGCTGTACCTGCAGCAGGCGGGGGAGAGCGGCGAGCTGGAACAGGCCGCGGCCCAGCTGGCCCAGGCCCAGGCGCCCTCCCAGCTGCCGGAGGCCGGGCTTGGGGAAGCGGCCAGCGGCATGGAGGGCGCCGTGGATGAGGACTTTTCCCAGGAGGGGATGGACAGCGGCCTTTCTTCCGGCGAGGAGGAGGGCGGCCAGCCTTTGGTGCCCCAGCCCCGCGCCGGAGAGGGGGTCACCCTTTATGACAGCCAGCAGCCCGCTTATGGCCAAGAGGGCGCCAGCGCCTCTCAGGAGGAGGCCGGCCTCTCTCAGGAAACCGGCGAGCCTTCCAGCTGGGTGGGCGATGGGGAGGGGGAGAACCCCTCTGCCGGGCAGGACGCCTCCCAGCAGGAGGGCACGGGCTCTTCCTTTGACGTTTCCCAGGGCTTGGACAATGTGGACATGGACCAGCTTTACCAGCTGATCCCCCTGCTCTCCTATGTGCCCCAGGAGAGCATTCAGCAGGCCCAGGAGCAGGCCGCTTCCAGCGACTCCATGCTGGGGGGGCAGGTGGGCGTCACCCTGGCGCGGCTGTTTTACCAGGAACTGGGCGTGGACGTGAACGCCCTTCAGTCCGGCTATATTTGGAACAAGGGCCTGCAGATGCTGGGGGTGGCCCTGCTGGGGGTTGCCGCCACGGTGCTGGTGGGCTTCTTCTCGGCCCGCATGGCCGCCACGGTGGGCCGCCGCCTGCGCCATGACCTGTTCGCCAAGGTGGAGAGTTTCTCCAATGGGGAGTTCGACCGGTTCTCCACCGCCTCTCTGATTACTCGCACCACCAACGACGTGCAGCAGATCCAAATGCTGATCACCATGGGCGTGCGGATGATCTGCTACGCGCCCATCATGGGCATTGGCGGCATCATTTTCGCCGTGGGGAAGAGCGTTTCCCTCAGCTGGCTCATTGCGGCGGCAGTGGTGGTGCTCATTGGGCTCATCGCCGTGGCCCTGGCGGTGGCCCTGCCCAAGTTCAAATCTTTGCAAAAGCTCATCGACCGGTTGAACCTGGTCAGCCGGGAGGGCCTTTCCGGCATGATGGTGGTGCGGGCCTTTGGCAACGAGGGCTATGAGGAGCGCCGCTTCGACAAGGCCAACCGGGACCTGATGGAAACCACCCGGTTTGTCCAGCGGGTGATGAGCGGCATGATCCCCGCCATGATGTTTGTGATGAACCTGCTCTCCATCCTCATTGTGTGGGTGGGCGGCCACGCCATTGCCGAAAGCACCCTGCAGATTGGCGACATGATGGCATTCATCCAGTACGCCATGCAGATCATCTCCGCCTTTTTAATGATTGCCATGATGTTCATTATGGTGCCCCGGGCCAGCGTGTCCGCCGGGCGCATTCTAGAGGTGCTGGACGCGCCCCTGGCCATTCAGGACCCCGAAAAGCCAGAGGCCCTCTCCAATCCCAAGGGCCTGGTGGAATTTAAGGATGTGTCTTTCCGCTATGGCGGCGCGGAGCACAATGTGCTGGAGCATATCTCCTTTGTGGCCAAGCCCGGGGAGACCACGGCCTTCATCGGGGCTACGGGCTCGGGCAAATCCACCCTGGTGAACCTGCTCCCCCGGTTCTACGATGTGACCGAGGGCTCCATCACCATTGACGGGGTGGACGTGCGCAGCCTCTCCCAGCACCGGCTGCGGGAGCTGATCGGCTACGCCCCCCAGAAAGGGATGCTCTTCTCCGGCACGGTGGCGGAGAACCTGCGCTACGGCAAGGAGGACGCGGATGAGGAAGAGCTGAAAGCGGCCCTCTCCACCGCCCAGGCCCTGGGCTTTGTGGAGGGGATGGACGAGGGCGTCCAGTCCCCCATCTCCCAGGGGGGCACCAACGTGTCCGGCGGCCAGCGGCAGCGGCTCTCCATCGCCCGGGCCCTGACCCGCAAGGCCCCCATCTATATCTTTGACGACAGCTTCTCCGCCCTGGACTTTAAGACCGACGCCGCCCTGCGGAAGGCCCTGGCCAAGGATACCGCCCAGGCCACGGTGCTGTTGGTGGCCCAGCGGGTGAGCACCATTATGCACGCCCAGCAGATCATTGTGCTGGACCAGGGGCGCATGGTGGGCAAGGGCACCCACCAAGAGCTGCTGAAGACCTGCCCCGAGTACCGGGAGATTGCGGAAAGCCAGCTGCAAAAGGAGGAATTGGAATGAGTGAGCCCAGACGCGCCCCCCACGGGGGCCCCCATCGCGGCCCCGTTATGGCGGGGGAAAAAGCCAAGAACTTCAAGGGAAGCTCCAAAAAGCTGCTGGCCTACCTGCGCCCCTTCTGGGTCCCCATGATCTTCGTCATGGTGTTCGCGGCGGCCTCCACGGTGTTCTCCATCGCCGGGCCCAAGGTGCTGGCCAAGGCCACCGACGAGCTGGCGGCGGGCCTGATGCGCATGGTCACCGGCGAGGCCGGCGGCATCGACTTCGGCTACATCGGCGTGGTGCTGCTGGTGCTGGGGGGCATTTACCTGCTCAGCGCCGGGTTCTCCTACGCCCAGGGCTTCATCATGGCCGGGGTCTCCGCGGACGTTTCCTACGGCCTGCGGGACGCCATTGAGAAGAAGATCAACAAGCTGCCCCTGTCCTATTTCCACAGGGTGAGCCAGGGGGACGTGCTCTCCCGCATTACCAACGATGTGGACACCCTGACAAATTCCCTGAACCAGAGCATCACCCAGCTGATCACCTCGGTGTGCACCCTGGTGGGCGTGCTCATCATGATGCTCTCCATCAGCTGGCAGCTGACCCTGGTGGCCCTGTGCATCATCCCGGTTTCCCTGGCCTTTGTCATGGTCATCGTCAAGTTCTCCCAAAAGCACTTTAAAAACCAGCAGAAGTACCTGGGCACTGTCAACGGCCAGGTGGAGGAGATGTACGGCGGCCACCTGATCGTCAAGGCCTTTGGCCGGGAGGAGAAGGCGGTGGAGGCCTTCGAGCGGGAGAATGAAAAGCTCTATAACGCGGGCTGGAAGTCCCAGTTCCTCTCGGGCCTGATGATGCCCGTGATGAACTTTGTGGGCAACCTGGGCTATGTGGTCATCTGCATGGTGGGGGCCTCTATGGCTGCTGGCGGCACCATGACCATCGGCGGCATCCAGGCGTTCATCCAGTATGTGCGCAGCTTTACCCAGCCCATTAACCAGCTGGCCAACATCTCTAACCAGCTGCAGATGACCGTGGCCGCCGCCGAGCGGATTTTCCAGTTCCTGGGCGAGGCCGAGGAACCGGAGGAGGCGCCCAAGCTCCAGACTAAGGACCTGGACCTGCGGGGAGACATCGTTTTCGACCACGTGCAGTTTGGCTATGAGGACAGCGAGGACCTGGTCATCCGGGACTTTTCCGCCACGGTGAAAGCCGGGCAGAAGGTGGCCATTGTGGGGCCTACCGGCGCGGGCAAGACCACCATGGTCAAGCTCCTCATGCGCTTCCACGACCTGAAGGGCGGGCAGATCACCCTGGACGGCCACCCCATCACCGACTTCTCCCGCACGGATTTGCGCAGCCAGTTCGGCATGGTGCTGCAGGACGCCTGGCTGTACAGCGGCAGCATTCTGGAGAACATCCGCTACGGCAAGCTCACCGCCACCGACGAGGAGGTGGTGCAGGCCGCCAAGACCGCCCAGGCGGACCACTTCATCCGCACCCTGCCGGGGGGCTACCAGATGGAGCTCAACGAGGAGGCCAGCAATGTGTCCCAGGGGCAGAAGCAGCTTTTGACCATTGCCCGGGCAGTGCTGGCGGACTCCAAGGTGATGATCTTGGACGAGGCCACCAGCTCGGTGGACACCCGCACCGAGGTGCTCATCCAAAAGGCCATGGACAACCTGATGAAGGGCCGCACCAGCTTTATCATCGCCCACCGGCTGTCCACCATCCGAGAGGCGGACCTGATCCTCTGCCTGAAGGACGGGGACATTGTGGAGCAGGGCACCCACCAAGAGCTGATGGAGAAGAACGGCTTCTACGCAGAGCTGTACAACAGCCAGTTTGAAGCCTCTAAGGAAGAACAGGCCGGCTGAAAGGGAGGATCGGGATGAAAGCGTTCCAAATTGTCACCATTGAAAGAGAATACGCCAGCGGCGGCACCCAGGTGGGCAGGCTGCTGGGCAAGGCCCTGGGCGTCCCGGTCTACGGCCGGGAGATTCTGGAGATTGCCGCCCGGGAAAGCGGCACCACCCCAGAGTATATTGAGCAGCTGGAGGAGACGGACACCAACTCCCTGCTCTACTCCCTGGTGGCCATGGGGAAGACCTCCCTGGGCCAGCTGCCAGAGATCTCCCGCACAGACCAGCTCAACGTGCTGGAAGGGGAGATTATCCAAAGGCTGGCCCAGCAGGGGCCCTGCGTGCTGGTGGGCCGGTGCGCGGGCTGGGTGCTGCGGGAGCGGGGAGATGTGCTGAACGTGTTTATCCACGCCAGCCGGGAAGAGCGCCTGCGCCGGGCCCGGGAGGAGTACGGCATTCCCGGGGATCACGCGGCCTCCACCCTGCACCGGTTTGACCACCGGCGCTCCCACTTCTACCATGTGAACACGGGCGGCTCTTGGCGGGAGCGGGACGGCTACCACCTGGTGCTGGACAGCGGCCTGCTGGGGGCGGAGTTCTGCGCCAAGATCCTGGAGGATGTGGTCCTCCGCAGCAGAGGTTGAGCCCAATGGAAGCCTGGATTCTGGTGAACACCCACGCGGGCCGGCAGCGGGCCCGGCAGAACGGGGAGCAGATCCGCCGGGTGTTTGCCCTGGGCGGCGCCCGCACCCGCTTGGCCTATACCGAGTCCCCCCAGGAGGGGGAGGCCTTTTTGGAACAGGCGGCCGCCGCCCAGCCGGACCTGCTGGTTTTCTGCGGGGGTGATGGCACCTTGAGCCACGGCATCAACTGCCTGGGAAGGCTGGACGTCAAGATCCCCCTGGGCTATGTGCCCCTGGGCACCACCAACGACTTCGCCCGCTCCCTGGGGCTGCCGAAAGAGCCGGCCCGGGCGGCGGAGCAGATCCTTCACGGCAGCGCCCACCGGCTGGACCTGGGCCGCTTTGGGGACAGGGCGTTCCTGTATGTGGCGTCCTTCGGGGCGTTCACCCAGTCCTCTTACAAGGCAGAGCCCCGGGTGAAGGCGGCCTTGGGCCACCTGGCCTATGTACTGGAAAGCGTGCGGGAGCTGCCCTCCCTGCGGCCCCAGTCCCTTCGGGTGGAGGCTGGGGACGTCCGCTGTGAGGGGGAGTTCCTCTTCGGCGCGGTGACCAACACCCTGTCCGTGGGGGGCGTGGTCAAGCTGGACCCGGAGACGGTCCGCCTGGATGACGGCCTGCTGGAGCTGACCCTGGTGCGCATGCCCAAAAACCCGGTGGAGCTGGGCCAGGCGGTGCGCATGCTCCACCAGTGCAAATACGACGGGGACCTGGTCATCCAGCAGCCGGTGAGGCGGGCGGTGTTCACCTGCCCGGAGCCCTTCCCCTGGTCCCTGGACGGGGAGTACGTCCCCGGCGGGGAGAGCATCCAGGTGGAAGCCCTTCCCCAAGTGCTGGAGCTCATGCTGTAATCGCTGTCATGGAAGAAAGCGCCCCGCCCGGCGGGGCGGAAAGGAGCGGATGTATGAATACCCCTCAACTGGAGACCCAACGCCTCATCCTGCGGCGCTTCACAGAGGCGGACCGGGAGGCCCTGTTCCGCATTTTTTCCGACGGGGAAGCCAACCGTTTCCTGCCCTGGTTCCCGGTGAAGAGCCTGGAAGAGGCCCTGGCCTTTTACAAAGAGCGCTATGCCCCTGTGTACGCCAAGGCCCAGGGCTACGCCTACGCCATCTGCCGCAAAGAGGACAACGTGCCCATCGGCTATATCAACGGGGAGACAGAGGGCGCCCGGGACTTTGGCTACGGCCTGCGCAAAGAGTTCTGGGGCCGGGGCATTGTCACAGAAGCCGCCCGGGCGGTGCTGGCCCAGATGGAGCGGGACGGCGTGCCCTTTGTCACCGCTACCCACGACCGGGAGAACCCCCGCAGCGGCCGGGTGATGCAGAAGCTGGGCATGGTGTACCGCTACTCCTACCGGGAGCAGTGGCAGCCCAAGGACATCTCTGTGGTGTTCCGCCTGTACCAGCTGAACCTGGACGGGGACAGCGCCCGGGTCTATCGGGGCTATTGGGACAGGTTTCCGGAGCACTTTGTGGAGGCAGAGCTGTAAAAAAAGGGAGAGCCGCGGCTCTCCCTTTTTTCATGCGTTTTCCGTTTTTTCGTAAAAGGCGGGGTTGGCGGCCCCGGCTTTCCAGCCGCGCTTGCGGGCCAGGGGGCTGACCCCCAGGCACAGCAGGAAGGACACCAGCATGGCCAGGCAGGCGTACAGCGGCCCGTTGGGGGTGGTGAAGCCCGAGGCCGCCGCCGGCACAAAGGCAGTGAGAAAGCCCCCCAGCATCCCCGCCCAGGCCCCGGCGCGGTTGACGCCTTTCCAGTACAGGGTGAGGACGTAGGGCGCCAGAAACGCCCCGGAGAGGATACCCCAGGAGTAGGACATCATCTCCAAAATAGGGGTGGGGTAGTTGGCGATGAGGTAGCTGAGTACCACAAAGGCCAGGCACAAAAGCCGGGTGACAGTGGCCAGGGTCCGCTCCCCCAGGCCCTTGAGCCAGCTGGCCTTAATCAAGTCCATGGAGACGGTGGAGCAGGCCGTCAGGGTGATGCTGGAAAGGGTGGATACCGAGGCGGAAATCAGCAGCACCAAAATGACGCCGATAAGCAGGTTGGGCAGCCCGGCGGAATTGAGCATCAGGGGGACAATGTAGTCCGTGCCGCCTTGGGGCAGGTCCTCCCCAAAGAACAGGTGGGAGAAGGACCCGATGAAGTAACCGCCCCCCGCCACCAGCAGGGAGAAGAAGGTGGAGATGATAACCCCCCGGCTCACCTCCCGCTTGTCCCGGATGCCGTAGTACTTGTGCACCATCTGAGGCAGCCCCCAAGTGCCAAAGCTGGTCATCAGCACGGTGGAGACCAGGGCCAGGGCGGAGTTCCCCGGCAGGGGGGACATCTGGTGGCTCTCCATGTAGTCCACCATGTTGGAGAAGCCCTGGGAAAGCCCGCCCACCTGGGGGGACTGCACCACCAGCACAATCAGGGCCGCTACGCCCACCATCATGATGAATCCCTGGACGAAGTCCGCCTTCAGGGTGGCCATGTAGCCCCCCAGCACCAGCACCACCGCCGAGGCAATGGCGATGATGAGCATGCACACCGTCTCGTCGATGCCCAGGATCACCGAGCACACGCTGGTAAGGCCCTTGTACACCGAGGCCGAGTAGGGGATGAGGAACACAAAGATGACCACGCAGGCAAACAGCCGCATGCCCGGGCTTTGGAAGCGCTTTTCAAACAGCTGGGGCATGGATTTCACATCGTGGCGGCGGGTCAGGTCCCGGGTGCGGTTGGCCAGCACCAGCCAGGCCAGCAGGGTGCCGAACACCGCGTTTCCCACGCCCACCAGCACGCTCCACAGGCCGTAGCTCCACCCAGAGCCCCCCGAGTAGCCAATGAACATCACGGCGGAGAAGTAGGCTGTGCCGTAGGAGAGAGCGGAAATCCACGCCCCGGCGCTGCGGCCCCCCACCGTAAAGCCCGCCATGTCCGTGCCCTTGCGGGAGTACCAAACACCCACGCCCAGCATGAACAGGGCGTACACCCCAATGACAACCCAAATGGTCACTTCCTTGCTCAATGTCCCCACATCCTTTTGCTTTTTAACTTTAAAGCTAGTATGCTTTAAAGCATAGGCGCATTAAAGTGAAATGATTGTAGCATACCCGCGGGAAAAAGGCAAGGGGTTTTTCCGGGGCGTTTTCCCAAAAATGTGCCTGCATTTCTGTGGATTTTTCCCCAGCGGAGCGCGGGGATGGGGAAAACCGGTTTCTCCGCCGGCGGTCCGCGGCGTTTGGGGGAAACGCCTTTGCGCCCATGGGGGGCGCGCCGTGGGGCTGGGCCCCGCTTTCACAGTTTCTTCACGGCTTTTTCTTGCTTTTGCCACAGATTACGGGTACAATAAATTAGAATTGGAAGTTCATACCTGTTTTCGATCAATATTTGGAAAGGGAGGGTTCCACCATGGCATCTGGAAGGATCCTGATTGTGGATGACGATACCAATATCTGCGAGCTTTTGCGGCTTTACATCGAAAAAGAGGGCTATGAGGCGTCCATCGCCAACGACGGCGAGACGGCCCTGAAAATGTTCGACTCCTTCGGCCCGGACCTGCTGCTGCTGGACATCATGCTGCCCGGCCTGGACGGCTGGCAGGTGTGCCGGGAGATCCGGAAAAAGTCCTCCTGCCCCATCATCATGCTCACCGCCAAGGGCGAGGTGTTCGACAAGGTGCTGGGCCTGGAGCTGGGGGCCGACGACTATGTGGTCAAGCCCTTTGAGACCAAGGAGGTCATCGCCCGCATTGGGGCGGTGCTGCGCCGCAGCGGCAAGCAGAGCGAGGACAAGAGCGAGAATAAAGAGGTCCACTATGAGAACCTGTCCATCAACCTGACCAACTACGAGCTGAAGGTGAAGGGCGTGCAGGTGGACACGCCCCCCAAGGAGATGGAGCTGATTTACCACCTGGCCTCCAACCCCAACCGGGTGTTCACCCGGGACCAGCTGCTGGACGAGGTGTGGGGCTTCGACTATTACGGCGACAGCCGCACCGT
The DNA here is from genome assembly GCF_025630755.1 of Acutalibacter sp. LFL-21. Lineage (NCBI taxonomy): Bacteria > Bacillati > Bacillota > Clostridia > Eubacteriales > Acutalibacteraceae > Acutalibacter > Acutalibacter sp. LFL-21. Next base: position 450,587 of record NZ_JAOTNT010000001.1, on the reverse strand, counting down.
GGACGTCCATGTGAAGCGCCTGCGGGAAAAGCTGGAGGGCGCCTCGGACAAGTGGGCCCTGAAGACCGTGTGGGGCGTGGGCTACAAGTTTGAGGTGAAGGAGTGAGCGCTCCCCGGTTTCAGCGGCGGGAGCGGGTGGGCGCCATCCAGAAGAGCATTTTCACCCGCTATCTGGGCATTACCATGGGCATTGTGGTGCTCAGCTTTATCATGCTGGGCACGGTGATGATGGCCTTTTTTGCCCAGTATTGGCGGGGAGAGAAAAAGGACCTGCTGCTGAAAAACGCCAATTCCATTGCCGATGTGTCCAGCGTGTTCCTCACCAAAAGCGGCGAGGACAGCTATCAGTTGGAAACCAATGTGCTCAAAGGCTTTATCGCCACCTTTTCCACCAGCATCGACGCCGATATCTTCATCACGGATTTAGAGGGGAACATCCTGCTGGGGAACTACGCCAACAGCAAGCTCACCGACCCCCAGACCGTCCCCAAGCAGACGGTGGCGGCCGCCGCCCAAAGCGGCTATGAGGGCCGGGGCACCTTTGGCGGGCTGTACCAAAGTCCCTCTTATATCATAGGGGTGCCCATGTACACCAGCGAGGGCCAGTGCGTGGGCACGGTGTTCGCCGCCACCAGCGCCGCCTCGGTGAACGCTTTCGAGGGGGAGGCGCTGCAGATGTTCTTGGTGGCGGCGGTCGCGGCCTTGGCCATCACCTTCTGCGTGGTGGGGGTGTTCGCATTCCGGCTGGTAAAGCCCCTGCGGCAGATGAGCGCTGCCGCCCGCAGCTTTGGCAGCGGGGATTTTTCCGTGCGGGTGCCTGTCACCAGCTCAGACGAGCTGGGCCAGCTGGCGGTCTCCTTCAACAATATGGCCAACTCCCTCTCCAACTCAGAGGGGACCCGCCGCAGCTTTATCGCCAACGTCAGCCACGAGCTGAAAACCCCGATGACCACCATTGCCGGGTTTATCGACGGCATTTTGGACGGCACCATCCCCAAGGAACAGGAGAGCAAGTACCTGCACATTGTCTCGGATGAGGTGAAGCGGCTTTCCCGCTTGGTGAAATCCATGCTGGACCTGTCCCGCATCGACAGCGGGGAAATGAAGCTGCACCCCTCCCGGTTCGACATCACCAACACGGTGGTGACCACCCTGCTGACCTTTGAGCAGAAGATCGACGAGAAGGGGATTGAGATTCGGGGCCTGGAGGAAGCCGCCCCCCAAGAGGTGTGGGGCGACCAGGACCTGCTGCATCAGGTGGTGTACAACCTGATTGAGAACGCGGTGAAGTTCACCAACGAGGGGGGCTATATCGCCGTGCAGGTCAGCGACAGCATCGACCGCACCACGGTGGTCATTGAAAACAGCGGCCCGGGCATTGCCCCCGAGGACCTGCCCATGATCTTCGAGCGGTTTTACAAGACGGATAAGTCCCGCAGCCGGGATAAGAACGGCATGGGGCTGGGGCTCTACCTGGTGCGCACCATTTTGAAATTCCACGGCGGGGACATTGCCGTCAGCTCGGCGGTGGGTCAGTTCTGCCGGTTCGAGTTTTACATCCCCAAGCCCCAGGAGGCCCCCAAGCTGAAGGACACCGGCTCCTTCAAGCTGAAGGAGAGCGCCCCCCGGGGGAAGGGAAAGGAAAAAGGGAAAAAGGAGGCCCGGCAGGAACAGCAGGAGCCTGAAAGGAGCAAGGAAGATGACGGACGACCAGAAGAATGATATGCCCACCCCAGAAGAGGCCGAGGCTTCGGGCCTTCCCCTGGAGGAGGCGGAAGAGCGGGGAACGGAGCCTGCCCCCGAGGCAGCCCCTTCGGAAGAGGGTACCCCGGCCCCAGAGGAGGCCCCCCAGGCCTCTTCCCCGCCGGTTGAGGAAGAGGAGCAGCCTGCCCCGCCCCAACCGGCAGAGGCCCCTGTTCCCGATGTGCAGGAGCCAGACCTCCCCCGGCAGGAAGCCCCCGCGGAAGCCCAGCAGCCCGCCCAGCCCGTGCCGCCGCCCCAGCCGGGGTATTATGGGCCCTATGGCCCGGTGGGCTATGGATACGGCATGCCTCCCCAGCAGGGCTGGGGCCAGCCGGCCTATCCCCAGGGGATGTGGCAGCAGGCCCCCTGGCCCCAGAACGCGCCGGGGGCTGTGCCGCCCCAGGGGCCTCCCTCAGCGGGACAGCCCCCCATGGGGTGGTATCCCATGCCTGCCCAGGGCCCAGCCCAGCCCGCCTCCCAGCCGCCCCGGAAGAAAATGGGCCTGGGGCTGAAGGTGTTCCTGTGGCTGGCCTCCGCCCTGGCGGCGGGCGCCATTGTGGGGTTCATTGCCTTTGCGGTGTATGCGGGGGTAACTGGCGGCAGCTCTGCCAGCCTGCCGGGGGAGGAGCTCCCCTCCTTCAGCGAGAGCCAGCCGGACAGCTCCCAGGAGGAACCTGGGGAGTCCCAGGACGGCAGCGCCAGCCAGGCCGAAATCGAACTGCCCGAGGTGGATGTGACCCCCAACGAGGAGGGCCTCACCATCCATGAGAAGCCGGAGGGCGATGCCCTGGACGCCCAGGAGGTCTACAACCGGGTGGTGCAGTCCACGGTGGCCATCACCGTCTCCCGCACTGGGGAGGAGACCGACAGCTCCGGCACGGGCATCATCGCCACTTCCGACGGGTATATCATCACCAACGCCCATGTGGTGCTGAACACCAAGAGCGTGCTGGTCACCGTGACCACCTATGACGGCCAGCAGTACGACGCGGTGGTGGTGGGCATGGACCGCACCACGGACCTGGCGGTCATCAAGACCAACGACTACGGCTTTACCCCGGCGGAGTTTGGGGACTCGGACCAGCTCACCATTGGGGAGTGGGTGGTGGCCATTGGCAACCCCGGCGGCGAGCGGTTCGCCAGCTCCCTCACCCGGGGCATTGTCTCCGGCCTGGACCGGGCGGTGGAGCGCTACAGCGAAGAGGGCATGACCTATATCCAGACGGACGCCGCCATCAACCCGGGCAATTCCGGCGGCCCCCTGGTGAACATGTATGGCCAGGTGGTGGGCATCAACTCCTCCAAGATCATCACAGACGGCTATGAGGGCATGGGCTTTGCCATCCCGGTCAGTAAAGCCAAGGATATCATCGACCAGCTGCTCTCCGGCGGCTATGTGGAGGGCCGGGTGCGGCTGGGCATCAGCGGCTATGACCTGGGCGAGGCAGAGGCCTCCTTCTACGGGGTGCCCCGGGGCTTTATGATCGCCTCTATCGACGAGGACAGCTCCTTTGCCGGGACAGAGGCCCAGGTAAACGATATCATCACCGCCATCGACGGGGAACCTGTGGAGGATTTGCAGGACATCTCCAACCTGCTGCTGCGCTACAGCCCCGGGGATGAGATCACCGTCACCCTGTACCGTCTGCCAGAAAACAGCCTGCAGGGCGGGGAAGAGCTGGAAGTGACCATCACCCTGCTGGAGGACAAGGGGGAGACCCAGAAGTAATGGCCAAGGAAAAAGTGGAAAAGACCAATGCCTTGCGGCTTTTGGACCGGATGAAAATTCCCTATGAGGCCCACGCCTACCCCTGCCAGGAGTTCTCCGGCGGGGAGGATGTGGCCCGCCAGCTGGGCCTGGACCCGGCGGACGTGTGCAAAACCCTGGTCACCGTGGGGAAAAGCGGCGGGCACTATGTGTTCGTGCTGCCGGTGAGCGGGGAGCTGGACCGGAAAAAGGCGGCGGCCCTGGTGGGGGAGAAGTCCCTGGAGATGCTCCACGTCAAGGACCTGCTGGCCGTCACCGGGTACATCCGGGGCGGGTGCACGGCCCTGGGGATGAAGAAGCAGTTCCCCACGGTGGTGGAGCAAAGCCTGCGGGAGAAGCCATTTATTTACGTCAGCGGCGGCAGGCGGGGCTTGCAGCTGAAGCTGGCCCCGGGGGACCTGGCGAAAGCGGCCAATGCCCAGTGGGGCGATGTGCTGGCAAAAGACTGAAGAGCGCCGGGCGAAGCGAGCGTAAAAGTTTTTGGTCAAACTTTTTTCAAAAAGTTTGCGAGGTGTGGAGCAGAGCTCCACGGCCTTAAACCGGCGCAGCCGAAAAAGAAAACCAGGAGCGAAAGCCGCACGCGCCCGCAAGGGCGATAGGCTTGCGCTCCGGCCGGTAGCACACCGGAAACGCATCGTCACAGCAAGCGTCTTTTTCAAGAAATTTTTACAGACAATAAAAAGGACATCCAAGCGTGAAAACTTGGGTGTCCTTTTTCCCTACCATTGCCACAGGTGCAGCGACAGCAGAACAATGATCGCGATGAAAGCGATCAAGATGAGGAGAGGGATGACAGGCGTGGGTCTTCTCTCTCCTTTTTTGCGGTGCAGCTTTAGGTTTGCCAGGCCGCTGACCACCAAATTGGGGTCTGCTACCGGTGGGGGACGTCCGACCATATACTCTCCTCCTTTGCTGAAAAATGGGAAAAATCCACTTTGCCATCTATATTATAACAGGGGGAAACTACAAGTTCAAAGGGCTTTTTTGTAGAATTTTTCCCCATGTCCCTGTTTGAAATGACGAAAAGAGCGCCCGGAGGCTCCCTCCAGACGCTCTTTTTTACCTGTGTTTTTATTCGGCGTTTTCTGCCTTGGCCTCCTCAATGACCTTTTGGGCCACGTTCTGGGGCGCTTCCTCATACCGCTCGAAGCCAAAGGTGAAGCTGCCCCGGCCCTGGGTGCACTGGCGGATGAAGGTGGTGAAGTCGTGCATCTCCGCCATGGGGACGTCCGCTTCCACGGTCTGCCGGCCTTCGCCTGCAGGCTCCATGCCCAGCACGCGGCCCCGGCGCTTGTTCACCTCGCCCATCACGTCGCCCATGTTGCTGTCGGGTACGGTGGCCTTCAGGTGGCCGATGGGCTCCAGCAGCACAGGGTTGGCCTGGGGCATGCCCGCCTTGTAGGCCAAAGCCGCCGCCGTCTTAAAGGCCATTTCCGAGGAGTCCACCGGGTGGTAAGAGCCGTCGTACAGCACGGCGGACAAGCCCACCACAGGGTAGCCCGCCAGGGGGCCCTTCTGGATGCACTCCCGCAGGCCCTTCTCCACTGCGGGGAAGAAGCCCTTGGGCACAGAGCCGCCCACAACCCGCTCGCCAAACTCCAGGCCTTCGCTGTCGCAGGGGGAGAACTCAATCCACACGTCGCCGAACTGGCCGTGACCGCCGGTCTGCTTCTTGTGCCGGCCCTGGACCTGCACCGTCTTGCGGATGGTCTCCCGGTAGGGGACCTTGGGCTTCTTCAAAGAGACGTCCACGCCAAATTTTGTTTTCAGCTTGGAGACCGCCACGTCCAGGTGCTGTTCGCCCAGGCCGCTTAAAATCATCTCATGGGTCTCGTTGTTGGTGGCAAACTGCAGGGTGGGGTCCTCTTCCGAGAGGCGCATCATGCCCTGGGCCACCTTGTCCTCCTCGCCCTTCTTGGCGGGGACAATGGCCATGCGCAAAGTGGGGTTGGGATACTCCACGCCTTCCAAGGTGACCTTCCGGGCGGGGGAGCAGAGGGTGTCGCCGGTGTTGGTGGCGGAGAGCTTGGGAATGGCCCCAATGTCACCCGCGCCGATGTACTTGACATCCACCTGCTTTTTGCCCACCATCATCACGGTCTTGCCCACGCGCTCGGTGTTGCCGGTGCGCATGTTCACCAGCTGGGAGTCGGTGGAGATCTTGCCGGAGACCACCTTCACATAGGAGAGCTTGCCGATGAAGGGGTCGGCCACGGTCTTAAAGACGATGGCCGCCGCGGCGCCGTCCTCGTTGACAGAGAGCTCCACCGGGTTGCCGTCCACATCGGTGCCCAGCTCCCCGGCCTTGTCCCCGGCGGAGGGGGCCAGCCAGCACAGGCCGTCCATAAACTGCTCCATGCCCCGCATCAGCAGGGCGTCGCCGCAGAACACGGGGGTGATGGTGCCGGACTTCACGCCCTTGCTCACGCCCACAATGACCTCCTCGGGGGTGAAGGGCTCGCCGGCGAAGTATTTCTCAAACAGCTCGTCGTCGGTTTCGGCAACGGCCTCGTAGATCGCGGTGCGCAGGCCCTCCAGCCGGTCGCCCATGTCGGGCATGGCCACGGCCACGGGCTTGCCGCCGGAGTAGTCATAGGCTTTGTACTCCAGCAGGTTGATGTAGATGTTTGCCTGCCCATCCTGGATGAAGGGCACCACCACCGGGCACACCGAAGGGCCAAACTGGGCCTTCAAGTCTTCGAATACCCGGTAGAACCGGGCGCTCTCGTCGCACAGGCCGTTGACGAAGATGATCTTGGCCAGGCCGTTCTTCTCCGCGGCGGCAAAGGCCTTTTCCGTGCCCACGGCCACGCCGTCCCGGCCGGAGACCACAATCAGCGCCGTGTCGGCGGCGCGCATGGCCTCCATCATGCCGCCCTCAAAGTCGAACAGGCCGGGGGCGTCCAGCAGGTTAATCTTCTTGTTTTTCCACTCCAGGGGGGCCACCGCCGCGGAAATAGAGGCCTTGCGCCGGATCTCCTCGGGGTCGTAGTCGCACACTGTGTTGCCGTCGCCCACTTTGCCACGGCGGTCCGAGACCCCTGCCAGATACAGCATGGCTTCCGCCAGAGAGGTCTTTCCTGCGCCGCCGTGGCCCGCTACAGCCAGGTTGATGATATTCTTCGCAAGATATTGGTTCATAACGCAAAACTCCTTCCACTTTAACAAGGTACACGGCCTTTGCCGTGCTGCCCTGGGAACTGTTCCTGTTTTGCACAAGTGCTGTGCCGCAAGGCATAGCTAATTATATAACATTGCGCCAAAGATTACAATGGGGAAAACGAAAAACCTATGAATTTACCGTGACAGTGCTTTGTTTTTTATAAAATTTTACAAAAATCCCCCTTTTGCGGGAAAAGGCCCCCTGGAAGGAGGGTGAAAAAAGCCCCGGCGGGCAAATGCCGCCGGGGCTTTCATTTGTTTTATTGCGGAAGGGCCTACCGCCGCAGCTTGGGCAGCAGGATGACCACTGCCAGCCAGAACAGCTGGAACAAAAACAGGATCAGGGAGGAGAGCTGGCCCATGGCCCCAAAGCAGGCCAGGAAAGCCACCAGCACAAAGCACAGCACCACGGCGGCCGTCTGGATGGCCACCACCATGCCGGCGGTGCGCCGCTCTTCCACGCAGGCAGAGATCACGTTCATCATGGATTCCATGCGGCCCTTGGTGGCCACCAGGGCGTCGGCCCGGGGAATCTCGTTTTTCACCAGCTTTTGATATTCGCTGCCCAGGCGGCTGTCCAGAACGCCCACAGAGGCGGTGTCGATGCCGAACAGGCGGGAGACCAGCTGGGGGGTGACGTTGGGGTCGGTGGTGCGCACGATGACGCTTACGCCGCTGTCCTCCAGCCGCTGCAGCTCGTTCTTGCGGCGGCGGTCGGCGGCGTAGGTCAGCACCAGCATGGCGCACACGGCCTCATCCACGCCAATGTAGATGACCTGCTGGTTGCCAGAGGCGTACTGGCTTTCCTCCTCCCGGGCGGGCACGGGCATGCGGTGGTTGATGAACAGGGCGCGGGCGCCCAGGGTGATGGTGCGGCCGTCCACCTTGCCCACAATGCCGCCGCCGTCCTCATAGGCAAAGCCCTCCACCTTGGGCAGGGCGTCCTCGTTTTCGCTGATGACCTGGTCAAACACGCCGGAAAGGGGGCCGCCCACTTCCCGCATCAGGGCAGAGGCCGCCATAATGGCGTCCTCCGCGGCAGCCCGGCTGCCAAAGGTGCGGATGCCCTCCAGCACCACGGTGCCCCGGGGGAACAGGTCCTCCGCGTCCACCAGCACGGCGTTGACATTGCCCAGCTGCTCTACCCCTTCATAGCCCACCACCATGGCGCCGGCCCGGCGGGCGGTGCGGCACAGGCGGCTGACGGGCAGGTTTACCGCAAGCATGTTGGAGACCGCCACGCAGGCGCAGCTGGCCGCGGCAAAGGCGCTGATGGCCGTGGGCACGCTGCGGGTGATGAGAAGGGTGGCAATGCACAGCACCAGGCTGGCAAGAAGCCCAATGGGCGCCAGCAGCTGAGAGGAGGACTCTGACGGGTCGGGCCGGTAAGAGAGCTCTAAGAACCGCTTTAAGAAGCCGGTGCGGCACTGGTAGGCGATGACAGGGGTCTCGGCCACGCAGTCCTTGGCCATTTTCAAGGCGGTGTTGTGGTCGCCGTACAGGCGCACGCTGTATTTCTGCTCCCGAGAGGTGACAAACCGGAAGTTGCTGTGAATGCGGCGGATCATGGTCAACTTGCCAATGGAGTTGACAAAGAGGATGGCCGAAACCACCACGGCGTACAGGTGCAGCTCCCCGCGAGTCAGCTCGGTGGGGAAGAACGCCGCCGCCACAGCCTGCACGGCCACGGCGATGGCGGCCACGGCAGCGGCGCTGTCCGAATTGGCGTTAAAGGAGAACAGGGCCTTCAGGCCGTTGGCAATGGTGCGGTAGCACACCCCTGCCGCCACCGCCAGGAACACCAGGGTCAGCACCACATAGGCCACCGGAAGGGACCCCAGGTCCCCGCCCGCGCTGAACTGGCCGCCAAAGATCAGGTTGACTACGGTTAAAAGCAGGGTACACACCCCGGTGATGGCCATGCGCAGGGTCAGCTCCCGCATCTCGCCCCGCAGCTCGTGGGAGATGGATTTGGCGTCCTCGGGGCCGGTGTAATCGTCGATGGCCTCGCCGGTGTCCCCATCGGGGATGGGGGGCTCGGGCTCGTGGGCGCTTTCCAGCTTCTTGTTGCGCACCCGCCGCTTGGGCGCGGCCTTGCGCTCTTCCCGCTCCATCTGCTGCCGCAGCTCCTCCGATTCAGAGAGCAGGGCGCTTTGCAGCACATCCGTGTGCAGGATGTGGGTGGGAATGCCCCGGGGCCGGTACTCGAAGATGCTGTGCACCTGGGGCGGCTCGGAGAGCTTGGGCCGGCGGATGACCGTGGTCTGCTCTTCCGCCGCCGGGGCGGCCGGCTCCTGGACAGGCGCGGAGGGCGCCTGCGCTGGCTGGGCGGGCTCTTCCATAGCGGCGCCGGAGGAGATCTCCTGGAACGCGGGCGCCTCCTCCTGGGCAGGTACTTCCTCCTGGATGGGCGCTTCCTCCTGGACGGGCGCTTCCTCTTGAACGGGTGTCTCCTCCTGAACGGGCGCTTCCTCTGGGGGAAGGGTTTCCACCGGCTCCGGCGGCAGTTCCGCCGCAGGGGCCTGCTCATAGACGGGCTCCTGCACCGGGGCGGGCTCCTCTTCCACAGGTTCCAGCGGCGCGCCGGAATCCAGCACCCGGCCGATGGCCTCGTCGGAGACGGGGGCCTCACTGCCAATGCGCTGCAGCTCCACGGTGTCGTTCAGGACGTTGAGCTTAATCTCCATGGTCTGGTCCGAGGAGGTCTCCAGCATGGCCTTTTGGATATCGGTCATGTCCTCCTGCAATCGCTTGCCGCCCTCCACGCCGATGCCGTGCTGCTTGGCGTAGGGGTCTGCGGCAAAGGAGGTGACGGGCATGGGGGCCACCACGCCGAACTCGCCAGCAATTTCCTCCTCGTCCACGCCGGCGGTCTGCACAGCCTCCGCCACGCGGCGGCGGCGCTCCCGCTGCAGCCGCTGGAAGTTCTGCTCCACCTCTTGGTCGATGGCCTTTCGGGAGTCGTCAAACAAGGTCTTATAGGCCTCTTCCTCGCTGGTCAGCTCTCCGGCGGAGTCATAGCCCATGCGGTACTCGTCGATGGGCTTGAGCTGGATGCCGTAGTACAGGTCGTCCTCGTTCTCGTCGTAATCGGGCACCCGCTTTTTCCGGCCGAACAGGCCCCGCTTTTTTTTCTTCTCTTTTTTCTCTTTTTTGCCCCGCTTGCCCTCCGCGTGGGCGGGCGGGTGCTCCTCCTGGGGAGGGACCTCCACCGTGCCGGTGGCAAAGTCGTTCAGGTCGGCGGTCTCCTCAGGCTGAGGGGGCGCGGGCTCCTGCCGGGGCGCGGCTGCTTGCCGGACGGGGGGCTGGCTGCCGCCCTGTTGCGCCAGGGGGTGGGGCTTGGGCTTCTGCTGGGGGGCAGCGGGGCGCGCCGCGCTTTGGGCGGCCTCCTGCTCCCGCTGGGCCCGCTGTTCCGCCAAAATATCCTCCAGGGTAAAATCCTTGTTATCCTGTGCCATACGCATCCTCCTTTTACGGATTGAACGCTTTTGTGCCGCTGCGCTGGCGGGCCACCTCATAGCAGAGGATGCCGGCCGCCACCGAAGCGTTCAGCGAGTTGATGTTTCCCTTTAAGGGCAGGGACACGACGAAATCCGCCTTTTCCTTTACAAGGCGTCCCACGCCCCTGCCCTCCGAGCCAATCACCAGGGCCGTGGGCCCGGTGAAATCGGTCTGGCACCAGGGAGAGCCGTCCATGTCGGCGGCGTAGATCCAAAGGCCCCGGGCCTTCAGCTCCTCCAGCAGAGAGGGCAGGTTTCCCACCCGGGCCACGGGCAGGTATTCCACCGCCCCGGCAGAGGCCTTCCCCACGGCGTAGGTGAGGCCCACGCTGCGCCGCTTGGGGATGATGACCCCGTGTGCCCCGGCGCACTCTGCCGTGCGGAGGATGGCCCCCAGGTTGTGGGGGTCCTCCAGCTCGTCGCAGACGACGAAAAAGGGGGGCTCGTCTTTCTCTTGTGCCCGGCGGAACAGGTCCTCCACCGTGGCGTATTCCTTCACCGCGGCAACGGCCACCACCCCCTGGTGGTTGGCCCCGCCGCAAAGGTAGTCCAGCTTTTTGGGGTCCGCCTCTTTGATGGTGGCGCCCGCCTCCTTGGCCTTTTTCACCAAGGCCTGCAGCGCGCCGCTGCGCTCTCCCCGCTGGACGTACAGGCTGTCGATGGCCCGTCCGGCCCGCAGGGCTTCGGCAATGGCGTTGCGCCCGGCAATGAGATCCGCGCCGCGGGGCCCCTGCTCGCGGGGGGCGCTGCGCTTTTCCCGGTTTTTCTCCATAACGGAGCACCTCATTTTCTAATGGCTTACTCGGTCTGCGCCGCCCCGAAGAGACCCGGGGCGGCCCGTGGGGCCGCGGGCTTTTCCGCAACCGGCATGGTTTTACCAATTATACCACAGCTCCCCGGAAATCTCAAATAAAAATGCAGCCCCCATGCGGCTTTCTTCCCGTTTTTTCCCCGGGCCGCGGCAGGAATATCCGCTTTTCGGCATTTTTATCCATGAAATGTAAAAAAATTCTTTTTGCCTGGGTTTCTCCGCCCAGGTTTTCCACAGGCTTGCGGAAGGGGAACCTGTTTTTTCACGGAGACTGTGGAAAACTGTGTGGAAACTGTGAAAAACCCCTTGTCCCAAGCCATTTATGACTTTCCACCGTTTTTTCCGGCGCTCTCGCTTATGTAAACAAAGGGCGGCTTCGTTCTAATTTGGAATAAAAAACGGTTTTTTTCTGATTCCGAAACAACCCCAAGATAAAGAGAGAAGAAGGAGAAGCCTTCCTCTATCTTGTGTCAATAGGAAAGGGGCAAATTTCTTTCCCACAGTTTGTCCACAGGGATTTAACATGCATTTCACCGGGAGGGGCCCCGGGTGAAAAGGGGCCCTGGAAAAAAGAAAAGGCTATGCTTTTCCCCGGTTTTGTGGTATACTAGCGGCAAAACGGTGGGTTTTCCAGCCTGTTTTCACAAATCTCCCGAAAAAGAAGGCAGATTTTCCCGAAAATCCCCGAATGAATATTTATGCAAGAATATTGTCGAAACATGAGTTAAGGAGGACTTCGCCATGAGAGAAGATATTTGTTCCATCCCCGTAAACGACGTGTTTCTCCCCAAGGAGGGCTGTCCCTTCTGCCGCATGCGGGACATGCTGGAGGACCGCATGGCCACCTACATCACCGGCGCCGCCATGATGGAGCCGGACGTGCGGGTGGAGACCAACCGCCTGGGCTTTTGCACCGAGCACTTCAACCAGATCTTGGCCCGGGGCAGCCGGCTCTCTGTGGCGTTGATTTTGGAGAGCCTGCTGCAAACCGTGCATGACGAGGTGTTCCCCGCGGGGAAGACCCAGCCCAAAAAGGCGGCTGCGGCGGTCCACAGCCGGGAGGAGCACTGCTTCGTCTGTGAGAACATTGAAAAGAACACGGCCCACCTGCTGGACAGCACCCTGAAGCTGTGGCAGACCGACGGGGAGTTCCGCCAGCTGTACAGCCAGCAGCCCTACATCTGCCTGCGCCATTACGGCCAGGTGCTGCAGGCGGCCGCCAAAATGCCCAAAAAGAACTTCGTCCTCTTCGAGGAGGTGACCACCGGGCTGGCCAAACGCTATCTGGAGGAGCTGAACGCCGACGTGACCCACTTCTGCCGCATGTTCGACTACCGCAACGCCGGAGGGGACTGGGGCAACTCCAAGGACTCCATCGAGCGGGCCATCCGCTACCTCACCTCCCGGGAGCCGGAAAACCGCCAGAAGGCCGACGAGAAGAACCGGGCCTTTTAAGGGGGCGGCGGCCGGATGAAAGAAGAAAAAGTGGGCGCCTGGCCCGGGGGGATATGCGCCCCTTACCCCTTTGACGTGGCGGAGACCCTGGACTGCGGCCAGGCCTTCCGCTGGGCGGAGCTGCCCGGGGAGACGAGGGCCAGCCTGTGGGAGGGCGTGGCCTTTGGAAAATACCTGCGGGTGGAGCAGCGGGGGCAGCAGGTGTGGCTGCACTGCTCCCCGGAGGACTATGAACATACCTGGCGGTCCTACTTCGACCTAGAGGAGGATTACGCCCCCAAGCGGGAGGCCCTGGCCGCCATGAGCCCCGCTTTGGCCGAGGCCGCCGCCTTTGCCCCGGGCATCCGCATCCTGCGCCAGGAGCCCTGGGAGGCCTTGTGCTCCTTCATCATCTCCCAGAACAACCACATCCCCCGCATCAAGGGGATTATAGAGCGGCTGTGCCAGCGGCTGGGGGCGGAGCTCCCCGGCACGGGCTGGCACGCCTTTCCCACAGCGGAGCGCCTGGCCGCCTGCTCCTTGGAGGATTTGGCGCCCCTGCGGGCGGGGTTCCGGGCCAAGTACCTGCTGGACGCCGCCCGGAAGGTGGCCTCTGGCCAGGTGGATTTGGCCCGGGTGGCCGCCGCCCCCGTGGAGGAGGGCCGCCGGGAGCTGCAAACCATCTTCGGCGTGGGGCCCAAGGTGGCGGAGTGCGCTATGCTGTACGGCTTCCACAAAACGGAGTGCTTCCCCCTGGACGTGTGGATGAAGCGGGCCATGGCCACCCTGCTGCCGGGGCGCGGGCCGGAGGAGTTTGGGGAGAACGCGGGCCTGGCCCAGCAGTACCTGTTCCACTACAGCCGCCTGCACCCGGAGCTGTTTGTGGAAAAGGCGGCGCACCCGCCAGCCAACAGGAGGTGAAAGGATGCTGGGCTTTTATATACACGTGCCCTTTTGCCACGGCAAGTGCCCCTACTGCGATTTCTACTCCCGCCCCGATTCTGCCGGGGGCATGGACGCCTACGTCTCCGCTGTGATAGCCGCCCTCGCCCCCTGGCGGGAGAGGCTGGCGGGCCGGGAGCTGGCCACCGTCTACTTTGGGGGCGGCACCCCCAGCCTGCTGGGGGCCCAGCGCCTGGGGACTATTCTCCAGGCGGTGCGCCAGGGCTTTTCTCTGGCCTCTGGGGCGGAAGTCACCTTGGAGGCCAACCCCACCCATGTGGACCGGGCCTTTTTTCAGGAGGCGCGCCGGGCGGGTTTCAACCGGCTTTCCATGGGCTTGCAGTCCGCCAATGGGGAGGAGCTGCGCTTTCTGGGCCGGGCCCACTCTCCCCAGCAGGCGGCGCTGGCTGTGGAAAACGCCCGGGCCGGGGGCTTTGAAAACATCTCCCTGGACCTGATGCTGGGCCTGCCCGGGGGCAGCCGGGAGAAGCTGGGGCGCTCCATCGCCTTTGCCGCTTCCCTGGAGGTGGAGCACATTTCCTCCTACATCTTAAAGGTGGAACCGGGCACGCCCTTCGCCGCCCGGGGGGTGCAGGTGCCCGACGAGGACGACACCGCGGAGCAGTACCTTTTCGCCGTGGAGGAGCTGGCCCGGCGGGGCTATGGGCAGTATGAGATCAGCAACTTTGCCCGCCCCGGCAAGGAGAGCCGCCACAACCTGCTCTACTGGCGGGGGGAGGAGTACCTGGGCTTCGGGCCGGGGGCCCACTCTTTCTTTGGGGGGCGGCGTTTTTACTACCCCCGGGACTTGGAGGGCTTCCTCCAGGGGAATTCCCCTGTGGAGGACGGAACGGGCGGGGACTTTGGGGAGTTCGCCATGCTGAACCTGCGCCTGACCCGTGGCCTGCGCCGGGGGGACTGCCTGGCCCGCTTTGGGGCAGAGGGCGGGGCCCTGTTTGACGAGGCCCTGGAAAACGCCCGGCACTGCCCGCCCCAGCTTTTGCGGGCGGACGGGGAAGCCATTTCCTTCACCCCAGAGGGGTTCTTGGTCTCCAACGCCCTGTTGGTGAAGCTGCTGGGGGAGGAATTGTAGCGGGGGTTGCACCCCAGGCAAGCCGCCTTCTTGCGTTCCGCAAGGGCGGGGCCCTCCGCGCAAGTTGGGTGGAGACAAGTAAAGTTTTCGCTCAAGCCTTTTTCAAAAGGCTTGCGAGGTGTGGAGCAGAGCTCCACGACCTTGCCCTTGCGGCGCAACCGTAAAAAACCAGGGACATTGTCATACCAGGCGCAGCCTGTAAACAATGTCCCGGATAGATAGCAGGGATGAAAAAAGGACATCCAAGTTTTGGCTTGGATGTCCTTTTCGTTGTTTGTGCGAAAGGGCCGGAGCGCAAGCCTATCGCCCTTGCGGGCACGTGCGGCTTTCGCTCCTGGGTTTTTCGTATGGCTGCGCCGGTTTAAGGCCGTAAGGCTCCGCCTTACCAACCGCAGCTTTTGAAAAAGCTGGCAAAACTTTTAATTGTCTCCACCCAACTTACGCGGAGAAATCCGCCCTTGCCGAAGGCAAGAAGGCGGCTTGTCCCGTCCGGTCACGCACTATTCATCCAGCTTCAGCACGGACATGAACGCCTCCTGGGGCACCTCCACGGTGCCCAGCTGGCGCATGCGCTTTTTGCCCTCCTTCTGCTTTTCCAGCAGCTTCTTCTTCCGGGTGATGTCGCCGCCGTAGCACTTGGCCAGCACGTCTTTGCGCAGGGCTTTCACCGTCTCCCGGGCGATGATCTTGCCCCCCACGCAGGCCTGGATGGGCACCTCGAACAGCTGGCGGGGGATCTTCTCCTTCAGCTTTTCCGCCATCTTCCGGGCCCGGGGATAGGCCTTGTCCGCGTGGATGATGAAGGAGAGAGCGTCCACAATCTCCCCGTTGAGCATGATGTCCAGCTTCACCAGCTTGCTGGGCTGGTAGCCCAGCAGCTCGTAGTCGAAAGACGCGTAGCCCCGGGTGCGGGATTTCAGCGCGTCGAAAAAGTCGTAGACAATCTCGTTTAAGGGCAGCTCGTAGTGGATGTCCACCCGGTCGGTGTCCAGGTACTTCATGTCCTTGAACACGCCCCGGCGCTCCTGGCACAGCTCCATGATGTTGCCCACATACTCCGAAGGGGAGTAGATGTGGGCGTTGCAGATGGGCTCCTGGGCGCTGGCGATCAGGGTGGGGTCCGGGTAGTTGGTGGGGTTGTCAATGGTGATTTCGCTGCCGTCGGTGAGCTTCAGCCTGTACACCACGCTGGGGGCGGTGGTGATCAAATCCAAATCGTACTCCCGCTCCAGCCGCTCCTGGATGATCTCCATGTGCAAAAGCCCCAGAAAGCCGCACCGGAAGCCAAAACCCAGGGCCACAGAGGTCTCCGGCTCGAAGGTGAGGGAGGCGTCGTTTAATTGCAATTTTTCCAGGGCGTCCCGCAAATCGGTGTAGTGGGCGCCGTCGGCGGGGTAGATGCCGCAGAACACCATGGGCTGCACCGCCCGGTAGCCCTCCAAAGGTTCGGCGGCGGGGCGGTCCTTTAAGGTGACGGTGTCGCCCACACGGGCCTGGCGCACATCTTTGATGGAGGCGGCGATGTAGCCCACCTCCCCGGCGTAGAGGGCGGCGGCGGGCTCCAGGTTGGTGGCCCGCAGAAAGCCGCACTCCACCACGGTGAACTCCCCGCCGGTGGCCATCATGCGGATGGTGTCCCCGGGCTTGACCTGGCCGTCCT
The DNA here is from genome assembly GCF_025630755.1 of Acutalibacter sp. LFL-21. Lineage (NCBI taxonomy): Bacteria > Bacillati > Bacillota > Clostridia > Eubacteriales > Acutalibacteraceae > Acutalibacter > Acutalibacter sp. LFL-21. The sequence continues at coordinate 434,474 of NZ_JAOTNT010000001.1, read as the reverse complement.
TAATGCGCACATACACAATCACGCCCCGGTAGGCGTCGTAGTAAGAGTCGAAGATCAGGGCCCGCAGGGGGTCGTTCTCGTTGCCGGTGGGGGCGGGAATGTCGGTGACGATGCGCTCCATCACCTCCTCCACGTTTTCGCCGGTCTTGGCGGAGATGCGGGGGGCGTCCATGGCCGGGATGCCGATGACGTCCTCAATCTCGTGGCAGACCCGCTCGGGGTCGGCGCTGGGCAGGTCGATCTTGTTTACCACCGGCAGGATCTCCAGGCCCGCGTCCACGGCCAGGTAGGTGTTGGCCAAGGTCTGGGCCTCAATGCCCTGGGAGGCGTCCACCACCAGCACGGCCCCCTCGCAGGCGGCCAGAGAGCGGGATACCTCGTAGTTAAAGTCCACATGGCCGGGGGTGTCGATGAGGTTGAAGATATAGTCCTCCCCGTCCTTGGCAGTGTAGACCAGGGTGACGGCGTGGGCCTTGATGGTGATGCCCCGCTCCCGCTCCAGGTCCATGTTGTCCAGCAGCTGGTTTTCCATTTCCCGCAGGGGCACGGATTTGCTCAGCTCCAGGATGCGGTCGGCCAGGGTGGATTTTCCGTGGTCGATGTGGGCCACAATGCTGAAATTGCGAATCTTGCTTCTGTCCATGCAAACACTCCTAGATAAAGCGTAAATCGTCTTGAGGATGTAATACCTTATTATAGCAGAAAACGCGGGAAAAGGAAAGCGGCCAAGTTGCCAAGCCCCCACTTGAATAAAATAAATGGCTAAGTTGCCAAAAAAGCTAGGTTTTATGCGGGTTTGAGCAACTACGCCAAGGTGGCTAAGTTCCCCCTTGTTTGGGGGAAAGATGGCAACTACGCCAAGCTGGCTAAGTTGCCTGAAGCCGCATGTTTCCTGGGTTTTCGGGCAACTACGCCATTTTAATTTCTCCGGCCCTGGGGCAACGGGTTTTGTGCTGTCCCAAGAGGGGGACATCCGTCCCCCCTTTTTTGTGTATGGGAAGGCAGGACCTACGGTCCTTGCAACCCCCTTAGGGCCGTGGAGCTCTGCTCCACACCTCGCAGCTTTTGAAAAAGCTGGCAAAACTTTTACTTGTCTCTATCTGACTCGGGCGCGGGCTTTCCAGTTAGCGCCTCTCACACCCAGCTCCGCCGCCCTAAAAGCGGCGTTCGCGTCTTGTCCAGTCCGGCCACGGACCCAAGCGCGGGCCGCTTGCCAGCCGTTCCCCGCAAACCCCGCCGCCTTTAAAGCGGCGTGCGCGACTCGTCCCGCGGGGCCACCCGCTTGCAATCTGGGGGAGGGCATGCTACAATAGACCCTAGTTACGCGATTGCGATTGAGAAAGGCGGACCATCTTATGAAAGCTACGGAAAAAACTATGGACACCATTGTCTCTCTGTGCAAAAAACGGGGCTTTATCTTCCCCGGCAGCGAGATTTACGGCGGCCTCTCCAACTCCTGGGACTACGGCCCCCTGGGCGTGGAGTTTAAAAACAACGTGAAAAAAGCCTGGTGGAAAAAATTCGTCCAAGAGTCCCCCTATAACGTGGGCGTGGACGCCGCCATCCTGATGAACCCCCAGGTGTGGGTGGCCACCGGCCATGTGGGCGGCTTCTCCGACCCCCTGATGGACTGCAAGGACTGCAAAACCCGCCACCGGGCTGACAAGCTCATTGAGGACTTTACCGGCGAGAGCGCCGACGGCTGGTCCAACGAGAAGATGATGGACTTCATCAAGGAGCACCACATCCAGTGCCCCAACTGCGGCAGTGAGAACTTCACCGAGATCCGCCAGTTCAACCTGATGTTCAAGACCTTCCAGGGCGTCACCGAGGACCAGAAGAGCGAGATCTACCTGCGGCCCGAAACCGCCCAGGGCATCTTTGTCAACTTCCCCAGCGTGCAGCGCACCACCCGGAAGAAGCTGCCCTTCGGCATTGCCCAGGTGGGCAAGAGCTTCCGCAACGAGATCACCCCCGGCAACTTCACCTTCCGCACCCGGGAGTTCGAGCAGATGGAGCTGGAGTTCTTCTGCAAGCCCGACACCGACCTGGAGTGGTTCCAGTATTGGAAGGATTATTGCAAGCAGTGGCTCTTCTCCCTGGGCATGACAGAGGAGAACCTCCGCTTCCGGGACCACCGGCCCGAGGAGCTGGCCTTCTACTCCAAGGCCACCACGGACGTGGAGTACCTGTTCCCCTTTGGCTGGGGCGAGCTGTGGGGCATTGCCGACCGCACCGACTACGACTTAAAGCGCCACCAGGAGCACTCCGGCAAGGATTTGACCTACTTCGACCAGGAGACCGGGGAGCACTACATCCCCTATGTCATCGAGCCCAGCCTGGGCGCCGACCGCATGGCGTTGGCGTTCCTGTGCGACGCCTACGACGAGGAAGTGGTGGGCCAGGACAAGAACGGCAAGGACGATATCCGTGTGGTGCTGCGCCTGCACCCGGCCCTGGCCCCCTTTAAGGCCGCCGTGCTGCCCCTCTCCAAAAAGCTGGCGCCCAAGGCCCAGGAAATCCACGACATGCTCTCCAAGCATTTCATGGTGGACTACGACGAGGCCGGCTCCATCGGCAAGCGCTACCGCCGCCAGGACGAGGTGGGCACGCCCCTGTGCGTCACCGTGGACTTCGACACCGTGGGCGACGAGCAGGAGGGCAAGCCCGCCGACAACTGCGTCACCATTCGGGACCGGGATACGATGGAGCAGGTGCGCCTGCCCATTGAAAAGCTGAAGGATTACATCGAGGAAAAGACCGCCTTTTAAGGGCGAAATAGGGGGAGAAAGCGGGGCATTGCCCCGCTTTTTTCGTTTTGTGCCGATCTGGGAAGGAAAACCATTGAACCCCGGGCGGAATTGTGCTACAATAAATTGATATTGAGAATTCCCCATCCAGCAGGAGGAAACGCGATGAAAAAGAGACGCCGCCTGGCGGTTTTTTTGGGGGCCCTGGCAGTGGCCTCCAGCCTGACAGCCCTGCCGGCCCTGGCCACGGAGGGGAGCTTCCCTTCGGCCCAGACAGAGATGCCGGGGGAGGGCACGGAGGGGGGCTCCTCCAGCGGAGGGGACAACACCCTGCCGGAGACGCCTCCCCCTGCCGAGCCCACCCCGGCGCCAGAGCCCTCTACTCCCGAGCCGGTGGAGACCCCGCCCCCCCAGGTCTCTACGCCAGAGCCCACCGTGCCCGCGGTGGAGCCCACAGAGGAGCCGGTGTGGGACCCCACCCCAGAGCCCTCCCCTTCGGAGGACCCCTGGGCAGAGCCCACGGAAGAGCCCGTTTGGGAGCCCACGGAGGAGCCCTCCAGCAGTGAGAGCCAGGACCCCGCGGCCGGCTATGTGGAGGAGCCAACGCCCACTCCCGACGCCACCCAGAGGCCCCGTTCCACGCCCCGCCCCGTCTTGGAGCGGCCCCAGGCCTCTCTGAATGGGGGCAGCTCTTCCTCCACTGCGGAAGAGGAGGAAAGCGGCCCCAACTATGTGACCTTTGCCCAGCTGAACGTGCGGGGCAACTCCCTGGCGGCCACCCTGTTCTACGCCGGGGCGGCCTGCATTGCCGCTGGCGTGCTGGGCCTGGCGGCCATTTTGGTGTTCTACATCCGGGGCCGCAGGCGCTACACCCCCGCCGATGACATTTTAGAGGAGATCCACGAGGCGGAGGCCCGCCAGCCCGCGGCGCAGCCCGCCCCTGCGGCGGAAGAGCCCGCGTCCCCCGTGCCCCCCGCGCCTGTGCCGCCGCCTCCGCCCCCCCGGCCCGCGCCCCCGCCGGACGCCCTGATGCCGGAGGAGGCCTCCCTCTACACCGAGGAGTTCTCCCTGCCCCTGGAGGAGCAGGAGGACGCCGCCTACCGGGAGGAGGACTACGGGGAATCCTACGGGCAGTATGAGGAGCCCCTGGCCCCCTATGAAGGGCAGGCGGCCTATTATGAGGACGAGGACTACGAGGATTACCAGGACTATCAGGAGTACGAGGACTACCAGGACTACCGGGAAGAGCCCCCCGCGGCGGCCCCTCCCCCGGAAGACCAGGCCACCCGCACCTTTGACACGGAGGAGATCCTGCGGGAGGCCCTGCGCTACACCGATGACGGTTCGGAAGGGCGTTGAGCGCTTCGCGGGCTTTGTGTGAATATCTGTGAATAGAAAAGCATCCCCAGGCCAGCGCCCGGGGATGCTTTTTTTGCCTCTTTATTGGCCCAGCAGGGTTTCGGCGGTTTCGGTCTCGAACTGCTTGCTGTACAGGGTGGCGTAATAGCCCCCCAGGTCCATCAGCTGCTGGTGGGTGCCCCGCTCGATGATTTTGCCCGCCTTGACCACCAGGATCAGGTCCGCCTTGCGGATGGTGGACAGCCGGTGGGCGATGAGGAAGCTGGTGCGGCCCTCCAGCAGGGTGGAGATGGCCTCTTGGATGAGGGCCTCGGTCTTGGTGTCGATGGAAGAGGTGGCCTCGTCCAGGACAAAGATGCGGGGGTCTGCCAGCACGGCCCTGGCAAAAGAGACCAGCTGCTTCTCCCCTGTGGAGAGCTGGCCGCCCCCTTCGCCCACGTCGCTGTCATAGCCGTGCTCCATGTGGGTGATGAAGTCATGGGCGCCCGCCAGCTTGGCCGCGGCCACAATCTCCTCGTCGGTGGCGTCCAGGCGGCCGTAGCGGATGTTCTCCCGGATAGAGCCGGAGAACAGGTGGGGCGTCTGCAGCACATAGCCAATGCTGCTGTGCAGCCACAGCTGGCTGCGCTCCCGGTAGTCCCGGCCGTCGATGAGAACGCGCCCGGCGGTGGGCTCGAAGAACCGGCAGGCCAGGTTCACCAGGGTGGATTTGCCCGCGCCGGTCTCGCCCACAATGGCCACGGTGGTGCCCGCGGGCACGTCTAGGCTGAAGTGCTCCAGCACGTTCTCCGCGCCGTCGGGGTAGCGGAAGGTGATGTCCTCAAAGGTGATGTGGCCCACAAGGGGCTCCCAGTTTTCCCGCTTGGGGGCAAAGGAGGTGCCGTATTTCTCGATGACCTCTGGGGTGTCGGTGATCTCCGGCCGCAGCTCCAGCAGGGCGGAGACCCGCTCGATGTTGGCCTGGGTGGCGATGAAGTTGGAGATGGTGCGGGCCAGGGTCTGCACCGGGTCGGCGATGACCAGGGCGAAGTTGACAAACACCGTCAGCTCGCCAATGCCGATGTCCCCCCACAGCACCATGCTGCCCCCGCCGGTGAGCACGAAGGCCACGGCCAGCGCCGTGAGGAAGCCGATGATGGGCACATACACGGCGTTGAGCAGCACCCCCCGCACGGTGGTGCGGCGCATGCGCTGGGTCACCTCTTGAAAGGCGGCGGTGTTCTTGTCCTCGATGACCAGGGTTTTCGAGGTTTTGGCCCCGGAGATGCCCTCGTTGTAGTGGCGGGTGATCTCTGCGTTGACCTTGCGGGCCTGGCGGTTGATGGCCAGGATCTTCTTCTGGAAGTACAGGGTCAGCAGGGCAATGGCGGGCACCACCACGATGACCAGCAGGGCCAGCCGCCAGTTGAGGAACAACATGACCCCCATGCACCCGATGACGTAGGCGGCGCTCCAGAAGATGTCCACCAGGCTCCAGGCAAAGACAGAGCCAATGCGGTTGGTGTCGCTCATCACCCGGGCCATGATGGTGCCCACCGGGGTGGTGTTGTAATAGGAGAAGGAGAGGGTTTGCAGGTGGGTGAACAGCCGCTTTTTCAAATCCCGGCCCAGGTACATCTCCACCTTTAGGGCAGAGCGGGCGAAGATCATGGTGCAGAGCATCTGGGCCAGCACCACGGCCATGTAGCCCAGGGCGTACCAGCCCACCCCCTGGCTCTGCCGGGGGGTGACGAAGTGGTCCACCGCGTAGCCGGAGAGCAGGGGGTAAGCCAGGTCGCACCCGGCGCTGACCAGCATCAGGGAGAGGATGACCGCCATGTTCCGGGAGTAGGGCTTTAAAAAGGGCAGCAGCTTGGCCCAGGTCTTTAAAGAGGCGAAGCGGCCCTGTTGGTTGTTCTGTTCAATCTGTTCTACATTCATAAGAATACCTCAAATACCGTGTATCGAAAGCCAATGGGCCCGCGGCCCGCTGGGCGTTCTGCTTGCGATGGGAAGGGGGAACTGTGCAAACCCAGCCCCGCCAAGCCCCCAAACGGGAGGGGTGCAAAGAGGCCATTCTGGCCCTGCTGGAGCAGCACGGCGGCGAGATGCCCTCTAATGAGCTGATAGATGAACTGAAACAGGCTGGTTATTCGATCGCAACTGTGCGGAGAGTCAGAGACGGTATGAAACAGGAGGGGATGCTTCGTCTCTTCCCCAAAGGGCAGTGCGGCAACAGGCAGTGGTTTATTGCTTTAGCTGCTCATTTTCAAGAACAGCCCCACTTGAAATGAGAAAATGAGCAAGTTAAGAAAAAAGCTAGGAAATATGCGGCTTTCAGAACTTGCTCACATGAGCATCTTAACAAGAATAAGACCGGCAACTTGCTCACCTGAGCAAGTTCGCAAACCCGCATAAACACTGGGTTTTTCCCTAAGATGCTCATTTCCCTCTCTCAAGCCCTGGGGCAACGGGTTTTGTGCTGTCCCAAGAGGGGGACATACGTCCCCCCTTTTTTTGTGTATGGGAAGGCAGGACCTACGGTCCCGCACCCCCCTTAGGGCCGTGGGACGCTGTCCCACACCCTGCCACCTTTGAAAAGGTGGACGAAACTTTTACTTGTCTCCACCCAACTTAAGCGCGGGCCGCTTGTTCGCCGCCCTCAGCCAGCTCCGCCGCCTTAAAGCGGCGTGCGCGACTCGTCCAGTCCGGCCACGGACTGCATGTCGTAGATGCGCTTGTAGATGCCCTCTTGGCGGATGAGCTGCTGGTGGGTGCCCAGCTGGGCCACCCGGCCCCGGTCCAGCACCAAAATCTGGTCCGCGTTCATCAGGGTGGTGATGCGGTGGGCAATGAGAATGGTGGTGCCCTTTACGTTCTCCCGGATGGATTGGCGGATCTTCTGGTCGGTCTCCATGTCCACGGCAGAGAGGGAGTCGTCAAAAATCTTGATGGGCGTGTCCTGCATCAGCATGCGGGCAATGGCCACCCGCTGCTTCTGGCCGCCAGAAATGGTCACGCCCCGCTCGCCAATGGGGGTGTCGTACCCCTGGGCAAAGCCCTCGATGGCGTCGTCAATCACCGCCAGCCGGGCAAAGTGGCGCACAGATTCCAGGTCCTCCCGAGAGGCGCCGTCGGCAATGCTCTCCCGAAAGGTCTTGGAGAAGAGGAAGGGCTCTTGCAGCACAATGCCGGTGTTTTTCCGCAGGTAGGCCAGGTCCATCTCCCGAATGTCCACCCCGCCAATGGTGATCTTCCCGTTTTCCCGGGGCAGCTCGTACAGGCGGTCCAGCAGGGCCATCAGGGTGGATTTGCCCGAGCCCGTGGCCCCTAAAATGCCAAAGGTGCTCCCGGCTTTGATGGTGAAGCTCACGTCGTGCAGGACGCCGGTGTCCTCGTTGTAGCCAAAGTTCACATGGTCGAAGACGATGTCCCCGTCCATAGGGGGCTTGACCGGGTGGGGGCAGTTCCGCTCCTCTTGGGCGTCTAAGATGTCGAACAGGCGGGTGGCGGAGATAGAGGTCTTGCTCAGCTCCGCCAGCAGCCGCCCCAGGTTGCGGGAGGGCCACACCAGCATGGAGTTGTAGGCGGTAAAGGCCAGGAACTCCCCTTCTGTCAGGGCGCCCCGCTCCACAAAGAAAACCCCCGCCACCAGGATGACCAGCACCTGGAACCCGGCGAAAAAGTCCCCCAGGCCCCAGTTGACGCCCATCACCTTGCCCAGGTTTACCCACAGGTTGGTGAACTCCTCGTTTTTCTGGTTGAACCGGTCAATCTCATAGCGCTCCCGGCCAAAGGCCCGCACCACCCGCACGCCGGTCAGGTTCTCCTGCACCAGGGCGGTCAGCTCGCCCTCGGTCTCGTCGGCCCGGCGGAACTTCTTCCCGGTGATGACGTAAAAGACCAGGGAGGAGACCATCACCACCGGCACAAAGGCGGTGACCAGCAGGGAGAGCTCCACGTTCATGGCGAACATCAGCGCCAGGGAGACCAGGATTAAGAGCACGGTGCGCACCACCTCCATCAGCTGGTCGCTGACAAAGTTGCGGATCAGGTCCACGTCCTGGGTGCAGCGCTGGATGATGTCCCCCGTCTGGTGGGAGTTGTGCCAGGCGTAGGGCAGGTGCTGGATGTGGTCGAACAGGGTGTCCCGCACCCGGGCCACGGTGCCCTCGCAGGCCTTGGCCAGGTTCATGCGGGAAGAGTAGTTGGAGAGCCCGGCAATGGCGGCAAACACCAGGCTGGCCGCCGCGCACAGCACAATGTGCCGGCGCAGCATCTCCCGCCCGCCCAAAGATTCGATCCACTCCACTAGAAAGCCGGGCAGGTTGAAGGGAGTGTCGTTGATGACCGAGTCCACCGTGACCCGGATGACCTGGGGCGTCATGTAGTTTGCCACCACGGCGATGACCACCATGACCACCGCCAGCAGGAACTTTCCCCGAAAGCCCTTGGTAAAGGGGAAGAACCGCAGGATATTGGATGTTTTGGGGGTCTGTTGTTTCATAATACACCTCATACCGGATAAAAAGCCTGGGCCGGCACTCCTTGGGCCGGGCCCTGGGTTGGGCCCCGCGCACCTGCAAAAAGGGGACGGCAGGCCCGTTGCAGGAAAAAGCCTGCCGTCCCCCTTGCATGGCGAAACAGCCAGAGGGGTTCTCCCTCCAGCGCGGACACCTTTCTAAAGGGAAGGGCCAGAGGAGCCCTTCCAGAAGGACGCGCTTCACGGCGGCGCGCCCGCAAATTATGACGGTACTGCCACTTTACCACGGAGATGGGAAAAAGTCAATGGATTTTCCCCGGAATTTTGGAAAAAATAGGAGAGATGCACGGCCGCGAAAAGAGTATAAAGTACTTGCAAATTTACAAGACAGGGAGTATAATATAAACACACATAGTTTTTAAAACCAAATAAAGCGGAAATAAAAGACAAATTTGCGAGAAAGGGGCAGCTTTTATGGAATACACAATGAACTCCGGCGCCGCCAGCGCCCGGCAGCGGAAGAACGCCTTCCGCATGGAAAAGCGGAGAAGGCTGGGCCTGCCCCGCTACACCCTGGGGGAGGAGATCTTCTCCTCAGTCAGCCACGGGGTTTCGGCCCTGTTTGCCGTGGGGGCGCTGGTGTTTTTGCTGCTCACCTGCCAAAAAACGCCCCTGCGCCTGACCGCGGCGGCGGTGTACGGCGGAACCATGGTGCTGCTGTACACGGTCTCCACCCTGTACCACGGGCTGGGGCTGAACCGGGCCAAGGTGGTGTTCCGCTCGTTGGACCACTGCACCATCTTCCTTCTGATCGCCGGGACCTACACCCCCATCACCCTGGTGTGCCTGGGGGGCTGGAAGGGCTGGGCCATGTTCGGCGTGGTGTGGGCCGCGGCGGCGCTGGGCGTGGTGCTCAACGCCGTCAGCGTGGAGCGGTTTAAAAAGGTCTCCATGGCCTGCTACCTGGCCATGGGCTGGGTGGTGGTGCTGGCCATGGGGGATTTTTACCGGGCCGCCACGCCCCTGTGCTTCTGGTGCCTGCTGGCAGGGGGCGTGCTCTACACCCTGGGGGCCGTCCTGTACGGGGTGGGGAAGAAGGTGCCCTACATGCACGCGGTGTTCCACCTGTTCGTGCTGGGGGGCAGCGTGCTCCACACTGTGAGCGTGTGGACCATCCTGCAATGAGAGAAAAAAGGGGAAAGCGTCCGGGCGTGCCCGGGCGCTTTTTTTCGCGGGCGTTTTTTGGCAGGTTGGGGGGCTGTTGCTGCCACTTGGTAGAAGGCCCCTTGCGCTTGGGGGCCCGGCCCGCTATACTGGTCTTGCAGCTGCGGAAAGGAGCGAGAGCATGAGGATCACGTTAGAAGAGGACCCCCGTCTCACCGAGACAGAGGTGGTCATCCGCTGCCGGGAGGCCACCCCCCAGGTGGCGGGGCTGCTGGCGGCCCTGCGGTCCTTTGACCAGCGCCTCACCGGGGAGCGGGAGGGGCGCACCTATCTGCTGGAGGCCGGGCAGGTGCTGTACATCGAGTCCGTGGACAAACGGACCTTCCTCTACACCGGGGACAGCGTGTATGAAACGCCCCTGCGCCTCTATGAACTGGAGGAGCGGCTGGCCCCCCGGGACTTTGTGCGGGCCAGCAAGTCGGCCATCGTCAACTTTGGGCGGGTGTCCTCCATCTGCCCCGACCTGGGGGGCCGCCTGCGGCTGACCCTGGAAAACGGGGAAGTGGTGGGGGTCTCCCGCCAGTACGCCCCAGCCATCCGCAAAAAGCTGGGCCTGTGAGAGAAAAAGGAGGAGACAGAGATGAAACAATTCGCGCAAAGCCTGTCCCAGGTGGTTGTGAACCTGTGCATATCCTTCACCATTGCGGTGTTGATCTATGCCGCTTTTTCCCGGGGGACGCTGCCCCAGGGGATGGTGTGGCAGCTTTTGCTGCTCAGCGCCGCGGCCACGCTGCTGCAGTTCGCCTTTTTTTCGGGAAAGGTGGTCAAGCGCCTGTCCTACCTGTGGCGCATGGTCCTGTTCGCCGCGCTGATGCTGGCCGTGGTCAGCGCCTGCGCCGTGGGGTTCGGGTGGTTCCCCGTGGCGGACGCCCGCAGCTGGCTGTTCTTTGTGGGGCTGTTCCTGGTGCTGTTCGCCGCCATTTCCCTGGCGTTCGAGGTGGGCTTCCGCCTGCGGCGCAAGGTGTATGACGACGCCCTGGGCCGGTACAAGAAGGGCCGGGCGGAATAAAGAGGAGGGCGGGTTTCCCCTGGGACGGGGGCCCGCCCTTTCTTTTTTTCGGGAAGGCATGAAACGGCGGCGGGAGGACTATACTGTATCAGGAAACCTGTGGAAAGGAGCCGTTTGCCATGCCCAACATCCACCTCACCCTGGCGGGACCGCCGGAGGCCGCCTATCCCAACGGCGGCGACGAAGCCTATTGGATGGGCCAAGTGGCCGGAGCCCTGGCCGCTGGACTAAACTCCCGGGGCATCGGCCTGTGCTGGGGGCCGCCCCAGGAGGAGGGGGCCCTCTGGCTGGCCCTGTGCTCCCAGGCGGCGCCGCCGGAGCGGGAGGGACAGCTGAAGGGCCCGGCGTTGTGCTTCCGGGCGGGGGACATCACCGGCGGCCGGGCGGCCCGCGCCCTGGCGAAAGCCCTGGAGGAGGCCTATCCCCAGCCGGAGCTGCTCCAGGTGCGGGAGGAGCCCTCCCTCCCCGAGCTGGAGGCCGCCCCCTGCCCCGGGGTGGCGGTGCGCCTGCTGTACCGGGACAATCCCCAGGACGAGGCCTGGCTGGCCCGCAGCACCGGCGCCGCAGGCCAGGCCCTGGCCCGGGGCCTGGCCCAAGCCCTGAAGGGGCTGTGCCCCCATGCTTGACCGGCTCACCCAGCTGCTGTGGGGCTGGCATGTGCTGCTGCTCCTTTTGGGGGCGGGGGCCTATTTCACCGCTGCCACGGGATTTTACCAGGTGCGCTGCCTGGGGCGCTGGCTGGGGGCGGCCCTGGCCTCCCGGGGGAAGGGAAAGGGAGAGGGGGGGAAGCTCTCCTCCTTCCAGGCGCTGACGGCGGCGTTGGCAGGGTCCCTGGGCACGGGGAACATTGTGGGGGTGGGGGTGGCCATCGCCACCGGGGGGCCCGGGGCTCTGTTCTGGATGTGGGCCTCCGCCCTGCTGGGCATGATGACTGTTTACGCCGAGAACGTCCTGGCGGCCCGCCACCGGCAGGCCCCCGGGGCCCTGGGGTACATCCGGGCCGCGGGGCGGTGGGGAAAGCCCCTGGCGGCGGTGTACGCCGGGGGGTGCTGCCTTTCCTCCCTGGGCATGGGCACCATGGCCCAGACCAACTCGGCGGCGGCGTCCCTCTCCACCCTGGGGGTGCCGGCAGCGGCCAGCGCCTTGGCGCTGGGGCTGCTGGCCTTTTGGGTGGCCCGGGGCGGGCTGGCCCTGGGGGCGAAGATCACCCAGCGCTTGGTGCCCCTGATGACCCTGCTGTTTTTTGGCGCCTCCCTGTGGGTGCTGTGGGTGTTCCGGGAAAACATCCCCCGGGCCTTTGCCAGCATTTTCCAGGGGGCCTTCTCCCTAAAGGCGGGGGCCGGCGGCGCGGCGGGGGCCCTGCTGGCCCTGCGCACCGGGGTCTCCCGGGGGGTGTTCACCAACGAGGCCGGGCTGGGCAGCTCCGCCTTTGCCTACCAGGGGGTGGAGGGCCGCTCCCCGGAGGAGCTGGGCTGCCTGGGCATCTTCCAGGTGTTTGTGGACACCCTGGTGATGTGCACCGTCACGGGGCTGTGCATCCTGTGCTGCCGCTCCCCCGTGCTGGAGGGGGGGCAATTGGCGTTCTACGCCTTTGAAAGCGCCCTGGGCCCCTGGGGCGGGCGGGTGGCCTCCCTGTGCACGGCGCTGTTCGCCCTGGCCACCCTGGTGGCCTGGTGCTGCTGGGGCCGGGAGGGGCTGTTTTACCTCACCGGCGGCCGGGGGAGGATCCCCTATGCCCTGGCAGCGGGGGCGGCCGCGGCCCTGGGGTGCCTGCTGCCCCTGGGGACTGTGTTCCAGCTGGGGGACGCCTGCAACGGGCTGATGGCCCTGCCCAACGTGGCGGCCCTGTTCCTTTTGCGGCGAGAGGCGGCGGGGGTCTGCCGCCGGGGCGGAGAGGGGGCCTTCCAAGGGGAGGCGCGGAAAAAAGTCTTGGGGAAGATTCCATAAAATTCTGAAAACCGCTGGTATTTTTTCTAATTTGATGGTAAAATAGCTCTAGCGGCCCCCGCTGGTACCGCCTGTGGCGGCGCCGGCGGGCTGGCAGACTTGAATCGGCCGGGAAAGGGGCATTGGCTCCACGGCCGGGAAAGGCATGATTTTTATGAAACTGATCCTTGCAATTGTCAGCAACGACGACAGCGGAGCTGTGTCCTCCGCGCTGACCCGCGAAGGCTTCTCCGTGACAAAACTGGCCACTACCGGCGGCTTTTTGATGGCAGGCAACACCACCTTCATCTCCGGCGTGGAGGATGAGAAGGTGGACGCCGTGATCGGCATTATCGCCAAGTATTCCAGCCGCCGCACCCAGATCGTTCCCAGCACCTCCACCATGGAGGTGGGCATGTACTCCTCCTTCCCGGTGGAGGTGACCGTGGGCGGCTCCACCATCTTTGTGCTCAACGTGGACCGCTTCGAGAAGGTCTGATGGAATTTCCCGGATTTTTGGGCAACGCCCAGGTGAAGGAGGCCCTCTCCAGGGCCGGCCAGGCTGGGCGTTTTCCTCATGCCCTGCTTCTCTGCGGAGAGCCCGGCTGCGGGAAGCGCACCTTTGCCCGGCTGCTGGCCCAGGCCCTTGTCTGCCGGGACAAGGGGCACGCCCCCTGTGGGGCCTGCCCCTCCTGTGTGCGGGCCAAGGCGGGGTCCCATCCCGACATCCGTGTGGTAGAGGGGAGCGGGGTGACCCGCTCCCTTTCTGTTGAGGCGGTCAAAGAGGTCACGGCGGACGCTTACCGCGCCCCAGAGGAGGCGGAGGTCAGCGTGTACATCCTGCTGATGGGTGCCCGCACCTTAGAGCCCGCCCAGAACAAGCTGTTAAAACTCATCGAAGAGCCGCCCCCCCACGGGGTGTTCATCCTGGTGTGCGCCTCGGCCGAGCAGCTGCTGCCCACCATCCGCAGCCGGGTGCAGGCCTTTGTGCTGGAGCCCCCCAGCCAGGAGGAGGCCGCGGCGTACATGGCCGCCCGCCGGGACATCCCCCCGGAGCGGGCCCGGCAGTTGGCCGCCCTGTGCGGGGGGAACATCGGCCGCATGGAGGAGGAGCTCTCCGGCGGGGAAGAGGCCCGGGCCTTTTCCATTGCCTCGGCCATGGCCCAGGGCCTGCTAGAGCCCGGGGAGCACAGCCTTCTGCTGGCGGCGGCCCCCCTGCAGAAGGACCGGGACCTGTTCCGGGAGGTGCTGGTGCGGCTGGGGGCGGTTTTCCGGGACGGCGTGGTGCTGCGGGCCGGGGGCACCGCTGTGCTGGGCGGCTCTCCCGAGCTGGCGGACAAGCTGGGGGACCTGCCCATGAAGTGCCTGGCGCGGCTGGCGCCCCTGCCGGAGGAGTTCCGCCAAAAGCTGGAGCGCAACGCCAACCTGGCGCTGCTTGCCACGGACCTTTGCGCCCGCCTGCGGGAAGCGGTGGGCCGCTGAGGCTTTTTGTTCAAGGGCCGGAACGCGGCCCCCTTCCGGGGGCGGCCGGCAGGAAAGGAGGAATGCGCATGGCCGAGGTCATCGGCGTGCGGTTTAAAAATACAGGAAAGGTCTATTACTTCGACCCCCAGGGCCAGCGGCTGGAGAAGGGCTCTATGGCCATTGTGGAGACCGCCCGGGGCATGGAGTGCGGCGAGGTGGCTTTGGAAAACCGGGAGGTGGCCGATGAGAGCATTGTCCAGCCCCTGCGCAAGGTCATCCGCCCCGCCACCCGGGAGGATTTGAAACGGGTGGCCGAAAACCACCTGAAGGAGAAAAAGGCCTTTAAGGCCTGCGAGCGGAAGATCGCCGAGCGGGGCTTGGAGATGAAGCTGGTGGACGTGGAGTACACCTTCGACAACTCGAAGATCCTGTTCTACTTCACCGCCGACGGCCGGGTGGACTTTCGGGAGCTGGTGAAGGACCTGGCGGGCATGTTCCGCACCCGCATCGAGCTGCGGCAGATCGGCGTGCGGGACGAGGCCAAAATGCTGGGGGGCCTGGGCATTTGCGGCCGGCCTTTCTGCTGCGGCACGTTTTTGGGGGGCTTTACCCCGGTCTCCATTAAAATGGCCAAGGAGCAGGGCCTCTCTTTGAACCCGGTGAAGATCTCCGGGGCCTGCGGGCGGCTGATGTGCTGCCTGAAGTACGAGCAGGAGGCCTATCAGGACCTGCTGCGCACCACCCCCAAGGTGAACGCCCTGGTCTCCACCCCGGACGGCAAGGGCGTGGTCATCGAGCAGAACCTGCTTACCCGCAAGCTCACCGTGCGCCTGGACAAGGACCCGGAGGGCGCCCCCAAGGTGTTTAAGGTGAGCGAGGTGAAGGTGCTGCGGGACGGCAAGGTGAAGGTGGGCAAAAAGGAACTGGAAGAGCTGAAAAAGCTGGAGGAGACGTAAAAGGCGGGCCCGCCCCCGGGGAACAGCTGGCAGAATGGTAAGAAAAAGGAAAAACACTTGCATTTTGAGCAAAATGTGTTACAATGAACTTGAAAATCTAAATGGAGGTGTTCCCCATGCCCTATGTGATCAGTGATGAATGTATTGCTTGCGGCGCTTGCGCCAGCGATTGCCCCGTTGGAGCGATCTCCGAAGGCGACGGCAAATATGTGATCGATCCCGATACCTGCATTGACTGCGGCGCTTGCGCCGGCACCTGCCCCGTGGGCGCTCCCCAGGAGGGCTGAGCTTCGGGCCGGAACAATTTCAAAAAAGCGGAGCCCGGCGGGGGCTTGTTCCCCTGCGGGCTCTTCTTTTTGCCTGAAAGGAGGGAAGGCGGGTGAATCCGCTGTTGGAAAACACCCATTGGGAGCCCCTTTGCGGCGGGGCCAGGGTGCTGGTAAGCCCAGAGCACGGCTTTGGAACGGACGCCGTGCTGCTGGCCCACTTCGCCGCCCCCCGCCCGGGGGAGCGCTGGGCAGACCTGGGCACCGGCTGCGGGGTGATTCCCCTGCTGTGGCGGGTGCGCACCCAAGCCGGGTCCATCACTGGGGTGGAACTGCAGGAGAAGGCCGCCCAGCAGGCGGAGCGCTCGGTGGCGGAAAACGGTTTTTCCGCCACGGTGGGCATTGTGCGGGGGGACGCCCGCCGGCTTTCGGACCTTTTCCCGGCGGGCAGCCTGGACGGCATTGCCTGCAACCCGCCCTACACCCCGCCGGGGGCGGGCATCCCCTGCGGGGACGCGGCCCGGCGCACCGCCCGCCAGGGGGACACCCTTTCCCTGGAGGACCTGGCCCGGGAGGCCCGCTGCGCCCTGCGCTTTGGGGGCAGGCTGTGCCTGTGCCTGCGGCCCCAGCGGCTGGGGGAGGCGGTGGGGCTTTTCCAACGCTTTCAGCTGGAGCCCAAGCGGCTGCGGCTGTGCCAGCAGCGGCCGGGCAAAGCGCCCTTTCTCCTTCTGCTGGAGTGCCGCCGGGGCGGCAGGCCCGGCATGGACGTGGGGCCCGTGCTCCTTTTAGAGGGGGAGGACGGCCGCCCCACCGGGGAGCTGGAGGCCATTTACGGGGACTACCGGGACAACCCGGAGCATCAAAGACGATAGGGGGAGCAAAGCGTGGGACAGACATTGGAGCCGGGCGCCTTGTATGTGGTGGGCACGCCCATTGGCAACCTGGGGGACTTTTCCCCCCGGGCACGGGAGACGCTGGAGCAGGCGGACTTTATCGCCGCGGAGGACACCCGGGTCACCCTGCGGCTGCTGAACCACTTTGGCATAAAGAAGCCGCTGGTCAGCTATTTCGAGCACAACAAGCTGGAGCACGGCCCGCTGATTGTGGCCCGGCTCCGGGAGGGCCAGACTTGCGCCCTGGTCTCCGACGCGGGGATGCCCGCCATCTCCGACCCGGGGGAGACCCTGGTGGCCGCCTGCGCCGCGGCGGGGCTGCCGGTGTATGTGGTGCCCGGCCCCACGGCGGCCCTCTCTGCCCTGGCCATCAGCGGGCTGCCCACCGGGCGCTTTACCTTTGAGGGGTTCCTCAGCGTGAACAAGCGCAGCCGCAAGGAGCACCTGGAGGCCGTGGCCCAGGAGCAGCGCACCATGATCTTCTACGAGGCCCCCCACAAGCTGCGCAAGACCCTCTCGGACTTTGCCAGGCTTTTTGGGCCGGACAGGCCCATCGCCCTGTGCCGGGAGCTGACCAAGGTCCACGAGGAGGTGTGGCGCACCACCTTGGGAGAGGCCGCCGCCCACTACCGGGAGACGGAGCCCCGGGGGGAGTTCGTGCTGGTGGTGGCCGGGGCCCAGGCGCCCGCGGCGGCGGAGCGGGAGTACACCCTGGAGGAGGCGGTGGAGCTGGCCCGCTCTCTGGGGGCGGGAGGGCTTTCCGCCAGCGAGGCCGCCAAAGAGGCCGCCCAGGAGACCGGCTTTAAAAAAGGGGAGATTTACCGCCGGCTGATGGAAAGGGAGTGAGCCGCCGTGCTGAAGCAAGTGACACAGCGGGTGTGGTGCCTGCCCTGGGAGGAAGAGCGGGACCGGCCCAGCCTTTACTACATCCGGGGGGACCGGCGGAGCCTGGCGGTGGACGCGGGCAGCTCCCCGGCCCATGTGGCCCAGTTTTACGCCGCCCTGGAGGAGCGGGGCCTGCCCCTGCCGGATTTCACCGCCGTCACCCACTGGCACTGGGACCACACCTTCGGCCTGGGGGCGGTCCAAGGGGTGACGCTGGCCTCCGCCCTCACCAACCGGAAGCTGCGCCAGGTGCGGGCCTGGGAGTGGACCCCCGAAGCCATGGCCCAGCGGGAACGCCGGGGGGAGGACATCCCCTTTTGCAATGAGCACATCCGCCGGGAGTACCCGGACCTGGGGGCGGTTTCCGTCTCCTTAGCGGAGATGGAGGTGGAGGGAGAGCTGACGCTCCACCTGGGCGGGGTGGACTGCCGCCTGTTCTGCCGGGACACCCCCCATTCCCGGGACGGGCTGCTGGTCCATGTGCCCCAGGAGGGGGTGCTGGCGTTGGGGGACGCCGACTGTGAGGACCTCTACCAGCCGGGGGCCGGCTATGACCCTGCCCGCCTCAGGGCCCTGCTGGAGCTGCTCTCCTCCCTGGAGTTTTCCCTGGCACTGCCGGGCCACAGCGGCCCCGAGACCCGCGGCCAAGAGCTGGAGTACCTGCGGGGCTGTTTGCGGGGATGTGCGGGATGTTAAATTTTTGTCAGGGAATGGAAAATGGATGACGGCGGCGCAGATCTATGATATAATAGGTATAAATTTACTTCATGCTGCGCAAGCGGACCGTTTGGAACCATCCCCTCCAGGAAAACGCGCGGTAACGGGGAAGATCACAGGAAAGGATGACACACTATGCTGAGAAAGACAAAGATCATCTGTACGCTGGGGCCTGCCACGGAGGACGAGGCCGTCCTTCGCCGGCTGATGCTGGGGGGCATGAACGCCGCCCGGTTCAACTTTTCCCACTGTACCCATGAGGACGCCGCGAAAAAGCTGGAGGCTGTCACCCGCCTGCGGGAGGAACTGGGCCTGCCTGTGGCCACCATTCTGGATACCAAGGGCCCGGAGATCCGGGTAAAGACCTTTAAAAACGGCCCCATCGAGCTGGAGGCCGGCGACACCTTTACCCTGACCACCCGGGAGGTGGAGGGTGACGGCAAGATCGTCTCCATCACCTACAAGGACCTGCCCAAGGATTTGAAGGCGGGTGCCCGGGTGCTGATTGACGACGGCCTGGTGGAGATGCGGGCCGAGCACGTTTCAGAGACAGATATTGTATGTACCGTTTTAAACGGCGGCCGGGTCTCCAACCACAAGGGCATCAATGTTCCTGGCACCAAGCTCTCTATGCCCTTTATCAGCGAGCAGGACCGCTCGGACATCATCTTCGGCATTGAGAACGGCTTTGACTACATCGCCGCCTCCTTCACCCGCTCTGCCGAGGACATCCTGGAGATCCGCCACATTTTGAAGGAATATGAGTGCCATTCCATGAACATCATCGCCAAGATTGAGAACATGGAGGGTGTGGAAAACATCGACGAGATCCTCCGTGTGGTGGACGGCATCATGGTGGCCCGGGGCGACATGGGCGTGGAGATCCCCCTGGAGGATGTGCCCGTGCTGCAAAAGCAGCTGATCCAGAAGTCTTACCTGGCGGGCAAGCAGGTGGTCACCGCCACTCAGATGCTGGACTCCATGATGAAGAACCCCCGGCCCACCCGGGCCGAAGCCACCGACGTGGCCAACGCCATCTATGACGGCACCAGCTGCATTATGCTTTCCGGCGAGACCGCCGCGGGCAAGTACCCGGTGGAGGCATTGGAAACCATGGTGCGCATTGCTGAGCGGGCCGAGCAGAGCATCAACTACATCAAGCGCTTCAACGCCCGTGACAACAGCGACGTGGCCTTCGATGTGACCAACGCCATCTCCCACGCCACCTGCACCACGGCCCACGACCTGGGGGCCAAGGCCATTCTGACGGTGACCAAGTCCGGCGTGACGGCCCGGCAGCTCTCCAAGTTCCGGCCCTCCTACCCCATTGTGGGCTGCACCACCGAGAAGCACGTCTGGCGCCAGCTGAACCTCTCCTGGGGCGTGGTGCCCATGCTCATCGACGAGGTTACCGACACCGACACCCTGTTTGAACGGGCCGTAGATGCCGCCGAGCAGACCGGCCTGGTGAAGAGCGGCGACCTGGTGGTCATCACCGCCGGCGTGCCCCTGGGCATCTCTGGCACCACCAATATGATGAAGGTCCATGTGGTGGGCCATGTGCTCCTCACCGGCGAAGGGGTTACCGAGCAGAGCGTCTCCGCCCGGCTGTGCGTGTGCAAGCGCCTGTCCGATATCCCCAAGCGCTTTCGGGACGGGGACATCCTGGTAGTGCCTGAGACCAACAACACCATTGTGGAGTACCTGCGGCGCAGCTCCGGCATCATCACCGAGGAGGGGGGCGCCAACTCTCACGCGGCCATTGTGGGCCTGGCCATGGACAAGCCCGTCATCACTGGGGCGGAGCATGCCACAGACCTGCTGAAAAGCGGCGCCGTAGTCACCCTGGACGCCAAGACAGGGCGGGTCAGCGCCTGCTGAACCGGCTGGGAGAAATCCTAAAAGCTGAAACAAGGAGGAGCCGTCTCGCTGGCGGCTCCCTTTTTGCGGGGAGGGAAACCCATGGAAAACGCGGTGCAGATTCGCGGCGCCACAGCCCAGGACGCCCAGGTGTTCTTTGCGCTGAATCTGGCCTTTAACGGGGAGGGGGTGGCCTCCCCCCAGGAGGCTGCTTTGGCTTTGGCCCACCCCGGGCCCGAGCGGGTGCTGCTTGCCTTTGTGGCCGGGGAGCCGGCGGGCTTCCTCTGCGGGCTGTTGAAGCGCTCCGCCTGCTACTCTCGGCCCTCTGCCGAGGTGACGGAGCTGTACGTCTGCCCCGGCTGCCGCCGCCAGGGCGTGGCCCGGCAGCTGCTGGAGGCTTTCCTGGACGCCTGCCGCCACGAGGGCGTGGAGGCCGTCACGGTGCTCACCGGGGAGGACAACGCCCCCGCCCAGGCCCTGTACCAAAAAATGGGCTTTTCCCCCAGCGGGGAGGCCCACTTCGAGCAGGGGCTGTGAATACGGCAGCAAAAAATCCCCCGGGTTTTCCGGGGGATTTCCAGTTTATCAGGCTTTCGCTTTGCAGTCCGCCAGGCGCTTTTCATAGGCGGCCTGCACCTGTTCCTCCAGGGCCAGGGGGGGCGGAGCGGGCGCCCAGGCAGCCCAGCACCCATCCCACGGTCTTGGCGTGGTGCAGGTGGAACTCCTCCTGGTTATAGCGCCGGACCCATTCCATGGCCTGGGCCGGCGTGGGGATAATGCTCATGGAAAACGCCTCCTTTTTTCTTTCCCCTTTATCATACCTCTGCCGGGGCTGTTTTGCAACGGTGGGGCCGCTTGCCATTTGGAGGTTTTTCTGGTATGATAAGACGGATAAAAGGGGGACCTGGCTTTGATAGAGAACAGACCGGTAACAGAACAGGAAATGCGATAGGGGGACGGGCCGCGGCGGCCCGTCCCTTTCTGCTTTATTACAGTAGTGGAAGGAAGTAGTGTTATGAAAGACGCTTTGACAAGGGAAAAGCTGGGAAAGGCGGCCTGGAAGCTGCTGCTGGTGCTGGCGGGGAACACGCTGTACGCGCTGGCAGTGGCCCTGTTTGTGCTGCCCAATGGGCTGATCACCGGGGGCACCACGGGGTTGGGGCTGGCCGCCCAATACTTTTTCGGCCTGCCCCTTTCCGCCTTTGTGGGGGTGTTCAACGCGGCCATGTTCCTGGCGGGGCTGCTGGTGCTGGGCAAGGTCTTTGCCCTGACCACGGTCATCAGCTCCTTTTACTACCCCTTTATTTTGGCGGTGCTGCAAGGGGCGCTGGGAGAGGTGCGCCTGACAGAGGACCCCCTGCTGGCCACGGTGCTGGCCGGGGTGATGATTGGCGCGGGCATTGGCATTGTCATCCGGGCGGGGGCCTCCACCGGCGGCATGGACATCCCGCCCCTGGTGCTGCAGAAAAAGCTGCGCATCCCGGTCTCCATTTCCCTGTATGCCTTCGACTGCGCCATCCTGCTGCTGCAGGCCCTGTTCTCCAATGTGGAGCAGGTGCTCTACGGCCTGGTGCTGGTGCTGCTGTACACCCTGACCCTGAACAAGACCCTGATGGCGGGCACGGGGCAGATGCAGCTGAAGGTGGTCAGCCAGAAGTACGAGGAGATCAGCCGGGCCATCCAGCGCCAGGCGGACCGGGGCACCACTTTGCTGAAAAGCGTGGGGGGCTATGGCGGGCAGGAGGGCTGCACCGTGCTGACGGTGGTCTCCAACCGGGAGCTGGCCAAGCTCACCGAGACGGTGACAGAGATCGACCCGGACGCCTTTATGGTGGTCAGCCAGGTCAACGAGGTGCGCGGCCGGGGATTCACCCTGCCCAAGCGCTATGGAAACCGCAGAAAATGAGGCGCCAGCCCAAAACAAGGGGCACCCGGCCTGGGTGCCCCTTGTTTTTTGCGCTTGGATGCCATCGGCCGGGCAGGGTCAGCCCAGGGCCACGTCCAGCACCATCATCACCAGAAATCCCGCCATAACCCCCAGGGTGCCAATGTTGGAGTGCTCCCCCAGATGGGCCTCTGGGATGAGCTCCTCCACCACCACATACAGCATGGCCCCGGCGGCAAAGGCCAGCAGCCAGGGCAGCAGGGGCTGAATGCTCCCCGCCGCCAACACCGCCAAAATGCCAAAGAGGGGCTCTACAATGCCGGAAAGCCCCCCGTAGACAAAGCTCTTCCAGGCGGGCAGCCCCTCCTGCCGCAGGGGCAGGGAAATGGCGGCGCCTTCGGGGAAGTTTTGCAGGCCCATGCCCAGCGCCAGGGCCAAAGCCCCCGTGTACAGGGCGGGGTCGTCCCCGTGCTGGGCCGCCAGGGCAAAGGAAAAGCCCACGGCCATGCCCTCTGGGATGTTGTGCAGCGTCACCGCGAGAACCAGCAGGGTGGTGCGCTTCCAAGAGGAGGAGTGCCCCTCTGGCTGGTCGGCGCCCAGGTGGAGGTGGGGCATCACAGAGTCCAGGGCCATGAGAAAGCCCACCCCCAGAAGAAAGCCCCCCGCCGCGGGCAGCCACCCGGGCACGCCCTGGCTCTCCGCCTCCTCAATGGCGGGGATCAGCAGGCTCCACACCGAGGCAGCCACCATCACGCCGGCGGCAAAGCCCAGGAAAATCCGCTGGGCCCCCTCTGTTACGCGCTTGCGGAAGAAAAAGACCATCGAGGCCCCCAGGACGGTCATCAAACAGGTAAAGCCCGTCCCGGCGGCGGCCCACAGTACTGGCTGCATTCCAACCCCTCCTCACTTTTGGTTATGTTAACCGAACCGCTTCTACTCCGCATTATACACAGCGGGCAAACGTTTGTCAAACGGAGGGGCGCGTTTTCCCGTGCCGCGGGGAGGGTTACCGGTTTTCCCGGGCTTCTACGGCCATGCTGGTCAGCTCGCCGCTGTGCAGGGTGATGACAGCCGGGCCGGGCTGGCCCTCCCCGTCCATGCCGAAGCTGATGTTCAGGGTGTTGCCGTCCCGGTCCCCCCAGATCACATCCTCCCCCTGGGCCAGGCTGGCGTCCGGGGTGAACAGGCCCACCTGGTCTGTCTCCTTCAACACAGCGGAAAGCTGGTCCTCCAGGGCTTTCCAGGTGGCCGCCGGTTCCCCGCTCGGGGCGATTTGATAGCTGACCCCCGACAGAACCGGATCTCCCTCCAGGGGCTCAAAGCGCAGCTGCTCGGTGACTTCCGGCAGGCCCTCCACCTCCAAGGGAACGGTGAGAATCTGTCCGTCTCCCAGAGGATCCTCCTCCAGGTCCTTTTCGGTCCAGCCGTTAGCCTTCAGCACATCCTCCATGGGGGAGAGGATCTCCCCCCGGCGGGGCAGGAGCTTCCCCTCCTCTTCCGCCAGGATAAAGGAAAACAGGTTGTCAATTTTTCCCGGTTGCTCCTCCTGACAGGCGCACAGCCCGGCGCAGAGCAGCAGGCACAGCAGCAGCGCCATTCCTCGCCGTACAATTCGCTTCTCTTTCAAAACACTTCCTCTTTTCTTCCAACAGCTTGTGGGAAGGTTCCAACAAAATTGTACCGCACTTTTTCGCAGAATTCAATTGCAACATTTATGAAATCTTATAAAATGAATATGCTTTTTTATACAATAAAGAGAGCCTGCCCCTTGGCAGGCTCTCCTGTTTCCGATGGTTTCACTCCAACACCACTGCTTGCATGCCCACCCCCTGATAAGCGGTTTTCACCTGGTCCTTGGGGTAGGGCACGTTCTTCCCTGCCAGGGGGTCGTTGAAGTAGTAGCTTTCCCCATCCTCCCCCGTCAGCAGCAGGCAGTGAAGGGGGTAAATCCAGGTGAAGGGTTCGCCGGTGTTCTCCAGGATAAACTGGGTGGACTCCACCGGCTGCTCCATATCAATGGTGGCCCACAGCATCACCGGCACGCCCCGGTCCACATAGGCCCGGCAGAGGGACTCCAGGCTTTGGCCCTCCAGCTCTTTTACGGACAGGTCCTTTATATCCCGGTCCTGGAGCAGCTGCTCCAGCGCTCCGGCAATCACCGGAGCATAGCAGCCCCAGCCGCTCTCTGAATAGGGGCTGCCCAGGAATTCCTCCCAGGGGTTGGCGCCCACCAGGGTTCCGGATTCGTCCGTATAGGGGGTGTTTCCCTGGGGCAGGTAGCCGTCGATAAACTCCTCTACGGAAACCTCCACCCCGGCGTATTGCAGGGCCATCACCGCGGTGACGCTTTCACAGCCGGTGGGGTACTTGTCCCGCTGGTCGATGAAGGGGGCGTCAAGCAGGGTGTAGGGCGCTTGGCCAGAGAGTGCCTCCCCGATTTTCCAGGGGAGGTATTGGGCCACCGCAGGGGAGCACACCAGCAGGGCGGCAAAGGACGCCGCGGCGAAGACGCACAGCAGCTTGAGCCAGAATACCCGCTTGGGGTGGCGGCGCGGGCGCCGGGTACGCGGTAGAACCGCCGTGGATTGTTTCATCATTCCTCTCCCCTTTTTCAAGTCTCTTTGCCCATTAGACGCAGGGGGTAGGGGAGAGGTAACATAAAGGAGGAAAAAGAGGGAAGTTTTTTCAGCTAAAAGAGACGTTCCGGGGCTGTGCTAAAGAAGGTGGGAGCGCCCCTTCCCGCAAAAAAGGCCTCCCCAGCTGGGGAGGCCTCTCGCTTTCAATCTTTATAGGAACTGCATGGGGTCCACGCGGACGCCGTTCTCGTACACCTCGAAGTGGAGGTGGGGCCCGGTCACGTTGCCGGTGGCGCCCTCATAGCCGATGACCGTGCCGGCCGTCACATACTGGCCGGTGGACACCGCTACGGAACTCATGTGGGCATAGCGGGTGGTGTAGGTGCCGTTGTGGTAAATCAGCACATAATAGCCCCAGGACATGCCCCAGGAGTCCGTGCTGTTGGCCTCGATGACGGTGCCGTCCTCAGCCGCCACAATGGGGGTGCCGTAGGCTCCGGCAATGTCCAGGCCCTTGTGGCCGGGATAACCGTTGTAGCCGGCGGAGATGTAGGTCACACCGGGCAGGGGCCAAATGGGGTCAAAGCCCGCCACGCCGCCGCCCCCCGTGGGGTAGGAGATGCTCCCGTCAGAACTGGCGGAACCGCCGCCGGAACTGGTGGAATCACCGCCGGAAGCAGTGGAGCCGCTGTTTTGCTGCTGCTGCGCGGCCAGGGCGGCCTCTTCTGCGGCCTTCTGGGCGGCGATGGCCTCCTGCATTTTCTGCTCATAGGCGGCCAGTTCTTCCTCATTGGCAGCCAGGGCGTTTTCGGTGGCGCCCTCCGCCCCCTGAATCTCCTCCAGGGCAGCGGCGTTCTCCGCGTAAAGGGCGTCCAGCTCGTCCTGCTGGTTTTCCAGGGACTTCTTCAGTTCGGCCACTTCGTCCATCTGGGCCTGGCGCTCTTCCCGTTCAGCGCTGGTAGATTCCACATAGGCCTCCAGCTTGTCCACCAGGTCCTGGTCATGGGCGGTCATGTTCTCAATCATTTCCGAGCGGGTGGTGAACTCGCTGAGGCTGTTGGAGTCCAGCAGGATCTCCAAGGTGCTGATGTTGCCCGCGGTGTACAGGGCCACCAGACGCTCTTTGAACTCGTCGATGGTGTCCTGGATCTCCGCCTGCGAGGCGTCCAGCTTCATGGTCAGCTCGGTGATGCTCTGGTTCAGGTCATCAATATTCTGGCGGGTGGTGTCGATCTGCTCCTGCACCACCTGAATCTGCTCCTGCAGAGTGTCCTGATAAGCCTGCTTTTCCGCCTCCTGGTTGCGAAGGTCGTCCAGCTGGCTTTGCAGGTCTTCCTTTTCCGCCTGAAGCCGGTTCTGCTCGGCCTGGATCTCAGCCACGGTCTCAGCAGAGGCGCTCAGCGGGGTGACACAGGCCACGCACAGGGCCATCAGCCCACAGCACAGCCGCTTTTTCCAGCTTTTTTTCATAAAGCGCTTCCTCCCTTTTGTAAGGTGAAACTGAATGCTTTCTTTACATAAATTTTCGTGTAGCATTGTACCCCATGGGGAGGAAGTTATTTTTCTTAATAAGAATTATTTTGTAAATTTATTTCAAAATAGTTACAAAACCCTGCCAAAGTACCAGATCTTGGGGTGCCAAGTGGGTTCACCACAAGAGCAAATTTGTGCAATCGGCTGCATTTATTTGTGCGGAATGCAGCAAAAATCACAAACGGCATCCCAAGCCCGGCTTGCGGAGGTGACGTCCCAGGCGGCGTCCAGGCCAAACAGCTTGACCCGCAGGCAGGTTTTCCCGTTGGAAAGCTGCTCCACCTGGAAGGGCGGCTGCTCGTCCCCAAAGCTGAGGCGGCGGCCCTGGGCGTCCACAATGGCGCACCCGGCCAGGGTGAGGAAGACAAAAAGGGAGAGGGCCAGGGAGAGGGCGAATGTGTGCTTGCGGGAATGTTTCATAGCAAAGCCTCCTTGGAAGCTAGTGTGGCCCAAGGAGGCGGGATTATGAACAGCTTTCCCGGATTAGGGACAGGCCTTCAGCGCCTGCCCGATGGCATCCCCCGCCAGCTGCCCGGCGTAGCGGGCCTCGCTGACGGTGTTGACCTCGGTGCCCACTTCCACCAGCATGGAGCCCGGCGTGGCGTTCATATTGTATTTGCTGTTGGAAAAGTTCAGGGGGCGGGCCAAGCCGGGGTAGAGCTGCTGCAGTTTCTGCTGCACCCGCAGGGCCAGGCGCAGGTTTTCCTCCCACCGGGGGAAGTCCCCCCAGCCGCCGTTTGCGTCACACCCGGCAATGAGCATGACCTGGGCGGCTTTCCGGCCGTTTACCGTGACGGTGGGTTTGTATTTAACGCCGCTGTCCGTGGTCATGGAGTCCCGGTGCACGTCGATCGTCACCTGGAGGGTGGGGTATTCCGCCAGGTTTTTCTGCAGCACCTCCCAGGAGCGGTCGTAAGAGCCATTGTATAAGGTGTCGTTGACGGTGGTGTCGTGGACCACCCCGAAGCCCTGGGCCTCCAGGGCCTGCTTCAGCGCCTCTCCGGCGGCCACCACGCTTTGGTCCGGGTCCTCCGTGCGGGTGGCCATGTCCGTGTAGTAAAAGCCGGTGTAGCTTTGGGAGTAGGCCTCGGAGGTGTGGGTGTGGTAGATGAGGATTTCCGCACTGCCGTCCCGCTTCAAATGGACGGAGGGCTCCTCTTCCAAGGCCGCCAGCAGGTCTGTGCCAGAGCCGGTGCTGTCCTTGACGAAGAAATCCGCCACCTGGGCCCCGCCCTCCAACTGGATCTCCTCCACCGGGGCGGAGCTGCGGCTGGGGTCCGGGGTGACGGCGGGAGCGGCTTCCTGACCCCCGCCCAGGGAGACCACCCCGTCATCGGGGAGGGGGTACGCCTCCTCCAGGGGGGCCTCCCCGCCGGGGGAGGGGCTGGGGCTGGCGCTGGCGCCGGAGGGGGAGCTGACGGGCTGGGCCTGCATCCCCGCGGCAAAGAGCAGGGCGTCGCCCCCCTGTTCTTGGGCCCAGGCCTGGAATTTTGTCCCCACGCACCACAGGCACACCACGGCACAGCCCAGCAGTAGCAAATTGTTTCCCCAACGGGCAAAGCGTTTTCTCATAAATAAGATCCTCTTGCCATGAAAAATTTACAAAAACCTCCTTGCAACAGCCCGGTTTCTTCAGTATAATAAAGTGTAATACTATCACTTTCTATGGACTTGGAGGGTATGGTGTATCGAAAAAACACGAAGGAGCGTCCAAAACGGGACGCGCGGCGCTGATCTGCTGCGCCCAGGATGAAAGGAGTTTTACGAATGTCTATCTACTCGGAGATCAAACCAGAGGTGCGCATGTTTGCCGGCATGTGCGTGGAAAACAGCAAGATTGACCCGGAGCTTTTCGTCAAGTACGACGTGAAGCGGGGCCTGCGGGATTTAAACGGCAAGGGCGTACTTACGGGCCTGACCAATATCTCAGAGATCATCTCCAGCAAGACCGTGGACGGGAAGAGCGTCCCCTGCGAGGGCGAGCTGTACTACCGCGGTTACAGCGTGGAGGAACTGGTGCGCCGCCAGCCCAAGGGGGACAACTTTGGCTTTGAGCGGGTGGCTTACCTGCTGCTGTTTGGAGACCTGCCGGACCCGGAGCACTTTAAGACCTTCTGCGAGCTTCTTTCTTTCTACCGCACCCTGCCCACCAGCTTTGTGCGGGATATCATCATGAAGGCGCCCAGCAGCGACATGATGAACACCTTAGCCCGCAGCGTGCTCACGCTCTATTCCTATGATGAGGACGCGGAAGATATTTCCGTTCCCAACGTGCTGCGCCAAAGCATGCAGCTGATTGCCCTGTTCCCGCTGCTCTCGGTCTATGGCTACCAGGCCTACCGGCATTATCACGATGGGCAGAGCCTGTTTATCCACCAGCCAGACCCCAAGCTCTCCACAGCGGAGAACATCCTGCGCATCCTGCGGCCAGACTGCTCTTACACTGAGCTGGAGGCCAAGGTGCTGGACATTGCCCTCATCCTCCACGCAGACCACGGCGGCGGCAACAACTCCACCTTTACCACCCATGTGGTCACCTCCTCCGGCACGGACACCTACTCCGCCATTGCCGCGGCCCTGGGCTCTTTAAAGGGCCCCAAGCACGGCGGCGCCAACATCAAGGTGGTGAAGATGTTCGAGGACATCAAGGAGCATGTGAAGGACTGGAACGATGACGAGGAAATCACCGCCTACCTGCAGAAGCTGCTCCATAAGGAGGCCTTTGACAGGGCTGGGCTCATCTACGGCATGGGCCACGCCGTGTACTCCCTCTCGGACCCCCGCGCCAAGATTATGGCCCGGTTTGTGGAGGGGCTCTCTAAGGAGAAGGGCCGCGGGGAGGAGTACCAGCTTTACGCCAACGTAGAGCGGCTGGCCACCCAGCTCATCGCCAAGGAGCGGAAAATCTACAAGGGCGTTTCCGCCAATGTGGATTTCTACAGCGGCTTCATTTACAGCATGCTGGACCTGCCCATGGAGCTGTACACCCCCATTTTTGCCATTGCCCGCATCGCCGGCTGGAGCGCCCACCGCATTGAGGAGCTTGTCGGCGGCGGCAAGATCATCCGGCCCGCCTACATGGCGGTACAGCCTCACCGGGAGTTCCCGGAGGGCTGAAAAGCTTCCCCAGCGTTCCACAGTAAAAAAGCGCCTTCCGGAGTCTTCCGGCAAGGCGCTTTTTGCATAGAGTGGTTTTAGGGGAGCCGGAACAGGACGGCTTCATAGGGGCGTAGGCGCTCCCCTTGCCAGCCGCCATCCCGTTCGGTGGAGGCCAGCAGGGGCTGGGCCCCCTCCGGCACAAGCCCCCTGGGGGCCAGCGCTGCCTTGGAAGAAAAGTTCAGCACCACCAGCAGAGAGCCGGATTCGTGGGGGCGGCGGTAGGCCAGCAGCGTGGAGGAACCCGTTTCCAGCGCCTCAAAGCCGCCCCAGGAGAGGGCGGGCTGCTCCCGCCGCAGGGCGATAAGCCGCCGGTAAAAGTGCAGAATGGAGCAAGGGTCCCGTTCTTGGGCAGCGGCGTTGATTTTGGTGTAGTTGGGGTTGACCTGCAGCCAAGGGGTGCCGGTGGTGAACCCGGCATGGGGAGAGCTGTCCCACTGCATGGGCGTGCGGGCATTGTCCCGGCTCTCCAGCTGGATGGTGCGCAGCGCCTCTTCCGGGGGGACGCCCTCCAAAAGCAGCTGGCGGTAGCGGTTTTTGGCCTCGGGGTCGTTGTACTCCTCTATGGAGGAAAAGGCCATGTTGGTCATACCCAGCTCTTCTCCCTGGTAGAGGAAGGGCGTGCCCGGGAGAGTGTGGACCAGCAGGGCCAGCAGCTTGGCAGAGGCTTCCCAATGCTCCCCCTCCGAGCCGTACAGGGAAACCTGCCGGGGCTTGTCGTGGTTGGAAAGGAACCGGGCCCACCAGCCCCGCTCCCCTAAGAGCTGCCAATCCCGGCAGGCGTCTGCCAGCAGCTTCTTCGGGGACCAGGCGGCAATCTCCACCGCGGGGGGCACAAAGGGGATGGCCATGGTGAATTCCCGGCGGTCCGGGTCCACATAGCTGGCAATCTCCTCGGGGGCGTTGAGGGAGACCTCTCCCACCGTGACCAGGCCCCGGGGCCCGAACACCCGGTCATGCATCATGCGGATGTACCGGTGGGTCCCCTCTGAGCCGGCCGCCCAGTTGTTGAACAGGGAATAGCCGTCCGGCTGGGGCGGCAGGGGAGAATTGGGAAAGCCCTGGGGCTTTTCCAGGTAGCTGATGGCGTCCACCCGAAAGCCGTCTACACCCCGCTGGGCCCACCAGTCCATCGTGGCCAGCAGCTCTTCCCGCAGGGCCTTGCAGGCCCAGTTCAGGTCCGGCTGCTTTTTGGAGAAGATGTGAAGGTAATATTGGCCCCGCCGGGGTTCAAATTCCCAGGCGCTGCCCCCGAACACAGAGGCCCAGTTGTTGGGCGGCCCCCCGTCAGGGGCGGGATCGTGCCAGATGTAGTATTCGCTTTTGGGGTTGCCCCGGGAGGAGCGGGACTCCGCAAACCAGGGGTGCTCGTCGGAGGAGTGGTTGACCACCAGGTCCATAATCAACCGGATGCCCCGGGCCCTGCACCCGTCCCGCAGGGCCTCCCAGTCGGCCATGGTGCCAAATTCCTCCATAATCTCCTGATAGCCGGAGATGTCATAGCCGTTGTCATCGTTGGGGGAGCGGTATACCGGCGAGAGCCATAGGGCGTTGACCCCCAGGCTTTGCAGATAGTCCAGCCGGCGGCAGATGCCGGGCAGGTCGCCGACGCCGTCCCCGTTGGAGTCCTGGAAGCTGCGGGGATAGATTTGATAGACCACCAGGTCCTGTACCCAGCTGGGCCGGGATTCAAGCGTGTGTTTCATACAGGCAAGGCTCCTTTCCAAGGGCTGGCGGGCAGCGCCGGCCGTTGCCCTTTCATTATACCCCGGGGCGCGGGGGCGCGCAACCTGTCGTGGCGGGGAAATCTTTTCCCGCCCTCTTGACTATGGTGTAACACCATAGTTTATAATAAAAAGCAATTTCGCGTATAGGAACTGAGAGGGATTCTATGGATTACAAGACGCTGTTTTCGCAGACGCCGCCCACCCGGCTGTTCTTCAAGGCTGCCATCCCCGGCTCTATTGGGATGCTGGCCTCAGCCCTGTACCAGGTGGCTGACGGCATTTTCATCAGCCGCATTTTGGGGGACACCGCCTTTGCCGGGTTCAACTTGGCCATGCCCCTGGTCATCATCAACTTTGCCCTGGCGGACTTGATCGGCCTGGGCAGCGCGGTGCCCATCTCCATCAAGCTGGGCAGCAAGGATGAGAAAGAGGCCAACAACTACTTCACCTGCGCCAGCATTATGGTGGTGCTGGCGGGGATCCTGTCCGGGGCGGTGCTGGCCCTGGGCGGGCGGACCTTCCTCTCCTGGATGGGCGCCCAGGGGGAGCTGCTGGACCAGGCCACCGCCTACCTGGTGACGTATGCCCTGTGCTCCCCGGTGACCACCATTGTCTTTGCCGTGGACAATTACCTGCGCATCTGCGGGAAGATCCGCCGCAGCATGGTCCTGAACATCTTCATGTCCGTGGCCTGCATGGGCCTGGAGCTGCTGTTTATGGGCGTGCTGAAAATCGGCATCCGGGGCGCGGCCCTGGGCAGCAGCCTGGGCATGGCCCTCACCGCCATCGCGGCCTTTGTCCCCTTCTTTTTGGGGAAGATGCAGCTGCGGTTCGTGCGGCCCCGGTTCCACGCCAAGGCCCTGCGGGAGATCGTCGCCTGCGGGCTGCCCAGCTTTTTGAACAACATCGCCGGGCGCGTCACCTCCATCATCATGAACGTGGTGCTGCTGGCCATCGGCGGGCAGAACGCCGTGTCTGTCTACGGCATTTTGATGACCATGGACGGCTTTGTCCACCCGTTGCTCTATGGCATGTGCGATTCCCTCCAGCCCGCGGTGGGCTTTAACTGGGGCGCCCGCAACATCAAGCGTGTCAAGGCCATTGAGCTGCGGTGCTACACGGCGGCCATCACCCTGGCGCTGGCCACCACGGCGGTGCTGGCCCTGTTCCCCCGGCAGATCGCCGGTCTCTTCATCACCGGGGGTTCCGACCCCGCCTATCTGGAAATGGCCGTCAGCGCCCTGCTGCTGTTCAGCCTGACCTACATCACCCGGTGGTTCAGCTTCGCCACCCAGAGCTTCCTCTCCGCCATAGAGAAGCCCGTGGCAGCCTCGGCCATTTCCGTGTGCACGGCACTGGTGTTCCCGGTCATCCTCATCGGCGTGTTCTGGCCCCTGGGGCTGACAGGCCTGTGGCTGAACTTTGCCGGCACTGCCGTGCTGGCAGGCATTTTGGCTTTGATTCTCCTGCTGAGGCAGAAAGAGCTGTGGAAGAAAGACGGCACAGAATCTGCTTAAAAACCTGGAATAACCCGAAGAAGGGCGCCCAAGCAACTTGCTTGGGCGCCCTTTTCCTTCTTTTTTCAAAAAGTTATGTAACCAAATTGCCTCCCGCCTTATCTAATGAGCATGAAAAAGGAACACGGAGTGGGGTTGTCCCCAAGGGGGGTGTGGCGGTTTTTTCCCGCCACCGCCCTTTTTCGGGGGAGAGAAAAAGGCGCTCCCCAAAAGGAACGCCTTTTCAGAAGAGCTATTATGGAGAGAAGCCCGGATTTTCACAAAGCGAAAACGAATCCCTTCCGGATTCGAGGGCTTCTCTGGGCAGTTGCCAAAGGCAACTGCTCACCAGCCCTGCTCTTTCAGGTACTGGCGGCTGAGGTTGATGGCTTCCATGGGGGGACGTCCGTTGGACTGGTCCTGCTCCACCACAACCCACTGGGCGCCGGCTTCCACAGAGGCCTCCAGGATGGGGCCGAAGTCCTGGTCGCCGTGGCCCACGGGGCGGAACTCAAAGGTGCCGTGGCTCTCTTCCTTTTTCACTTCGGTGCCGATGAGCTCGTACATGTTGGCGGGCTTGCCCTCCTTGTGGAAGTCCTTCAGGTGCACCAGGGGAGAGCGATTGGTGTACTTCTTGATGTAAGCGGCGGGGTCCTCGCCGGCCACCTTCACCCAGCAGGTGTCGATCTCCGTCTGGAGCAGGTCCGCAGGGATGGTGTCATAGATGTAGTCCAGGGCGTAGCGGCCGTCGGCCATCTTCTGGAACTCAAAGTCGTGGTTGTGGTAGAGGGTCTGGATGCCGTGGGCCTTGCAGGCCTTGGCAATCTCCTCAAACAGCTTTACGTTGCCCTCGAACTTGGGGGTGCCGGGGCGGTCCTCCTCCATCAGATAGGGGATGGCGATGAACTTGACGCCGATCTCCACATACTGGGCAATGGTGCCCTCCATATCGGCCACCAGCTCCTGGAAGGGCACATGGGCGGAAAGGGCCACCAGGCCGGCGTCCTCAATGGCGGCTTTCACCTCTTTGGGGGTCAGGCCGTACAGCCCAGCCAGCTCCACGCCGTCATACCCCATCTCCTTGATCTTTTTCATAGTGCCGGCAAAATCGCGTTCCGCGTCCTCACGGACAGAGTACACCTGCACGGCAACGGGCAAGGTTTTCATGGAAAACTCCTCCTGTCAAGTTAGAAATAAAGGATCTATGCTCATCATAGCGCAATCGGTGACAAAGGTCAAGGGAGAGGCTTGAAAAAAGAGGGAGGTTGTGTTACAGTATGCAGGGGATACATAATATTTATAATTCGTTTAATAATATGTGGATCCACGCCATCAACAGGGATTATGAAAAAGGAAAGAAGTCGAGATTTATGAAAAGGAACCTGCGTTTTTACTTTGCGCTGCTGTTTGCCAAGGGCACAGCCCTTGTGCTGAAGCTTATCGGCCGCAAGGGCACCTCTATGCCCGGCAGCTGGGCCATCATCCTGTGCCCGGACTTTTTGGGCCGCATGCCCCGGCCCAAAACCGTCATCGGCATTACCGGCACCAACGGCAAGACCACGGTCTCTAACCTGGTGGAGGACGTGCTGGCCCAGTGCGGCTATGATTTCACCTGCAACCGGGCGGGCACCAATGTGGCCACCGGCGTGGCCTCCAGCCTGATCGCCAACTCCACCTTGTTTGGCAGGCCCAAAAAGGAGCTGGCCGTCTTTGAGCTGGATGAGCGCAGCGCCCCCCGCATTCTGCCCTACCTCAAGCCGGACTTGCTGCTGTGCACCAATATCTTCCGGGACTCTTACAAGCGCAACGCCCATGTAGAGTTCATCCTGGACATCTTGAACCAGTATATCCCCGACAGCACCCGGCTGGTCCTAAACGCCGATGACCTGCTGTGCTCCAGCCTGAAGCCCCACAACCGCCGGGCCTTTTTCGGCATTGACCTGCTGCCCGGCGAGGTGCCGGAGCCCCGCAACCTGGTGCAGGACGTGCGCTCCTGCCCCCAGTGCGGCAGCCCCCTGGAGTGGGAGTTCCGGCGGTACCACCACATTGGGCGGGCCCGGTGCCCCCAGTGCGGGCTGGCCTCTCCTGTGCCGGCCTACCGGGTGACGGCCCTGGACCAGCACAGCCGGCGGATGACCGTGCAGGGTGTGGACGGCCCCCAGGACTTTCCCCTGCCCAACACCAACCTGATCAATGTGTACAACGCCCTCTCTGCGGTGGCCCTGCTGTGTGAGTTCGGCCTCCCCAAGGAGCGCGTGGCCCAGTGCATGGACAAGCTGACCATTGTGGAGAGCCGCTACAACGAGGTTGCGGTGAACGGGCGGCGGCTCGTTCTGCA
Source organism: Acutalibacter sp. LFL-21 (assembly GCF_025630755.1). NCBI lineage: Bacteria > Bacillati > Bacillota > Clostridia > Eubacteriales > Acutalibacteraceae > Acutalibacter > Acutalibacter sp. LFL-21. The sequence goes on along the minus strand of NZ_JAOTNT010000001.1, from coordinate 399,992 downwards.
CCTGGCTAAGGGGCAGAACCCCATCGCCTGTTCCCAGGCCTGCGCCAGCGCCCGCCTTTGCCCTGGCAAAAAGGCGGTGCTGCTGTTTTTGGACGACGCCCACGACGCCGCCCATTCGGTGGAGAACACGGCCTGGCTGTACGACACGGACTTTGAGTTTCTAAACAGCCCGGACATCCTCCAGGTGGTGGCCGCGGGGCCCCGGCACTGGGATGTGTATGTGCGGCTGCTGATGGCGGGTATCCCGCCGGAAAAGCTCTGCCATATGGAGCACCCCCTGGACGCCGCGGCAGCGGTGGACCTCTCCCAGGTGGACACGCTGTTTATGCTCTATGACCTGTACGCGGTGGAGCTCTCTAAGCAGATCAAAGGCCAGCTGAAGGAGCGCATGGCTGCCGCGCCCGCTCCCCAGCAGGGAAAGGAGGATGCTTCCCATGCGGATTGAGGTGCTGTTCCCCGAGCGGTGCAACCTGTACGGGGACCTGAGCAATGTGGAATATTTGAAGCGCTGCCTGCCCCAGGCGGAATTTGTGGAGACTTCCCTGCAGGAGGAACCCCGCTTCGCCAAAGAACCGGTGGACCTGGTTTATCTGGGCCCTATGACCGAGCGGACCCAAGAACTGGTGCTGGAACGCCTGCGCCCCCACCGGGAGCGGCTGGAGGAGCTCATCCAGCAGGGCACGCCCTTTCTCTTTACCGGCAACGCCCTGGAGCTGCTGGGGGAGAGCATCCGGAAGGAGGGCGGGGAGGCCATCCCCTGCCTGGGCCTGTTCCCCTTTACCGCCCGGCGGGACATGATGCACCGGCATAACAGCATCTTCCTGGGGGAGTTTGAGGGCCGGCCGGTGATGGGCTTTAAGTCCCAGTTCACCATGGCCTATCCCAAGGGGGAGGTGCAGGGCCTGTTCACCGTGACTAAGGGCGTGGGCCTGAACAAGAAGTGCCCCTTCGAGGGGGTGCGCCGGAACCACTTTTTCGGCACCTACCTGCTGGGGCCCCTGCTGGTCAACAACCCGCCCTTTACCCGTTCCCTGCTGAAGGCCATGGGCGCCGGCGATGTGCCCCTGGCCCTGGAACAGGCGGTGGAGGCTGCCTACGAAAAGCGCCTGGAGGATTTCCGGGAGAAAGCATAAACGCGCAAAAGCCGCCCCAAAGGGCGGCTTTTTTGATGGGCAAAGGGGCGGCGGAAGCCCTTCCCTTTTTGGAAAGAGGCGGCTGCTCCAGAGCGGGGCACAAAAAAGGCCGCCCGAAAAAGGGCGGTCCTTTTCCGTTTAGAAGAGGGGTTACTCCAGCTCCAGGGCGCCGGTGTACAGCTGGTAGTAGGTGCCGTGCTGGGCGATGAGCTGGTCGTGGGTGCCCCGCTCGATAATGCGGCCGTGGTCCAGCACCATAATGGCGTCGGAGTTCTGCACGGTGCTCAGGCGGTGGGCGATGACGAACACCGTCCGGCCGGTCATCAAAGCGTCCATACCCTTCTGCACAATGGCCTCGGTGTGGGTGTCGATGGAAGAGGTGGCCTCGTCCAGAATCATCACAGGGGGGTCCGCCACAGCGGCCCGGGCAATGGACAGCAGCTGCCGCTGGCCCTGGCTCAGGTTGGAGCCGTTGCCGGAGAGGGGCGTGTCATAGCCCTGGGGCAGCCGGGTGATGAAGTCGTGGGCGCCGGCCAGCTTGGCCGCGGCAATGCACTCCTCGTCGGTGGCCTCCAGGCGGCCATAGCGGATGTTGTCCATTACGGTGCCGGTGAACAGGTTGGTGTCCTGCAGCACCATGCCCAAGCTGCGCCGGAGGTCGGCCTTTTTGATCTTGTTGATGTTGATGCCGTCGTAGCGGATCTTGCCGTCGGCGATGTCGTAGAACCGGTTGATCAGGTTGGTGATGGTGGTCTTGCCCGCGCCGGTGGAGCCCACAAAGGCGATCTTCTGGCCGGGCTTGGCGTACAGGCTGATGTTGTGCAGCACCAGCTTCTCCGGGGTATAGCCGAAGTCCACGTCATCCAGCACCACTTCGCCCTGCAAACGGGTATAGGTGACTGTACCGTCCGCCTGGTGGGGATGTTTCCAGGCCCACACGTTGGTGCGCTCTTTGCACTCGTGCAGGTTGCCGTCCTTGTCCTCCTTGGCGTTTACCAAGGTGACATAGCCCTCGTCTGTTTCGGGCTTCTCGTCAATCAAGTTGAAGATCCGCTTGGTGCCGGCCATGCCCATGATGACCATGTTCAGCTGGTTGGAAACCTGGCTGACGTTGCCGGAGAACTGCTTGGTCATGTTCAAAAACGGCACCACAATGCTGATGCCAAAGGCCATGCCGGAGATGCTCAGGTTGGGGGCGCCCGTCATCATCAGAATGCCCGAGACGATGGCCACGCACACATACAGCACGTTGCCGATGTTGTTCAGGATGGGCATGAGCATGTTGGCGTAGATATTGGCCTGCTCGGCGTTGTGGAACAGCTCGTCGTTGACCTTGTCGAAGTCTGCCTGGGCTTCCTGCTCGTGGCAGAACACCTTGATGACCTTCTGGCCGTTCATCATCTCTTCCACCACGCCCTCTGTGGCGGCAATGGACTGCTGCATGCGGATGAAATACTTGGAAGAGCGGCCGCCCACCTTTTTGGTGACCAGAACCATGAAGAACACGCCCACCAGCACCACCAGGGTCATCCACACGCTGAAATAGAGCATAATGGCCAGCACGGTGATGACGGTCACGGTGGAGATGATCAGCTGGGGAAGGCTTTGAGAGATCATCTGGCGCAGGGTGTCAATATCGTTGGTGTAATAGCTCATCACGTCGCCGTGATTGTGGGTGTCAAAATACTTGATGGGAAGGTCCTGCATGCCGTTGAACATCTTTTCACGCATCTTGGCAAGGGAGCCCTGGGTGATAATGGCCATCAGCTGGTTGAACACTGTGCCCGCCGCCAGGCTGAGCACATAGAGCACTACCAGGATGAGCACAAAGTGGAGGATCTGCCCGCCCACGGCGGCCCAGTCTCCCGCCTGCCAGCTCTGCTCCACCAGGGAGATGACATTCTGCATGAAGATGGAGGGGATGGAGCTGATGATGGCGTTGAAGAGGATGCAGCCGAGGGCCACGGGGAGCATAACAGGGTAAAAGCTGAACAGCATCTTGATCAGCCGCAGCAAAATGGGGGCGCTTTTCGCGCCGGAGGGTCGCTTCTCAGCCATTTTCAGCACCTGCCTTTTCCTGAGAGTTCACGCGGTTCTGCGAGGTGTAGATCTCCCGATAGGTGGGGTTAGAGGCCATCAGTTCCTCATGGCTGCCCATGGCCTCAATCTCGCCGTTCTTCATCAGGAGGATCCGGTCGGCGTCCTGCACAGAGGCCACCCGCTGGGCAATGATGATCTTGGTGGTCTCGGGGATAAATTTGCGGAAGCCCTGGCGGATGAGGGCGTCGGTGCGGGTGTCCACCGCGCTGGTGGAGTCATCCAAAATCAAAATCTTGGGCTTTTTCAGCAGGGCCCGGGCAATGCACAGCCGCTGCTTCTGGCCGCCGGACACGTTGGAGCCGCCCTGCTCGATGTAGGTGTCATACTTTTGGGGGAACTGCTGGATGAACTCGTCCGCCTGAGAGAGGCGGCAGGCCTCTTCCAGTTCCTCGTCGGTGGCATGGGGATTGCCCCAGCGCAGGTTCTCCTTGATCGTGCCGGAGAACAGCTCGTTCTTTTGCAGCACCACGGCCACCTGGTTGCGCAGGGTTTCCAGGTCATAGTCCCGCACGTCCACGCCGCCCACCTTCACGGTGCCCTCGGTGGCGTCATACAGGCGGGGGATCAGCTGGATCAGAGAGGTCTTCGAGGAGCCCGTCCCTCCCAAAATGCCCACAATCTCGCCGCTCTTGATGTGCAGGTCGATGTTAGAGAGGGCGTTGCGGCTGGCCTTTTTGGAGTACTTAAAGTTCACATGGTCAAAGTCGATGGAGCCGTCCTTGACCTCCATGACGGGGTTTTCCGGGTTCTGCAGGGTGCTCTCTTCCGAAAGGACCTCCACAATACGCTCGGCGGACTCCAGGGACATGGTGACCATCACAAAGATCATCGAGACCATCATCAGGCTCATCAGAATCTGGAAGGAGTAGGTGAGCAGAGAGGACATCTGCCCCACGTCCAGGTCCAGGCCCTGGCTGGTGATGACGGTGTAAGAGCCAAAGGACATGACGAAAATCATCACCACATAGATGCAGAACTGCATCAGGGGGTTGTTGATGGCCAGAATGCGCTCAGCCTTGGTAAAGTCCTTCTGCACGTCCTCGGCGGCGCGGTCAAACTTTTTCTTCTCGTGGTCTTCCCGCACATAGGCCTTGACCACCCGCATGCCCCGGATGTTTTCCTGCACAGAGGCGTTCAGGGCGTCGTACTTGCGGAACACCCGGCGGAACAGGGGCATGGTCTTTTTGGTGACGAAAAACAGCCCAATGCCCAGCACGGGGATGGTGAACAGGAAAATAAAGGCCATTTTCCCGCCCATGACAAAACCCATAACAAAGGAGAAGATGAGCATTAAGGGGCTGCGCACCGCCGTGCGAATGATCATCATATAGGCCATCTGCACATTGGTGATGTCCGTGGTCAGCCGTGTGACCAGGCTGGAGACGGAGAACTTGTCGATGTTCTCAAAGGAGTAGCCCTGGATCTTGTAGAACATGTCCTTGCGCAGGTTGCGGGCAAAGCCGCAGCTGGCGGTGGAACACGCCTTGCCGGCCAGGGCGCCGAAGGCCAGGGAAAGGCCGGCCATCAGGATGAGCACGCCGCCATAGCCCAGCAGCATGGGCATGGAGATGCCCGCCTTGATCTCGTTGACCAGATTGGCGATAATGAAGGGAATGATACATTCCATGACCACTTCCCCCGTGACGAATACGGGAGCCAGAATCGAAGGCTTCTTGTATTCCCGAATACTTTTCGCCAGAGTCCGAATCATAGCAAAACCTTCCTTTCAAAAAATTTCCCCGCCGGGACCCCTGCCAAAAGGGGGCATAGGTATAGAAAGAAAACCGCCCTGCCGGCGTGGACACCGGCCGGACTGTTCCCGGCTGCTTCTTCCTCCGGCCCCATCCCGAGAAGTGGTAGGGCGGAAAAGGGATGTAAAAGATTTTTGTTAGGTCTCGAACTAATTCTAAGGCAATCCGCCCTCTTTGTCAAGAGATTTTCATAGGAAAATATCCGGTGGGAAAAGGGAGGGAAATTGGGGAAAAGGGAAAGGCGCCCGGCAGGGGGCGCTCCCTGCCGGGCCTTGTCAATGCCCGGTGCCTGTGCTATACTATATATAGATTAAGCATGGGGCAAAGGAAAAAGGGCGGTGCCCTTTTTCCTTTGCGGCTTTCCCGGCAGGAGGTATGGCAATGGAAGACGCCCAGAAAACAGAGCTGTTTGAACGCACCCCCATTCCCAAGGCGGTGATGAAGCTGGCAGTGCCCACAGTGCTCAGTTCTCTGGTCATGGTGCTTTACAACCTGGCGGACACCTATTTTGTGGGCATGCTCAACAACGCGGTGCAGAACGCAGCCGTCACCCTGGCGGCTCCGCTGCTGCTGGCCTTCAATGCGGTGAATAACCTGTTCGGCGTGGGCAGCTCCAGCATGATGAGCCGTTCCCTGGGGAAAAAGGACTATGAGACGGTGTACCGCAGCTCTGCCTTTGGGTTTTACTGCGCGGTCTTTGCCGGGCTGCTGTTTTCCATTGTTTACACGCTGCTGCAAAACCCCCTTCTGCGCCTGCTGGGCGCCACCGAGGAGACCATGGGGGCCACGGTGGGCTATGCCCGCTGGACGGTGACCTTTGGCGCGGTGCCCGCCATTTTAAATGTGGTGATGGCTTACCTGGTGCGGGCGGAAGGCGCTTCGATGCACGCCAGCATTGGAACCATGAGCGGCTGCTTTTTGAACATCCTGCTGGACCCGGTCTTTATCCTGCCCTGGGGGTTGAACATGGGCGCGGAGGGGGCGGGGCTGGCCACCTTCCTTTCCAACTGCGTGGCGTGCCTGTACTTTTTTGTGCTGCTCTACGTCAAGCGGGGCAGGACCTATGTGTGTGTCAAACCCTCCATGTTCAAGCCGGACAAACACATTGTCCTGGGCGTCTTTGCCGTGGGGGTTCCCGCCTCGGTGCAGAACCTTTTGAACGTGACGGGCATGAGCGTGCTGAACAACTTTACCTCTGGCTTTGGGTCCAACGCCGTGGCGGCCATGGGCATTGCCCAGAAGATTAACTCCGTCACCGTGCAGATCGCCCTGGGCCTCTCCCAGGGCATCATGCCCCTGATCAGCTATAATTACGCCAGCGGCAATATCCGGCGGATGAAAAAGACCTTCCTCTTTGCCGCGCGGATTGCCCTGGTGTTCCTTGTCCTGATGGAGGTTGCCTATTTTGCCGGGGCCGGCCTGTGGGTCAGCCTGTTCATGCAGGATGGGCAGATTGTGGATTTGGGCGCCCGGTTCCTGCGGGGTTTTTGCCTGGGCATGCCCTTTCTGGCCATCGACTTTTTGGCGGTGGGGGTGTTCCAGGCCACCGGCCTGGGGCAGTACGCGTTCCTGTTCGCCATTTTGCGCAAGGTGGTGCTGGAAATCCCCGCCCTGTTCCTTTTGAATGCCTTGTTCCCCTTGTACGGTTTGGCCTATGCCCAGTTTGCCGCCGAGGTGGTTTTGGCGGCAGCGTCGGTGGTTGTGCTGGCGCGGCTGTTCCGCAAATGGGAGAAGCGCTATCAAAAGTCAGGCGGAAGCGCGGCATACTAATTAAAATAGAGAAGCTCAGCACAAAGGAATCCCCGGCTGCTTTACAGGCAGCCGGGGATTTTTCTATGGGTGCAAACCGCCTTCCTCTGTATAGGGTTCCCCCAGTACGGTACAATAGGGGTAAGTCTGTTGTTAGGAGGTTTTTTAAATGACCATTACCCCAGAGACCATCCGCGCCTTTGCGGAACAGCTTCGCCAGGAGGAGCGCAGCGCCGGAACGGTGGAAAACTACCTGCGCCATGTAAGGGCGTTCTGCGCCTGGCTGGATGGGAAGCCCGTGACAAAGGAGGCGGCCAGCGCGTGGAAAAGCTGCCTGGTTCAAAAAGGCTACCGCCCGGGCACTGTGAACGCCATGCTGGTGCCGCTGAACCAGCTGTTCAAATTTTTGGGCTGTGAGGACTGCCGGGTGAAGGCGCTGCGGGTGCAGCGGCAGATGTTTCGGGATGACAGCCGGGAGCTGACCCGGGAGGAGTATGCCCGGCTGCTGGCCGCCGCAGGAAGGCTGAGGCAGGAGCGCCTGGGCCTGCTGATGGAGGCCATCTGCTCCACGGGCATCCGGGTCAGCGAGGTGCAGTATCTCACGGTAGAGGCGGCCCGGGCCGGACGGGCGGAGGTCTCCCTAAAGGGGAAAATCCGCACCATCCTCATTCCCCAAAGGCTGCGGAAAAAGCTGCTGCAATACGCCAAAAAGCAGAAAACGGCCTCTGGGGAGATCTTCCGCACCCGCAGGGGCAGCCCCATCTCCCGCAAGCAGATTTGGGCCGAGATGAAGGCCCTGTGCGAGAAGGCCGGCGTAGCCGCCAGCAAGGTGTTCCCCCACAACCTGCGGCACCTCTTTGCCCGGGTGTTTTACAGCGCCTGCCGGGATGTGGCCAAGCTGGCCGACGTGCTGGGCCACAGCTCGTTGGAAACCACGCGGATCTATTTGATTTCCAGCGGCGCGGAGCATGCCCGCCAGTTGGAGCGTCTTCATCTCATCATTTAGGACAAAATTCACAGATTGTCCTAAATTGTTGATGCGAAAAAAGACACAGTACATAATTTTGGTCTAATTCTAGCACGAAAACTAGAGGAGCGCAAGAGGATTTAAAGGATTTAAGCGCAAAAATCTAGGCCGGTCAAACGCTGTTTTTGACCAGTCTGGATTTTTGCGCTCTATTCTTTTGCGTTTTGTATATTCGTTAACTTTTTATACCATTTTAAATAGAATTAGAAGCTTTTTTCGGAACGATAACAGACAATATGTGAAAATTGTCTTATTAACAAAAGATAAGGATTTAGAGCGCTTACGACAAATTGTGAAGACTGTCTTTGGTAGAATGGAGGTGACCCTTCGCAGGTGTATGCAGTAAAGCAGCAAAGAGAAGCGGTGGGGGAGTGGATGGCCCAGGTGACGCTGGAGCAGATCCAGGCTTATTTGGACAACCTCTCCTCCAAGGGGTGCTCTCAGGGGACCTTACAGACCTACCGGCGCAGCCTGATGCACTTTTACAAGTTTCTGCCAGAGGGCCAGCGGGTTGGCAGGGAAACCCTTTCCCAGTGGCAGGAGCATCTGCTGGCGCAGGGGTACATGCCCCGCACAGTAAACCTGTTTTCCTCGGCGGTGAACGGGTTTTTGGCCTATCTGGGCCTGTGGGAGCTGCAGGCCCTGCCCCGGGCCCATGCCCCCGGAGAGAAAGAACAGCCCGAGCTTTCCCGGAAAGAGTACCTGCGGCTGCTGGCCGCCGCGGGGGCCCTGGGAAAGAGAAGGGCGTACATGCTGGTTAAGGCCTTTGCCGCCACAGGGGTGGCCGTGCAGGAACTTCCCCTGCTGACGGTGGAGGCTGTGAAAAGCGGGGCGGTCCATCTGCCGAAACGAACATTGCGGCTCTGTCCCTGCCTGCAAACGGAGCTGCTGCACTACGCCCGGGACACAGGGGTGCCCGCGGGGCCGGTATTCGTCACCCGGCGGGGCAAGCCCCTAAACCGCACCACCGTGACGGCCAACATTCAGCAGTTGGCCCGCCAGGCTCAGGTGGCCCCGGAGAAGTGCAATCCCCGGTGCCTGCGCAAGCTGTTCTTCTCCACTCAGGAGGATTTTCAGCGGGACGTGGCCCGGCTGGTAGAGAGGGCCCACCACCAGCTGCTGGAACAGGAACAGCTGGCAGTGGGCTGGGAGGAAGCCTTCAGCGAAGAACGCTGATTTTTCATAGATCAAAAGCGGGCCCGGCCGGGGCGCCGCAGGATTCCAGAAAAGGAAGGAAGGAAGAACCATGAAGAAAATGTGGAAACGCTTTGTAAGCCTGCTGCTGGCCTGCACCCTGCTGGCCGGTATGCTGCCCTTGAGCGCAAGCGCCCAGGCGACGGCGCCGGGGGAGGGTTCACTCAGTGAGTGGGTGAAATCTAAGATAAGCGAGTTAAGCGAAGAAGATTATACCCAAGCAGGTCCTTTCCCTCTACAGGGAAGTGACTTATATCAGTATACCTTTACAAAAAACCAATATGATAATGAAGGAAATCTTACGCAAGATGCTGTATATATAATTTTACCGGGAATTGGTGCAGCCAATACTCAGATTCCAGATTATGGGGAGGACAGTTCTCTTAAGAAACCCTGGGGAGAAAGTAATGCTTCCGCTGTCTATATCGCCAAGGGCGTTACCGGGATTGGAAACCACGCTTTCGATGGAATGACCACTCTGGAGACACTGGAAATAGAAAATCCAACTTCTTTAAAGAGCGTGGGTGACTACGCCTTTAATGGCTGCGACAAGCTGGTGGGGCCGCTGGACCTTTCCGGCGTGACGGATATGGGCAAGTATGCCTTTAACGGCTGCGAGCGCCTAGGGTCGGGCGAAGATAATGAGGGCGTAAAGCTGAGCGACAGTCTGACAGAGATCCCAGAGTATGCCTTCAACGGCTGCGGGCTGACCAGCGTCAATATTCCCGAAAAGGTGACATCGATCGGGAATAGCGCCTTTGCCAACAACAGTTTGATCGGAGAGCTAAACTTGCCCAGTAGCCTTATCACAATTGGGGAGAGAGCTTTCTATCGCTATAATTCCAGCAGCGATACAGGAGGATTTTCCAGTATTACCATTCCTTCATCGGTAACGGAAATTGGAGCCAATGCGTTTTCTGGTCATAAGAGCCTGGAAACGGTGACCTTGGAGCATGAAAACAAGGAGAAATTGAATATTGCGGACGGAGCCTTTGGCACCGATACTTATACTGCCCATAATTACTCGACCGATATCACGGTGGGTGACATTAAGTATGAAAACGTCAGTATGGGAACACAGTTCCTGACAAAAAATGACGTCGGGGAGCTACTCAATAATGGGGTCAACTGCTATTTGGGCGATCTGAAGCTATTAAAGTTTGACCACACGGAACTTCCGACGTGTTTAAACCCGGGGTATCGTTATTATGAAATGACCTTAGAGGGCGCTAGTACCGGGAACGAGCCAGTTGTGGTGGAGACGAAAATTGAAATTTCCGCGCCAGGTCATAGTTATGTGGAATGTGAGGATCTCCCTGCCACCTGTATGCAGCCGGAGCGGACGCATGAACATTGTACGAATCTGGACGATGGGTTGGTTCGCTCTTGCGAGGAGGAAGAGAAAATCCGCATAAAGGAAGGCGGAAAGGGAGCGTTGGGGCACAACTACGTGGTGACCGGCATTGAGAATCCCACAATTGGCGCGGGCGAGGGACCTACGGTTATAACATATACTTGCCACAACTGGAGCGTTGATGAAGACAAGAATTTGCATGACGGCGATAATATTTTACATAGCTATTCATGGAAGATCGAAGATAAGGCTGTAGTAGCTAGCACCGCCAATACGCTGGAAGAATTGAACCTGCCCAGTGTACAGGGGGTGGGAAATAATTATTATGCCCATTTGGATTGGGCAGTCGATGGAGATAAATTGACAGCCCCGTTGGAGGAAGGGACACATCCATACAATGTAAAACTAGTTGTAACTGGTGCTGGATTGACATTCCCAGAATGCACGGGGATTGGTGAGCAGTTACTCCAAGTTACCGTTCAGGTTGACAAAATAAAACTGGATTTCTCACAGGTGGAGTTTCAGAACAATATCCGGTACGTTGCGCAGCCCAACGGAGACTTTGGCGTACAGAACCTGCCGGAAGATGCGAAAATTGATAAAATAGAATACAGACAGAATGATGATGATACGTGGGAAGAAACCGCCCCAAAGGAAACGGAGGACAATGTAGGAGAGTACCAGGTAAGAGTTACGTTCTCTTATACAAGCAGCAAGTATCTTCTGGATACAGATGATGGGGCTCTTCAGCCCCCCGAGGGGTATACTCTTGTGGCAGGGGAAGAACTCGGTACCGGCACGATCACAGGGCCCTATGAAATCAAGCAGTTGACGAAAGACGACCTGAGCGTTTCTAGCATTCCGAATTTAACATACGATGGTGAAAAACACAACACGGTACGGATCGTCGGTCTGCCGACAGATGCCAAAGTTACTGTAACGTGGAAAGATGCAGAGGGAAAAGAAACAGGAGAAACACACACCGCTACTGAGACTTCTATGGATGTGGCGGGCATCATCGATGCCGGGATATACAATGTAACCATTAAGGTGGAGCACGACTCATTTGAAAATGGTTCTGCCGAGATAACCGCGCAAGGTGTGATTGCTAAAAAGAGAATTCCTACGCCAAAGGCAAACACTTTGGAGTCTTACACTCCGGAGAAAGAGCAGATCGGTGTAAACGACCCAGCCGGAGAGTATACGAGTGTCTACAAAGTTACCAACAACAAACAGATAAACGCCGGCACATACGAAGCGATTGCCACTTTGTTAGAGCCCCAAAACTATACATGGTCTACCAGCACGGAGAAGGAAGTGAAAATCTCTTATACGATCCCCCGGCGTGTTGTGCAAAAGCCGGGGTACACCACACTTACCTACACATTCACAGGAGATCCAATTCCTGTGCTTTACAGGACCAATCAAGGTGTATTGGATGGAAAGTATGATGAGAATGGCAATTTAACCGCCTTCTGGAAAGGTTATGACAAAGAATATGTTGTCTATACGGCCACGAGTGTTCAAAAAACGGATGTCGGGACATACGATGTTACGGTTGCCCTGAACAATAAGGAAGCCCAAAACTATTGGTGGGCTGGCGAAGATGCGAAAGATTACAGATTTACATGGAAGATTAATCCGCAATCTATCAATGCCCCCGCCGTTAAGGTGAATAATACCACATACGATGGCGAGCCCTATAACACCGGTGGCTCGGATATTACCCTTACCGGGCAATCAGAAGTGCTGGTGTTGGGCGAGGACCACAAGTTTTACAGCAACCAAAGCAGCTCAGATCCGATGCAGGAGGCTCCTACAAACGCCGGAACCTATTATGTGCAGGTCGATTTTGATTTTAAAGAAGGCCTGAACTCGAACAACTATACCATCACGGGGAACGACAGGCGGCGGTTTACAATTGAAAAAGCTGAGTTGACCCTTACGGCGCCAGAAGAGGAAGTTTTGACAGCTTCCTTTACAGGTCAGAATATGACGATACCTGCACCTGGGGTAAGGGGGTTACAGAAGGAAGGAGACGAATACACTCTTACTTATACCTACACATTTACCCCGGCAGGGAGCGAGGAAGCTCAATCTCCTGTAGAATCTTCTAAAGCTCCTGAAGTAAGCGCCGCAGGTATCTATGAGGTGAAAGTTACTGTACCAGATACCTGTCAGAACTATCGGGCAACGGAAGCGGTGACATATACCTTTAGAATTACCTCTGCCACCCAAAGAGTAGAGCTAGAGTCTAGCACAGAAGGGTGGAATGCGGAGCAAAGCACCGTTAGCAAAACCCTAGGCGACGTACCCTTCACCGTAACGGGCAAGGGGTATGTGAACGATGTCGTGGTTAACGAAAAAGACATCAGTTATGAAGTTACAGGGGAAAACACCCAGAACCCGGTAGTAGAGGTTGACCAAACCAGCGGCCAAGTCACCCTTTTGCGGGCGGGGAGCGCCACCATCACCGTCACGGCGGCAGGCAGCGCGAACTACGGAGAGGCCACTGCCACCTACACCATTACGGTGGACAAGGGCACGCCGGAAATTCAGGCCGGCGATAAGGAAATTCTGTACGATGGACAGCAATTGGTGGAAAGCGACTATCGAGCGACAGTTTCCGGTGTAGAGGGAGCCGTGGTTCCTTCCGAAAGCCTGAGTTATCAGTTCTACCAAACAAAAGAAGCGGCAACCGAAGGCGGCACGGAGGGTAAAATAGACGCTCCAAGCGCCGTAGGTGATTATTGGTTGCGTGTCTCTTACCCAGAAGATGCAAACTATTTGCCTGCACATAAAGTAGTTAAGGTCACTATTACCAATGCTGCTCTTTTTGTAACCCCCGACCCTTACGCTAAAGAATATGATGGAGCGCCACATCCCCCGGCGACCTTTACTGTAACGGGTGTTGGCGGTGCTACTCTTGAGACGGATGACTACACAGTTTACTTTGTTAAAAAAGAAGGACAGTACGCGGACACTGCCCCTGACGCGAAAGCTGAAGGAGTATGGGACACTGCTCTTACCGTACAAGATGTAGCCGACAGCGGCCAGTTCTGGTACAAAATTGAGGCGGATAGCTACGACCCCTATGTAGGCGAGGAACCCATCACAGTGACGATCAGCCCCAAGCCTCTCCAGATTGAAAAGGAGGTAACTGCCCGCAAACCGTACGATGGAACGAAAGAAGCTATTGTTAATATTGGAGAGCCGAAGACCGGTGTGGACGGTGAGGAAATCAATGTTACAGATACCCATGCAGAATATGATTCTGCCGGAGTAGATGCCAGTTCCATCACTATTACCTATACTCTGGAAGCAGTGGGAACCACTGATCTTGACAACTATAGTGTAAGCACCGGTGGAAAACCAATTGTCGGTGGTTCGGGAACAGAAACCGTGACCGAGGTGGGAGACACCCCAGTCGGCATTACCCCCGCCCCCATCACAGTTGCCATCAGTGACCAGTCTTCCGTTTATGACGGTAAAGAGCCCATTGTGGCGCAAGAAAAAGGTACATCTGAAGGAGACCCGAAAAACTGGTATGTATCTAAGGGAACCATATACAACTCAGACAACCTCGACATCACCCTCACCGTTGCCGACGCCAAGAACGCCGGCGCCTATGCCATCACCGGTGAATGGACCAACAAGAACTACGACGTGACCTTTACCGGCAGCTGGACAGGCGGTACAGCAGGTACCTATACCATCACCCCCCGGCCGATCAAGGTAGAAATCGGCAATGCCGAAGGCTTCTATGGAGATGAGCCGGATAAGACAAAGGTTGAGTTGACGGATATTTCCGAGGGCAATCCTGACACCGGCTTGGTGTCTGGTGACTCTCTGGACGACTTCCTGAGTGGTGTGACGATCGATGCAACCGCTTCCACCGGGGTGGGGAATGATTACTCGATTGTTGGAGAGGCACAAAAGTACGGCAACTACGATGTAACGTTCTCTTCCGGCACCTACACCGTAAAGGCGCGGCCGATTACCATTACCATTGCGGACCACAGCAGTAAGTACGGCGCGGCGATTAATGGTGGAATTGCCAAACCTGTTTCCGGTACGGACTACACGGTGGCTATTACAAACGAAGTCACTACTGGGGACGCAATTGTCAATAGTGATGATCTGGGTATTGCCCTCTCCACCACTGCAAACAAGGACAGCAATGCTGGCACATACCCTATCAGCGGCGAGGCCAAGGCTGAACCGTCAGTTGTGAGTAACTATGCGATTACTTGGGCCGGTGAGACACCGTGGAGCGGAAGCGGCCAGGATTCTACTGAGGCAGATTCTGCAAAGGGCACATATACCATTGATAAGGCTCAGTTAAAAGTGTCTGTAAAGAGGAGCGATATTTATGCGCAGTATGGTGAGGAAATCTCTAATCCCGTGACGTTCACAAACGAAAGTACTGGCCAAAAGATTGCCTCAGATGCCTCTGATTACACCGCCCTTTCACAGGCAATTACCTATGAGATGAATCCCTCAGACGGTTTGACACAGGTGGAAGGCTCTGAAAATGCGGAAGGAAAATTCACAGTCGCAGTGACGCAGCAGATGGTAACTGTTACAGTAAACGTTGCAGCAACAGAGAATTATGAGGCGGCAACAGAGATCACCTATCATATCCACGCTTCTGCTTCTGGTAGTCTGGATGTCAGTCTTCCTTTTGCGGACCTAACCTACAATGGTCAGCCGCAGCAATTGCTTGCGCAAGCCCCCGAATTACCCGATGGCGTCTACATTCGTTATAAAGTGGGCGAGAAAGGAGCTTGGACAGAATACAGCGACGCAGACTCCAGTAACTGGCAGACCCTTGTGGGCACCGGTGCCGGCGATTATACTGTGTACTGGGAGACTAAGGCCGGAGGCAACTATAATGCCTCCAGTGGCCACGAGACAACCGAGATCAAAAAGGCGGATTTGAGCGCAACCTATACGGGCCTGAATGATAGTGAAGTAATCTTGGTTCTCAGCGAAATGGGAGACACCTACACTATCCCGCTGGATCTGACTGGCAACGAAGGCTATACGCATAGCAATGGCGATGGTGTTACATTCCTCAGCGGAAATACCGATGTAGCGATTGCCAAAAATTCTACTGCGACGCTGGAACTGCGTGGCGTAGCGGGCGAGGCGAAGATTACCATTAACTGCCCTGGTGACAACAACTACAACCCGGGGACCTTTACCTTCACTGTCAAAATTACAGACCAGAAAGCCGAAATTAAGTACAATATAACTGGCGCAACGACGATCTATAACGGCCAGCCCCAGACCATTGAAGTGAAGGTGACCCAGCCTGCTTCCGGTGCCACTGTGATGTATTGGAACGAAAAAACCAGTGCGTATGATCTGTTCGAGCCGCCCGCCTATACGGATGTGAAAGACAGCGGAACTACCATCAAGTTCCAAATCACCGCCCCGGGCTATAACACAGTGACCGGCGAAGCCACACTGACCATTAATCCCAAACCCATCGAAGAAGACATGATCGCGGGCATTGCCGAAAGCTATACGTACACAGGCAAAGGAATCACTTTCGATGATGCGATTTCCGTGCACGACAAAGGCGTTCTTCTGGAGCAGAACACCGACTACACCATTACCTACAGCGACAACACAGCGGTGGGCACCGGCTCCGTGACCATTACCGGCACAGGCAACTACAAGGAAAGTGTGACGAAGAACTTTACAATCAGCCCCGTGGACGCCAGCGACCTGACCGCCAGCCTGGACCACACCTTCGGCTACTATGGCGACAGCAGCACCAACAACGCCACCGTGACTGTGACCCATGGGAGGCATACGGTGGACAGCAGTGAGATCGAGTTGACGGTTACACGCCAGGATAGCATGATCGAATCCGGCGACGTTGTCAAAGAGGGCTTGAAGCTGACCTTTAATAAGGCGGGTATCTACACGATCCATGTTGAGGTCTCCGGCACTCATAAGGGCGCGTTTGATTTGACCTACACGCTGCTGCCCCAGGACGTGGCCAGCGATGACTTCCAAGTCGCGACAGACCCTGAGGATCGCGTCTGGACGTATGACGGAGGGAACCGCGCTTTTGGTGTGACTGTCACCAGTGGTGAGACTTCCCTGCAAAAAGGCGTCGACTTTACCTTGCGCTATACCTATCTGCCCTATGTGGGGAACCCGACAGACGATGTGTATGATCCGGGAACCACTGTGTTCACAGAGGCCGGTATCTATACGGTGATCGTGGAAGGAACCGGAAATTACACCGGCCATGCCGAATTGGTTGCCCTGATCCAGCCCAGAGATTTGAGCGATGCGGATATTACCGCCGCCTTTGCCCAGACCGGGTTGGTCTATAATGGGGAAGCCCAAGAGCCGGACGTCACGCTGACCTACAACGGGACACCGATCAGCCAGTTGAAAGATACCGAGTACTATGGAAACACCAACGCTGGGGAAGCCCAGGCTCTCAGCGCCGCTAGTGAGGATTGCAATAACTTCACCGGCGCCCGGGTGGACGCTTTCACCATCGAAAAGAAGTCTCTAAAAGACTCAACGATCACTGCGAAAGCTGACCCCGAGGAGTATTACTATACCGGGTACCCGGTCACGCCTGCTGTGACTGTAACGGACAGCGACCGCAATGTGGACCTGTCTATCGGTGCAGATTACACGGTGACCTCGGATGCGGTAGGCCCTGGCAAGGTCACGGCAACGGTCACTGGTACCGGAAACTACAAAGACAAGGTAACGGTGGAGTTCACCATTCTGCCGACGGGTGCGGAACCGGTGGAGACTTTGAACCTTACAGTCACCCCGTCCGAATGGACTTGGGATAACGGGCAAACGAAGGCGGCCATTTCGGTGACCTTTAATGGGAAGGAACTGAATGATACTGACTATCAGTTGACCGTGAGCAAAGACGGAGAAACTCCACAAACTGTCACAAAAGAGCGGGCGGTAGAGCTTCTCTCTGCCCCCGGCGAATACACCATCACCGCCACGGGCGTGGGCGATTACAAGGGCTCCACCGATACGGAGACGGTGACTATCCAGAAGATCCAGCCCACGGTCACGGTGAAGGCCACTCCCAACAGCCTGTCCGGCGGCGGGAAGGTGACCCTGACCCTGAAGGGCGAGAAGCTGCCCGCTTTTGCAAAAGGCGAGGATCTGTCCGACCTTCTCACTGTGACAGTTCAAAACGGCCAGCAAGCACCCGACCTGACAGAGCTGGAATGGACAGAGAATCAGGACGGCAGCCTGACGGCGGAGCTCACCCTGCCCAACACCAACGAGACCTACACCTTCGCCCTCCGCTTTGTGGGGAATGACTGCTATGAGTCCGCCAGCTCCGACGCCATGGTAGTGGTGGGGCAGCAGACCAGCGGAGGCGGCGGAGGGAGCGACCCGGGCGACCAGCCCGCCGACCCGGACGATACCGGCGTTTCCGATTGGCTGAACACCAAGGACCACCTGGCCTATCTGGCAGGCTATCCCGGCGGCACCTTTGGCCCGGACCAGAACATGACCCGCGCCGAGGCCGCTCAGATGTTCTACAACCTGCTCCTGGAGAAGGACGTGGAGATCACCGTGGAGTTTGAGGACGTCCCGGCGGACGCCTGGTACGCCAAGCCTGTGAACACCCTGGCATCCCTGGGCATTCTCAGCGGCGTGGGGAACGGCCGGTTCGACCCGGAGCGCTCTATCACCCGGGCGGAGTTCACCGTCATCGCTATGAAGTTCGCCAACACCAGCGGCGGCGGAGTGAATATCTTCTCCGATGTGAATGAGGACGACTGGTTCTACAGCGCTGTGGTGGATTCCACCCAGTACGGATGGATCAACGGCTATCCCGACGGCACCTTCCGTCCGGAGGCCACCATCTCCCGGGCCGAGGTGACGGTCATTGTCAACCACATGCTGGGCCGCGCGGCGGACCGCCCCTATGTGATCGCCCACGAGGAAGAGCTCAACACCTTCGGCGATGTAAACCGTGGACACTGGGGCTACTTCCATGTGGCAGAGGCCACCAACGCCCACGAGTACCACACGGAGGACGGCACCGAAAGCTGGACCGGACTTTCCTAAAAACAGACTTATATTGAAAGCGCGGGGAGGGGCGAAAGCCCCTCCCTTTGCTGTGCCCCGCGGTCTCTGGAATTTGTTTTGGAAAGGGGGAATTTCCCCCTTTCCAGCGGCGCGCTTCTCCGGTATAATAAGGGAAAATCAAGACCCGGCGGCATTCCCCCAGAAAAGCTGGGGGCACTGCCGCAGCACGGGAGAGGAGTCGATTGAAATGCTGAAACCATTGACGTACACCCCCTTTACCACCGGGGAGCTGAGGCCCGCGGGATGGCTGAAAAAGCAGCTGGAGATCCAGGCGGCGGGCCTGAGCGGCCACCTGGACAAGATTTGGCCCGATGTCCGGGACAGCCGATGGATCGGCGGGGAACAAGAGGGATGGGAGCGGGTCCCCTATTGGCTGGACGGCTTCATCCCCTTGGCATGGCTGTTGGAGGACGAGGACATGAAGGCCCGGGCCAAGCGGTATATCGACGCCATCCTGGCCCAGCAGCAGGAGGATGGCTGGCTGTGCCCCTGCACCCAGCAGGAGCGGGACCGCTATGACATGTGGGCCCTGTTCCTGATCTGCAAGGTGCTGGTGGTCTATCACGACTGCACCCAGGACGAGCGCGTCGAGGACGCCATTTACCGGGCGCTGAAAAATTTCCACGTCCACATGGAGCACCACACCCTGTTCGACTGGGCGGCCTCCCGCTGGTTCGAGTGCCTCATCCCCATTTTCTGGCTGTACGAGCGGCGCCCGGAGGAGTGGCTGATGGACCTGGCCTACTCCCTGCGGGTGGAGGGCTTCAACTACGAGGAGCTCTACCGCCGGTGGCGGCTCTCCAGGCCAGAGCGCAAGTGGACCCAGGTCTCCCATGTGGTGAACCTGGCCATGTCCCTGAAGGCCGGGGCGCTGTATTCCCGCGTCACCGGGGAGGACCCCAACGCCATGGCCAAGGAGGCCTATGCCCTGCTGCGTCGGGACCACGGCATGGCCTGCGGCCACTTCACCGGGGACGAGTGCCTCTCCGGCACCAGCCCCATCCAGGGCAGCGAGTGCTGCTCTGTGGTGGAGGCCATGTACTCCTACGAGCACCTGCTCTCCATCACCGGGGACCCCCAGTGGGGGGACCTGGCGGAAGCCTTGGCCTTCAACGCCCTGCCCGCCACCCTGAGCCCCGACATGTGGACCCATCAGTACGACCAGCAGACCAACCAGGTGTGCTGTACCCGCCTGCCGGAGGACCATGTGGTGTTCCGCACCAATTCCGGGGAGTCCCACCTCTTTGGCCTGGAGCCCAATTTCGGCTGCTGCACCGCCAACTTCAACCAGGGCTGGCCCAAGCTGGCCCTCTCCACCTTCATGCGCTCCCAGAAGGGGCTGGCCTCGGTGATCTTGGCCCCCTCGGTGGTGTCCTGCCAAATCGGGGAGGCCCGCGTCACCTGCGAGCTGCGGACCGATTACCCCTTCCGGGAGGCGCTGACCTATGTGGTCACCACCGACCGTCCGGTGCGGTTCCCCCTGTCCATCCGCATCCCCGGCACCGTGATATCCGCTGTGGTGGATGGGGCCCAGGCCCAGCCCGGCGCCTTCTTCACGGTGGAGCGGGAGTGGAGCGGCACTCAGCAGGTGCAGGTGTCCTTCACCATGGAGGCCCGGCTGGAGGAGCGCCCCAACGGCCTGTACTGCGTCAAGCGGGGGCCCCTGCTGTACTCCGTGGCCATTGAGGAGGAGTGGACGCCCCTGGAGTATGTGCGGGACGGGGTGGAACGGAAATTCCCCTACTGCGATTACGAGGTCCGCCCTCTCTCCAAGTGGAACTACGCCTTCGCGGACGGCCAGTTCACTGTGGAGGAGCGGGAGGATTGGGAGGCGCCCTTCTCCACAGAACGCCCGCCCATTTCCATGACCGGCAGCTTTGTGGAGATCGACTGGGGCTTTGACAACGGCCTTTGCCACCAGGTGCCGGACAGCCGCGTCCCCCTGACCCCGCCCCAGCAGGTACGGCTCATCCCCTATGGCTGCACCAACCTGCGCATGACGGAAATGCCCCTGGTAAGGGGCTGAGAACCCACGCCGCTTTTGAGCAGCAAGCAGAAGATCCCCCGCCGGTATATGGCCCGGCAGGGGATCTTTTTTGCATAGGACGGGGTTTAGAGAGTTTCCTCCTTCACCAGCGCGAACACCACCGAAGGGTCCGAGAGGTCGCCGGGGGTGGCGGTAGGACGGTAGAGGGTTTCGATGAGGCTGCCGGGGATGAGGAGGGTGCCGTCCCCCTCCCAGCCCACGGAGCGGGTGACATCCACCGCCTCCTCGGAGAGCAGGCTCTGGCCCAGGACCCGGAAGGTTTCTCCCAGCTGGACGGGCAGCCGCAGCGCCACCTGCTGGAAGGAGCCGAACACCCCCATGTAGGGGGGCAGGCTGGGGGGGCTTAGGGTGACGGAGCAAGGGGGAAGCACCTCCTGGCGGGTGGAGAGGAGCCGCCGGTGGGCGGTTACACTTAAGGCGCCGTTGGGGTTCTGGGCACAGGTGACAAAGGGCCGCTCTCCCTCTGCCTCTACCTGGGGAAGGGGCAGTCCCCGGGCGATGACGGCCGGGGCGGTCTGGTGGATTTCCTGCCCGAAGACCTGATCCACCCAGCACTCGCCGGTTTTAAACAGCCACCGGTCCGTCAGGGTTTCCGCCGAGCAGAGAACCTGGCCGTCCGCGAACGCAGGGGCCAGCCGCTGCCAAAGCACGCCGGCCGTCACCTCGTCCAGGCGGCGGCGCAGCAGGGTGGAGTCGTAGTCCAGGCCCTCGATTTCGTTCCAATAGGGAGAGCGCATGATGCCTGCGGTGCAGCCCAAAGAAGCGGAGATCCGCACATGGTCCTCACAGGTCAGCAGCCCTCCCTGGCCCGCCAAAAGGTATGCCGTCCGGTCCAAGGTGGTGGAGCTTCCCATTTGATTGAACACGTCATAGGTGCGGAACACCTGGCTGAATTGGTGGATTTCCAGGGATTTTTGAGGGATCTCGCCCATCTCGGCAAAGCGGTCCCCGGCGTAGTCTTGGGTGGGGAGCTGGCTGCCGTTGTAGGCAATCATGCAGTAAGCGTGCTCCACAATGAGCTGGGGGTAGAGCTTGGAGGCCAGCTGGGTCAGAAACAGGCGGTACTCCACATCGTGGGCGTAGGTGCCCCAGTCCACCTTCCAATATTCCACCCCGGCCTCTTTGCACCAGAGGAGCCGCTCGGTCCAATAGGCCTCCATAGCGGGGCCTTTCTCAATGGGGCCCGCGGCCTGGGCGGGAACCCACAGGCCCAAGCCGCGCCAGCCGGACTCCTTTACAAAATCGTTGAGCTTTTTCAAGCGTTGAGCGGGAGTGCCGGTAAAGGAGGGGAACCGTTCCTCGTCCAGCTCCAGAGTGCCGAAGCGGTCCCTGCTTTTATCGGGATGTACGCCGTAGGGCACGTCCCAGCCGTCGTCCAGCATCAGATACAGGTCCCCTCGGATTTTTGGGAACTGCTGGAGCCAGCGGCGCAGGTTTTTCTCATTCATCTCTGCCCGGGCAAACTGGGAGCCCACCCCGCCCAGGTAGTTGTGGTAATCGGGATGTTCGTCTTCCCGTCCAAAGTTTTGCGTGCTCCAGGTACACCAATAGTTGGGGCTCAGGCCGGGAGCGTTGGGGATTAAATTCATGGCAGACGCCTCGCTTTCCACAGATTGTACCCCCATTGTACGGGGGCGCCTGGGGAAAAGCAAGGCTCAGAAAGTTCTGGGGCGCGTTTTGTGAACGGGTACATTTTTTGAAATGGCGGAAAAACTTCCCGCGGGCCTGCAAATTTCGGATGTTTTTTTCAGGGGTCCGCTTTTTTTCGGACGGAATGAGAAGGGAAAGGCGGGGCAGGAACTTTCTGGTTCTTGTTTCCCCGGGGGCCTTGCGGGTATAATGGCAGCGAAAACAAAACATGCCTGGGCCCGCTTTGGAAGGGCTTTGGCGAGGATATTGAAGGGGAGGAAACCATTTTGAAAGCCAAGAAAACGGTCCGGGCCAGCCGGTCCCGGCGCATCGAGATGCTGCAGATTTACAGCCTGATGATCCCGGTGTTCATTCTGATTTTTATTTTCTCCTACATCCCCCTTTACGGCATTGTAATCGCCTTTCAGGACTATGTGCCTGGGGCCCCTTTCCTGGGGGAGGGTGTGAAATGGGTGGGCCTGGAGCATTTTATCGACTTCATCCAGGGCGAATATTTTGGAAGGCTGATCCGCAACACGCTGGTGCTCAGCGGCCTGAACCTGCTGTTTGGCTTTACCGCCCCCATCCTGTTTGCCCTGCTTATGGACCAGATCGGCGCGCTGCGCTTTAAGAAACTGGTGCAGACGGCCAGCTACATGCCCTACTTTATCTCCACGGTGGTGGTGGCCGGCATGGTGATCTCCTTTATCGACAACCAGGGGCTTGTCACCAACTTCCTCACACTGTTTGGATTTGAACGGCAGAACTACCGCATCAACCCGGACGCCTTCCCGGCCACCTACACCATCACCAATGTGTGGAAGGGCTTTGGGTTTGGAAGCATCCTCTATTTTTCCACCATTTCCTCCATTGACCAGGGCCTGTATGAAAGCGCCAAGCTGGATGGCGCCAACCGCTTCCAGCAGGTGCTGCACATCACGCTGCCGGGCATTAAGCACGTCATCGCCATCAACCTGATTATGGCCATTGGCGGCATTTTGAACACCAACAGCGACCTTATCCTGCTGCTTTACACAGAGGCCACCTATAATGTGGCAGACGTGATAGGGACGTATACCTACCGCCTGGGCATTGTGGGCGGGCAGTACAGCTACACCACAGCGGCGGGGCTGTTCATGTCGGTAATTGGATTTATTCTGACCTATACGGCCAATAAGGTGAGCAACCGCCTGACAGGCATGGGGCTTTGGTGAGGTGAGCGCTATGGCAACAACGGCAACAAAGAGAACCTTGAGAAAGCGGAACCCCAACAAGATCCGGGAGAACGGGCGGGTTTCCAGCGTTGTGATGTACGCCATCGCCATTTTGGTGCTGTTCATCACTCTCTATCCCATGTACTATGTGCTCATCCTCTCGTTAAGCGAGCCCAGCGCTGCGGCCACGATGAAGGTGTACACCGTCCCCAAGGGGTTCAGCCTGGCGGCCTATGAGACCCTGGTTACGGACAGCGAGATGTGGCGGGCCTATTTCAACACCTTCCTCTATGTGGTGCCCACCACCCTGCTGATGCTGCTTACCTGCGTGCTGGCGGCCTATCCCCTGACCTATAAGAACCTGCGGGGGCGCAAGTACATCAACATGTTCCTGCTGATTCCCATGTATTTCTCCGGCGGCATGATCCCCTCTTTCCTGCTGATTACCAAGTTGGGGCTGTATGACAACCCCTGGTCCCAGATCCTGCCGGCCTGCTACTCCATCTGGAACATTATCCTGGTGAAGTCCTTCTTCGGCACCATCCCAGAGACCCTGCGGGAGGCCGCGAAGATTGACGGGGCCAACGTGTACCAGGTTTTGCTGAAGGTGTACCTGCCCCTGTCCGCGCCCATTCTGGCGGTGATAGCCGTATACACCATTGTGGGCATGTGGAACAGCTGGTTCAACGCCTTGGTGTACCTGCCCCACACAGACTGGCAGCCGCTGCAGCTGTACCTGCGGCGGGTGCTGGTGGAGAGCACCGAAACCCTTACCACCACGCTGGACCCGGATACGGCCCGGGAGATGGCCCTGCGAAACCTTTCCAATGCCCAGCTGAAGTACGCCATGATCATCTTCACCACGCTGCCCATGCTGGTGGTGTATCCCTTCTTCCAGAAGTATTTTGTCAAGGGCGTGATGCTGGGTTCCTTGAAAGAGTGACCGGGAACGCGAAAACGGCTGAATGGGGCAACTTTCCCCATTACATAAAGCAAACCAATAAAAATTGGGAGGTAAAACTATGAAAACGACCATGCGCAAGCTAGTGGCCCTGCTGTTATCTGCCGCCCTGCTGACCAGCGCCTTTGCCGGGTGCTCCAGCGGCGGGAGCTCTGGCACAGAGTCTGAGACGGGCTCCGCCGCCTCAGCGTCCACCTCGGAAGAGAGCGGTGCGGAAAGCGGCTCCACCGCCACTGGAGAAGTGACCACCCTGAAAATTATGGGCATTGACAAGACCGCCACAGTGGATAGCGGCGAGATTTCCCTCTCCGACTGGGTGGCGGGCGGCAGCCCTATCTATGACGCCTTTGTGGAGAAGCTGGCCGAGTATGGCGTTGCCCTGGAGCTGGACCTGATCCCCGAGGACCAGTATCAGACCGTGTGCCAAACCCAGCTGGCCGCCGGTATTGACGCGGACATTATGAACATCACCCCCTTGGATGACCAGACCCGCCTGAACCTGGTGGACCAGGGGAAACTCATCTCCATTAACGAGGTGGTGGAGAACCACTCTCAGGGTGACGCCAAAGAGTATTACACCAACGGCAACGGCGCCCAGATGATGAACAAGCTGGCCCTGGAGGACGGCAACACCTATTGGTTGACGGATATCACCATTGCTTTAAATGAAGATGGCGAGGTGGGCCAGGGCGCCGCCATGTCCTTTATGATCCGCCAGGATTGGCTGGACGCGCTGGGCCTTTCCGCCCCCACCACCACCGACGAGCTGATGGAGACCATGAAGGCCTTCCAGGAGAACGACGTGAACCAGAGCGGCGAGGCCGATGAGGTGCTCAGCATCTCCCTGAGCGACTTTTCCAGCGGCCTGTCCAACTTCTACGGCATCGGCCGGACCATGAGCGGTGAACTGACCTATGTGAACACCGAGACCGGCACCGTGGAGTCTCCCTGGTACCATGAAAATATCCAATCTTACATCGAGTTCGTCAAGTCTTTGGTAGACGCCGGATATGTGGATACCAGCGACCAGCTGGATGAAAAGAAGGCGGAGAACAAGATTGCGGGCCTGTTTGACTGGGCGGGCGAGACTTGGCAAGAAGTGGGCATCACCGTGCCGGAAGGCGCTGCCGCCGCCTACTATGCCCCCGTTGTCCTGAAGGCCAGCAACGCCGCCGTAGAGACGGAGCCCTACCTGTGCTGGCAGCAGGGCTATCAGCTGGGCGGAAACAAATACGCTGTCACCAGCGCCTGTGAGGACCTGGACGCCGTGGGCCGCCTGTTTGATTTCCTGGTCAGCGACGATTACCGCATCCTCACCGAGTACGGCCTGGAGGACTACTCCTACACCCTGGGGGAGGACGGCTCTTACAACGCCATCAAGGACGCGGAAGAGTCCGACGCCCAGCAGCTGGCTGCCGGCTGCGCCCTGTGGACCAACGCTTCCATTCTGCCCCGGTTCGAGCTGAAGTCCGCCCAAGATTGGGCCACTGAGCTGCAGGGCTATCAGGACGCTGGCAAGACCATGGGCTATCCCGAGACGGGCTTTGAGAAGAAGAAAGAATTCTTCGATGAATATAGCGATTATGAGTATAAGCTGCCGCACGAGTCCAACCCCGAGCTGGCACCTGCCACCGCGGAGGAACTGGACACCATCTCTTCCATCACCAGCGACCTGACCACTTACTCGGAAGAGCTGCTGACCAAGCTCATCCTGGGCCAGCAGAGCATGGATGACTGGGACACCTATATGGCAGACCTGGAGCGGCTGGGCCTTGACCAGCTCATTGAGATCAACCAGGCCCGCTACGACCGCGCCCAGGGGAATGCGTGAAAAACGGACGGATAGGAATTGTTTCTTTTGGGGTACTGTAAAATAGAAGGGGAAAAGCGTGGTGAAAGCACCGCGCTTTTTCCCGTGTCCGGGGAATGGGGCGCTTGGTTGATTTTGCCCTGGTTCTCTTGTATAATAATGCGTATCATTCAATGCGCGAAAGGGGTGCTCTTTTGGTGCCCTTCCCGGAAGAGGGACGAAACGGAGGGTAGAACCGTATGACAAAGTATTTTCAAAAGCCCTTTTTCCGCAAGCTTTTTCTCTCTTATACCGCCATTTTGCTGGCTTGTTCCCTTGTTTTTTCTTCCATTCTTTTCCAGCAGATTTTGCAGCAGGAGCGCAGCGTGCAGGAACAGCAGTGCCGCAGCGACGCCCAGCTGCTGATGCAGGTGGTGGATGACAAGTTTACCGAGATTGAGAACATTGGCACCCAGCTTGCTTCGGCCCAGTGGTTTCAAAAGGTGCGGTCCCAGTCAGAGATCCTCAATTCCTCCATCACTGTGTTGGAACGCCGGGACATCTGCCAAGAGCTGCAGACGTATTACAGCATTTTGCAGGTGGCAGACAGCATTGCCCTGCTGCTCCCCGAGAAGGAGCAGGCGGTGGACCGGGTCTCCTTTTGGGAAGAAGAGCGGTATTTTTCCTCCATTGGCCTGGAGGAGGACCTGATTGACGAGGAGACCGAGAAGGCCCTGGTGGAAAGCTATAAATCCATGCTGCTGGTCCCGGGGGAGAACGGGAGCTTTTATGTGTTTAAGCAGCTCAACTATGGCACAGAGCCGGACTCTGTGCTGTTCTGCCTAATCAACGCCTCCTGGTTCCAGCAGTTCTTGTCCCAGCGGTTTGCAGATTCGCTGGGCTCCTTGGAGATCCTCTCAGACGGGGAGGTGGTCTTCTCCATGACGCAGGAAGGGGAGAGCCCGGACCAGTGGCAGCGTTTCGAGCTGGATTCCAACCTGTACCAGTGGACCTATTCCATCGCCATCCAGCCGCCGCAAACGGCCTTTGCCGGCCAGGGGCTGATGCTGGGCTCTTTGCTTTTGCTGGTGCTGCTGGTGGGCGGGGCCCTGGCCCTGTTTTTGGCCCGGGCCAGCTATGCGCCCCTGTTCCAGCTGATGCAGCGGCTGAACCTGATTGAGACCCAGGAAAACGAGCAGGAGTTCCAGGCGTTGGAGCATGTGTTCCAGGACCTGGGAAAACAGAACCGGGACTTGGAGCAGATTTCCACCCAATATTACAACACCATGCGCACCAACCTGATCTCCTCTCTGCTGGCGGGCGCCTTCTCGGAGGAGCGGATTGCCCAGCAGCTGCCGCTGTTCGGCCTGGATTTCCAGGAGGAGATGGAATATCTGGTGGGGGTTTTGGAGTATGTGGACGCTGCCAGCCCCGAGCAGAAAGCGGTGGACTACATGCAGCTTAACACCTTCTGCCAGGAGCGGCAGATCGCCGCCCAGTGGATGGAGTCCATGGACCAGCAGCTGGTGGGCATTTTCACCTCTGCCGAGGGCAGCGGAAGCCTGTTTGAGGGCGCCAACTTGGTGCGGGATTACTGCGCCTCACATTTTGGCCAGGATGTGGGGTTCTCCTGCGGGCTGCCCCAGAAGGGCCTGAGCGGCATTGGAAAATCCTATCAAGAGGCGCGCAGCCACAGCCAGGAGGATGAGGCGCAGACCTCGTATTATTATCCGTTGGAGATGGAACTCCAGCTGATTAACCAGCTGAAGCTGGGAAGCCAAGACGGGGCCCGGAAAATTTTGGAGGAGCTCCGGGAGGAAAACCTGAGCCGCCCCCTGAACGGGGAGGACAGCCGCCGGGCGGCCATGCTGGTCCTGGAGACGCTGCTTCGCGCGGCTTCGGACATGAAGCTGGAGGTGCCCAATGCCCGGGAGGAGTTTGGCCAGATCCTCTCCTCGGGAGACGGGACCTGGGCGTGGGACTATTTGGCGGGCACAGTGGACCTGATCTGCGGCGAACTGCGGAGGCAGGATGAGATGTCCTCTCAAAAGATCGGCCCCCAGCTCATCGCCTATGTGCGGGAGCATTACTGCGACTCCAGCCTTTCGCAGCAGCAGCTCTCCAGCCTGTTCCACATCTCCCGGTCCATGGTTTCTAAGGTGTTTAAAAATACAGCGAAAGTCAACTTTATTGATTACCTCCACCTGCTCCGCGTGCAGAAGGCCAAGGAGTACTTCGACGCGGGAGAGCGGGATGTGCTGGCAGTGGCCAAAAAGACCGGCTATGAAAACGAGACCACGTTCAAACGGGCGTTTCTGCGGGTGGAATCCATCACGCCGCGGAAATATGTCCAACAGATCGGAAAGCGCTGAAGCCCTTTTGGAAGGCGCGCGAACGCGGTCCCCAACCCCCGCCCGGGCAATTTTTGTGCCCGGGCGGGGGGTTCTGAATGGCAGCTGCGTAAAGGCCGGAAGGAAAGGATCTTTTTGGAAATTCTTTTAAAACTGTTTTGGGATGAGGCGGTGTATCTACCCTCCTGAGAGTGGCGGAGAGTTGCATTCTGCCGCAAGATGTGGGCTTCTTATTTATCTATTTTTTACGATAAAGCCTTGTATTAAACGGCAATTTAAGATATACTGAAGAAAATTGTGATTTCCCATTGGCGGGGGGAGGGCGCTGGACCGCTGGCAAGCTCCCTGCCGCAAATATTTCCTGTGGGAGCTGGCGGTGCGGCTGTTCCACAGTATTCCAACCGATCTTTTTCCCAGTCTTAGCGCCTCTGAGCAGCGAATCCGATTCCGATGCGCTGGACGTGCTCGGTAAGGCTTGTTGTAAAACCTAAAAATCCCATGTTTTACTCCATGCTCCATGGCAAACCGGAGCGGCAATTGGCTGATGCTGCGTTTGAGGGGGAAGATATTGACAAGGAAGGGCTTTGGGTTATCCGGGACGGGGTACCGCAAAAACGGGGACACAATGGCATCCGCGGGATTTCTGTGGATGAGGTTGTTCTATATGAATTCTGTCCGGCGGATATAACCATCCTTCAGATGATGAAACATCTCACATATAAGGAGAAATCGTATGGTAGAAAAGCTGTCCCTGTTTGAGATGGAAGAGCAAGGCCAAGAGCAAATGAGAATCAACTGTTCCGGAGCTCTGGATATTGTAAAAATGGAATTCTCCGGTGCGGAAAGCCTTTCCTGGCAGGAGCTATTTTCCGGGTACGATTCACTCCATGCCATTACATATTCTTCCGGCATCAGCTTCGTCTACCGCCTGTTGGACTTATTTGAAGAGGCAGAGATCATTTTCGGCTGCGACGAGGTCATTTCCTATTCTCTCCAGGAGATTATGGCCTACCAGTACAAGACCATTGAACGGATGCGGGAAACGGCCAGCCGAATGAAGCTGGACCTCATTTCCCGGATTGAGGCCGAGACGCTGCGGTTTTATGTGGCTCGAAGCGTTCTATCCCATGAAAAAATCTATCTTCTCTCTGCAAAAGATGGGCGGAAACGGGTGATTATGGGTTCGGCTAACCTGTCTTTCTCCGCATTTGGTGGAAAGCAGCGGGAAAATATCTGTTACCTGGACGGAGACAGAGCCTATGATTGGTATTGGGATCAATATTGCCAGCTGCGGGAGGACAGCACGGACCAAATCGCAAAAGAGGCCCTGCTATGTGCTGACGGCAAAGAGAACCTGGAAGAGTTGCCCATTGCCAGAACCATACGCACCAAGAAAGCGCTCGTCATACAGCCTATAACAGAGGCGCAGGAAGAAGTCCGCTTTTCTTTGGACATCAGAAATTTAGCGGCCAAGTTTGCCCCCTCTGTCCCTAAACCGGATAAGAAGGGTAAGCTGATGCTTTCCCCGGAGAAGATAAAATCGATCCGCCGGCAGGTGATCTCCAACCAGGAGAAGGAAAACGAACTGCAAAGTGTGTACCCGCAGCTGGAGGTGTCTCCAGATGAGGGGGTGGCCCGGCTCAATGGCAAAATTTTGGATCTGTCGCCAGCGCGGGAAGAGGTCGCCAGAGATGTGGGATTGTTTCTGAAATACATGGATGGCTACGAAAAATTTCACGGCGATGTGGCTGGGATGCAACGCCGGTACTACGAATTCGCCAACTGGTTTTTCTGCAGCCCCTTTATGGCGGGAATGCGGGACACTGCGGTGCGGTACAATCAGAACCTGCTCCCTTACCCCGTGTTCGGCCTGGTCTACGGGCAGAGCAAAGCTGGGAAGACCAGTTTCTTGGAAACCCTGCTAAAAATGATGATTGGGCAGAAGGCCAAACTCTCTGCCCCGGAGTTTACCCGTTCCAATATTGAGAGTCTAAAGCGCATCGTAAAGGGCGCCCCTATCATCGTGGATGATTTGACCAACACGCGCTTCAGCCAACATGCCATTGAGACCATCAAAAACGACAGCTTTGGAGTAGCGGAACAGCTGACCCACTATCCGGCCGTGGTCATCAGCGCCAATGAGGATGTCAAAGCCGTCGCCCAAGAGATTATCCGCCGGACTGTGATCTGCCGCGTCCAAGCCGGTCTTACCAATACGGAAGTGATGCGCAGCAGTGTGGTGCGCACGGTACAACGGGAGATTGGGACGGCGTTCTACCGGGAATACCTGAGAAAAATGATGGAGATTATCCCTGATCTGCAGGAGAATATGAAGGATGAAACGGCAGAGAACGCACCGGATATTTTGGCAGAGTCCTCCCGGATTTTAGGGGAGATCTTCAACGAATTTGCGAAGGGAGAGCTGCCGTCGTATATCCGGGCCCTGACCCTTGAGGACTATTTCAGTGAAAAAGTCACCGGAAGCTACGCTATAAAAACCATTCGCAACGCATGGAAAACCAGCCGGCCCTCTTTTGAACTGTCAGAGCGTACCAACGAACTGCGCTACAACGCTGGGGCCCCATACGAGGCGGAGCGCATCTTGAAAGAACTGCCCGAGACATTGGAGGCTCACAAGTCCAGAGATTGGGTAGTTATGAACCTGGAAGTTGCGCGGGAGTTTTTTGGGATTCCCTTTAAAAAGTCTTGGTTAGGCCGATTTTGGCAGAGGTGATCTCCTTGCCTGCATGTCAAAACGGGTCCGTGGCCGCATCTCCCAAATCATGGGGGCAGATGGAAAAAACGCCTCTATGAAGCACTCTCCGGCGAGGAGTATCTGCGCCTTCTGAACGAAAACCTGATTTTGAGAGCGAGGAAGGACAGCGGGAGTTTGTGGAGAGGAAAGCACAACAAGCCGCCAAAACGGGATAAGAGTAAAGCGCAGGGCAGGGGCATCGTCGCAGATGCTCTTGCCTTTCCTCGTTACATCGAAAAACCGGGATTTGTTTTACAACCATACTGACCAATCACCATAATCGAAAATTCCGCTGCCATGATGAAGTTGCCCTTTTGTTTTGAGCTGTCGAAATGCGTCTCGCATACGAATGATAATTTCAGGCTGGATATCAAGCGAATGATGTGCAGGGAACACCCTCTTTACAGGAAGCTCTGCAATTTTTTCAAGAGACTGCAAGTAAGCTTGTGGGTCAGTGGACGGGAACCACGCTGTGAGCCTATCCTTATACACCAAATCGCCTGTATAGAGATAACCTTTTTCTTTCTCCCAAAAGCACATATGACCGGGAGAGTGCCCCGGTGTATGTAGGACTTCTATGCGTCTCCCTCCAAGATCTATGTACTCGCCTCCGTGTAACACCCTGGAAGGCGTTCCCTGAAAAAGTTCATAAGAATTTACATCGAAGCCGTCTGGCAAATCACAACGGTCAACCACGTATTCTTTAATCGCATCTAACGGTTGCGGAAAACTGCCGTTCAGCCAATTCAATTCCGCTTCGTGTGCGTAAAAATCGGGATAATCCTTGTGTCCGCCAATATGATCCCAATGAATGTGTGTGGCAACGGCTGTGACTGGTTTATCGGTCCATTCGTTTATGACCTCAGAAATATTACAGATGCCCAGCCCAGTATCAATCAACAAACTTCGCTCTGTACCGTTCAAAAGATAACAATGGGTTTCCTCCCAATGGCGATATTCGCTGATTATACAGGTATTCTCATCAATCGTATCTATTGTAAACCAATCTTTCATTCTAAATCCCCCGCACAAATTCTGATTTGTTTCTGCAAAACATGATATCAGCATAGAAAACCAAAAACAAGGGCAGGAGTATAACTCCTGCCCTTGTCCGTCAAATCAAATTTTCAAATAGAAATGATAAATCCGAGCGCTTGGCCCCGTAACACCCTAAAAACACAGGCGAGAAAAATCGCGAGCCCCCAAAGGAGAAGTTCACGACTGGGGAGCGGCAGCTTGCCGCTGGTCGAGGTGGAAGGACAACTGCACGCTGTAAGCGCGGGCGAAAGGGCAAAAGAAAAAGCCGAGCCCGGAACGCAAATTGCGTCCAGGCTCAGGTTGGTACGGACGTTCATAACGGCACTTTGCCAAATAAAAAATCCGAGTGCCCATATGAACACTCGGACTGGTCCGAGTGACAGGATTTGAACCTGCGGCATCCTGCTCCCAAAGCAGGCGCGCTACCAACTGCGCTACACCCGGATATAAAACTGGAGAATGGCCCATCTGGCGGCCTGCCGGGCCGGACGGTGCGCTTCCCTGGGGGCGTTCCGCCGCGTGAAAAGCAGAGGCCCCGCGGGTCCTGGTATCCACCTTGTGCCGCAGGGATTTCCAGGCAGGGTTCGCGCCCGTGGCGGAAGCGGGTCAGAAAAAAGGATACGCAAAAAACCGCCCGGCCATAACAGTCAAGCGGTCTTTTCGGTGGTGGGGACAACAGGACTCGAACCTGTGACCTCCTACGTGTGAAGCAGGCGCTCTAACCAGCTGAGCTATGCCCCCGTAACGAGTATTGATTATATCAGGTTTTCCAGGCGGAGTCAAGCCCCGTTTTGAAAAAATTTAGCTGCGGCCGCCGGCCCTCCTCTGGGGGAGGGGGACCCCCAGGGGGAATTCCGCCGGGGCCATGCCCGGCGCCTGTGCGGGGGCCCATGGAAAGCGGGGGCAGGGACCTTCGGCCAGGCTATTGCATAGGATGGTGCGGGAAGGCTTTTCCCGGAGGGGAGGTGGAACCATGGCACTTCCCAAAAAGGGCATTGACATTTCGGAGTTCAACGGGGATGTGGACATCCAAGCCCTAAAAGGGCAGGTGGAGTTTGTCATCATCCGATGCGGCTACGGCAGCGACTATCCCAACCAGGATGACGCCCAGTTTGAGAACAACGTGCGCAAGTGCCAGGCCGCGGGCATTCCCTGGGGGACGTACCTCTACTCCTACGCCCAAAACACGGACATGGCCCGCAGCGAGGCCGCCCACACCCTGCGGCTGCTGAACGGGCGCAAGCCCCCCTATGGCGTGTGGTACGACGTGGAGGACAGCTCCCTGCCCAGCGGCACAGCCATCATCGACAACTGTGTGGCTTACTGCCAGGCTATGGAGGAGGCCGGGTGCTACTGCGGCATCTACTCCTTCCTCTACTGGCTGCAGACCCGGCTCAACAGCCCCCGGCTGGACCCCTATGACAAGTGGGTGGCCCAATGGAGCAGCAGCTTGGATTACACCAAGCCCTACGGCATGTGGCAGTTCACCAACAGCTTGGTCCTCAACGGCAAGGCGTTCGACGGGGACTGGGCCTACAAGGATTACCCCGCTTTGACGGGAGGAGAGGAGGAAGACGATATGACCCAGGAAGAAGTGGTCAAGCTGGCCCGGGCAGAGGCCCAGAAGGTCTACGGGGAGAATGAGGAGAAGTATAAGACCATTGCCTCCGCACCCAGCTGGGCCCGAGAGGCCATCCAGCAGGTATATGAGGAGCTGGGGCTTGCCGGCACCGGGGGCACGGGGGCCAATACCCGCATTGACGCCAGTGAAACCTATGTGCGGGCGCTGGCTGTCATCGCCAAGGTGCTGGACAAACTGAACCAAGAGCAGGGCAGCGCCTGAACCCCGCCCCCCGGGGGATTCCCGGGGGGCATCTTTCTGCCCAAAAGGAAATTTTAGAGGGACTGCCCAAAACCCTTATTGTTTCTTGACCGCCGGTGTAGTACAATAAAAGCTAAGGACGGAGAGAAAGGATGAAACGTCATGGAAATGGAAAAGCTCAGTTTCGAGATCAGCCGCCTTCTGCACTATGGCCTGCAGCGGGGGCTTATCGCCCTGGAAGACGCGGCCTATGCCGCCAACCGGATGCTGGCCCAGCTGCACCTGCGGGAATTTACCCCGCAGGCTGTGGAGGAGGAGCTTCCCTATCCGGCAGAGCCTTTGAAAGCCCTGTGTGAGTACGCCGCCCAGGCGGGGCTCATCGACCCGGACACCCAGGACGCCCGGGACCAGTTCGACACCGAGCTGATGAACTGCCTGATGCCCCGGCCTTCCGAGGTGGTGAAGAAGTTTTATGACCTGTACAGGGAGGACAAGCAGGCCGCCACGGACTATTACTACGGTTTGAGCCGCGCCTCCAACTACATCCGGGTGGACCGGATTGAGAAGGACAGGATGTGGACCGCCCCCACCGAGTATGGGGACTTGGTCATCACCATCAACCTCTCCAAGCCGGAGAAGGACCCCAAGGCCATTGCCGCGGCCAAGAGCGCGCCCCAGTCCGGCTATCCCAAGTGCGCCCTCTGCCGGGAGAACGAGGGCTATCTGGGCAGCGCCAACCAGGCCGCCCGGGGCAACCACCGGCTTATCCCCTTGGAGCTGGGGGGCGAGCCCTGGTTCTTGCAGTATTCCCCCTATGTGTATTACAACGAGCACTGCATCGTCCTCAGCCGGGAGCACCGGCCCATGAAGGTGAGCCGCCAGTCCATGGCGCGGCTGCTGGAGTTCGTCACCCGGCTGCCCCACTACTTTGTGGGCTCTAACGCGGACCTGCCCATCGTGGGGGGCTCCATCCTCACCCACGACCACTTCCAGGGCGGCCACTACGAGTTCCCCATGGCCAAGGCCCCTGTGCGGGAGAAGGTGGACTTCCCCGGCTTTGAGGACGTGGAGGCGGGCATCGTCCACTGGCCCATGAGCGTCATCCGGCTGCGCGGCAAAGAGCCCTCCCGGCTGGTGGACCTGGCGGACAAGGTGCTCACCGCCTGGCGGGAGTACAGTGACGAGAGCGCGGACATTCTGGCCTACACGGACGGCACGCCCCACAACACCATCACCCCCATTGCCCGGCGGCGGGGGGAGGACTACGAGCTGGATTTGGTGCTGCGCAACAACCGCACCACCCAGGAGCACCCCTTGGGATTGTTCCATCCCCATGCTGAGTACCACCACATCAAGAAGGAGAACATCGGCCTTATCGAGGTGATGGGCCTGGCCATCCTGCCGCCCCGGCTGCTGACGGAGACCCAGCTGCTGGAGCAGGCCTTGAAAGAGCCCCAAAAGGCGGCGGACATCATGGCCCGGCCGGAAATGGAAAAGCACCAGGCCTGGTATGAGGAGCTGAAGGCCGCCGGCGCCGGAGAGGGCGACACCCAGCGGGCCATTCAGGAGAGCATCGGCGTCATCTTTGGAAAGATCTTGGGCAACGCCGGTGTGTACAAGGATACCGAGGAAGGGCGGGAAGCCTTCCGCCGGTTCTGCAAGAGCCTGTGAGAGTCCTCCGGCCTCTGGGGTGGCGGGAGCGGCTGTGGTGCCTGTTCCTGCCCGCCCGGTGCCTGTGCTGCGGCAGGGCAGTACGGCCGGAGAGGCTGTTTTGCCCCGGCTGCGTCCCCGCCCTGCCCAAGGAGCCTCTCTCCCGGGAGTTTCCCCTCCCCGGAGGAGGCTCTCTGGCTGTTGCGGCCTGTTTTCCCTATGAGAAGGGGTTCCGCCGCACCCTGCACCGGCTGAAATTCCAGGAGGAGCGGGCCCTGGCCCGCCCTTTGGGAACGCTTATGGCAGAGGCCGCCTCCTCCCTGGGGGAAGATTTTGACGGAGTGACCTGGGTGCCCATGTCCCCTCAGAAGCTGCGCCGCCGGGGCTACAACCAAAGCGAGCTGCTGGCAAAAGCGGTGGCCAAAGAGCTGGGCCTTCCCGCCTGGGACCTGCTGGAACAGGTGCGGGAGACGGACACCCAGCACAACTTAACCCGCGCCCAGCGGGCGGACAACGTGCGGGGCGCCTACCGGGCTAAGGGTGCCGCTCTGGGAAAACGGGTGCTTCTGGTGGACGATATCGTCACCACAGGGGCCACCCTGCGGGCCTGCGCCCAAGGGCTGTATGGGGCAGGGGCCCAGAAGGTATGCGCCGTCTGTGCGGCCAACACCGCCTTCAGCCGGCGGGAGGAACTTCCCCCGGCGGAGCCGGAGGAGGATATGTGAAAGGAGGGTGCCCATGCTGCACCGCTATTCCAGAGAGGAGCTGCTCATCGGGGAAGAGGGACTGAATAAACTGCGCCGGGCCCGGGTGGCCGTGTTCGGCATCGGGGGCGTGGGGGGCTATGTGGTGGAGGCCCTGGCCCGCAGCGGCGTCGGAGCCCTGGACTTGTTTGATGGGGACACAGTGGCCCTCACCAACATCAACCGGCAGATCATCGCCCTGGAAAACACCGTGGGCCGCCCCAAGGTGGAGGTGGCCCAGGAGCGGGTGCTGCTCATCGACCCCCAGTGCCGGGTGGAGGCCCGCCAGCTGTTTTTCTCCCCGGAAAACGCTGGGGAAGTGGATTTCTCCTGCTATGACTATGTGGCCGACGCCATCGACACGGTGACCTCCAAGATCGAACTGATCCTCCGCTGCCGCCAGGCCGGGGTGCCGGTCATCAGCTGCATGGGGGCGGGGAACAAGCTGGACCCCACCGCCTTCCGGGTGGCGCCTATCGAGAAGACCAGCGTGTGCCCCCTGGCCCGGGTCATGCGGCGGGAGCTGAAAAAGCGGGGCGTCACCGGGGTGAAGGCGGTGTACTCCACCGAGGAGTCCCTGGCCCCTGCCGCCGCCCAGGAGGGGGACGTGAAGGGCACCGCGGGCCGCCCCACCCCCGGCAGCATGGCCTTCGTGCCCAGCGTGGCGGGGCTGATCTTGGCCGGGGAGATCGTAAAGGACCTGCTGGGCGGCCAGTGATCCGTTTGAGAAGAGAGAAAGGAGCGTTCCATGGAACAAGATAAAGTGATCCCTCTGGACACCCAGCGAAGGCTGGTGGCCTATCAAACGGCAAAATCCTGGGAAGAGGTGCCCCATGTGGCCTATCTCTACGAGCCGGACGCTACGGAGTTCTACCAGGCGTACCTCCGCCGGCGGGAGGAGCTTTCCGGCCAGGGGCTGCGGCTGACCTTGAATACCCTGCTGCTGAAAGCCGTGGCAGAGGGCCTGAAAGCGGCGCCCTGCTGGAGATCCTGCCGCCCCAGGTGTTCGCAGCGGGGATTTCGGCCCTTCAGGAAAAGCCCGGCGTTTACACGGACCAGCGGGGGGAGAAGGCCATCGGGGTCCGCCGGTATCTTCCCATGTGCCTGGCCTTTGACCACCGGGTGATGGACTTTTCCGGTTTGGTGCCGTTTTTGAAACGAATGGATGAGATCTTCGCCAGCCCCGCAGAGATCGGGGCCTGGTGACCGGCAGAGCAGGAGGGACGCCATGAACACGCCTGTTTTTCAAGCGGGGGAGTTTTCCCTCCCCCTGGACCGGACCTATGTGATGGGCATTTTGAACGTGACCCCGGACTCCTTCTCCGACGGGGGGAAATACCTGGACCCCACCGCCGCCCTGGAGCGGGCTTTGGAGATGAAGGCGGAGGGGGCCGGCCTCATTGACGTGGGGGGGCAGTCCACCCGGCCGGGGTATACGGCCATCTCCCCGGAGGAGGAGTGGGAGCGCATCCGAGACGTGCTGCCCGCCCTGGTGAAAAAGACCGGCCTGCCCATTTCTGTAGACACGTTCTACCCCTGGGTGGCCCAGCGGGCTCTAGAGGCAGGGGCCTCCATTCTCAACGATGTGAGGGGCTTTGGGCCGGAGATGCTGGCGGTAGCGGCGGGCTCCCGCTGCGGATGCGTCGTCATGGACCCGGGCACCACCGGCGGGGATATCTGCGCCCGGGTGAGGGGCTTTTTCCTGGACCGGCTGGAGGCGGCCCAGAGGGCTGGCATCGCCCGGGAGCGGCTCTGCTTTGACCCCGGCGTGGGCTTTGGCAAGACCGTGGAGGAAAACCTGGACCTGATTGCCCATGTGGAGCGGACCAAAGTGGAGGGCTGCGCCTTTTTGATGGCGGCCTCCCGCAAGCGGGTGACCGGGGCTTTCTGCGGCAACCCGCCCTTTGAGGAGCGGCTGCCCGCAACCCTGGCGGCCCATACCGCTTCCATTTTGGGCGGCGCGGACCTGGTGCGGGTCCACGATGTAAAAGAGGCCGTGCAGGCCGCCCGCATGGCGGACGCCTTGAAGCGGCGGTAAACGGGCAGGCGCCCCCACTGCCGGGGGCGCCGTATGAGAGAGAAAGGGGTGCTCCGGATGGACACAATACAAATCAAGGGGCTGCGGATTTTCGCCTACCACGGCGTGGGCCCGGAGGAGAAGAGGGACGGCCAGCCTTTCGTGCTGGACATTGCGATGAAAGCGGACCTTTCCCGGGCCCGCCGTTCCGACGACTTGGAGGACACGGTCAACTACGCCGCGGTGGTGGAGGCGGTGCGGGCGGCGTTCACCGCCCAGAGTTACGACCTGATCGAGCGGGCGGCCCAGGCCGTGTGCGACGCCGTGCTGGAGGACTTCCCCCCGGTGCAAGAGGTGCAGGTCCTTTTGAAAAAGCCGGAGGCGCCTGTCTCCGCGGAATTTGACTACATGGCGGTGGGGGTCACCCAGCGCCGGGAGGAGGCATAAGTATGCAGGTGGTTTTGGGGCTGGGCACCAACCTGGGGGACCGGGAAGAGAACCTGGCCCGGGCCTTGGACGCCCTGGAGCGCTTGGAGGGCACAGAGCTGCTGCGGCTCTCCAATATCTATGAGACGGACCCCTTTGACGTGCTGAGCCAGCAGGACGACTACCTCAACTGCTGCGTGCTCATAGAGACTAAATTGAAGCCCCAGCGGCTTTTAGAGCACTGCCTGGAGATTGAGAAGAGCCTGGGCCGGGTGCGGGTGGAGTACCACGGCGCCCGCACCATGGATATCGACATCCTGCTGTGCGAAGGGTTTGATTCCCACACGCAGGAGCTGACGGTGCCCCACCCCCACATCCGGGAAAGGGCCTTTGTCATGATGCCGCTGTCGGACCTGTTCCCCCTGCACCAGGCCTTTGGATATGACTTCCACCAGGCCTACGAGGCGGTGGACAAGTCCGGGGTGGCCCTGTATAAATAGGACGGTATGGAACGGATTTTGGTGATTGGCAGCCCCGGCAGCGGCAAGAGCACCTTCTCCCGGGCCTTGGCCCAGCGGAAGCAGCTGCCCTTGGTCTACCTGGACCAGCTGTTTTGGAACGCCGACAAGACCACCGTGGACCAGGTCCAGTTCGACCAGCGGCTGGAGGAGGCCATGGCCCGCACCCAGGCGTGGATACTGGACGGCAACTATGGCCGCACCTTGGAGATGCGGCTGGAGCGGTGCACCCAGGTGTTCTTTTTGGACTTGCCGGTAGAGGTGTGCCTGGAGAGCGTGCAGGCCCGCCGGGGCACCGTGCGCCCCGACATGCCCTGGGTGGAGACCGAGGAGGACCCGGAGTTTATGGACTATATCCGCACGTTCCCCCAGCAGCAGCGGCCGAAAATCCTGGAGCTGCGGGAGAAGTATGGGGAGAAGCCCTGGGTGGTGCTCCGCAGCCGGGGTCAGATGGACGCCTACCTGCGGGGCTTGGATGCAGGAATGGCAGAGGTAAAAAGGGAGCAAAGGTAAAGGTTTTGCGGTACGTCCGCGCCCAGTGCCTGGGCTGTCACTTCGCGGCGGAGTGCCTCCGCTGTCAAGTCGCGCCTTGGGTCGGCGGCTAAACGCCGCGCCTGTGCGAGCCGCTAACGCACGTCCGCGCCCAGTGCCTGGGTTCTCAATTTGCGTCTTGGGCAGCTCGCTGTCGCTCGTGCTCATCGAATCGCCAGCGCACGTGCGCGGCGGAGTGCCTCCGCTGTCACTTCGCGCCTTGGGCAGCTCGCTTCGCTCGTGCTCATCGAACCACTAACGCACGTGCGCGGCCCAGTGCCTGGGCTGTCACTTCGTGGGGGTTGCATCCCGGGGGCTGGGTGTCGCGCTCCCGCCGCTCCTGGGCTGTGTGACGGAAAAAGCGCCCTTTGCGGGAGCATCCCCCAAAAAGAAACAAGGCCTGCTGCGGTGGCAGCGGGCCTTTCCTTTTACCGGGGTGCGCCGGGGCGGTACTCCATCAGCCAGCAGTCCTCCCAAACGCCCTCGTGGAGCTCGTGCTGGGGCAGGAATTTCACCTTGCGGAAGCCGCAGGCCTCGTAGCAGCGCAGGGCCCGGGGATTGTTGGCGTGGGGGTCCAAGATGACGGCGGCGGCGCCCTCCTCCTGGGTGAGGCGGCGCAGCACCAGCGCAAGGAACCGCCGGCCTATCTGTTTGCCCCACAGCGCCGGCTCCCCGATAAACTGGTCTATGCCAAAAAGGAGCTCCCCCGGCTGATAGGGGTAGTGGTACTCCTGGCACAGCTGGGCGTCCAGCTGGTAGATTTGGATGTAGCCCACCGGCGCACCCTCAAACTCCACCAGGCAGCGGCGGGCGCCCTCCTCGGGGGCGTAGAAGTCCTCTTGGATTTTCTCCGGTGTGTAGGCCATGTCCCGGCCGCCGTAAAACGCCAGCACCTGGGGGTTTCGCATCCAGGTGAGAAGCAGGGGTGCGTCCTGGGGGCGGAGGGGCCGCACCGCCACCGGGCCCTCCCGCAGGGTGAAAGGTTCCATAGGCTGACCTCCTTACTTGATTTCTGTGTTCAGTATAGCACAGCAGGCTTTCCAGCGCAAGGCGCTGCCGGAGAAAAAAAGACCAGTTTTTTGCTGAAATACTGGAGAAATAGCCGAAAACAAGTTCGGTTTCCGTTCTATTCTTGCATTTGCAAAAAAGAAGCGTATAATAGCACACTGGAGTAATTTTTAACAAATTGTGAAAACAGGAGGGATGGGCATGGAAGGCGGATATGGATTTCTCCTTGATTTAGCCTTGATTTTGCTCTCTACAAAGCTGCTGGGACTTCTCACCCAGCGGTTCCAGCTGCCCCAGGTGGTGGGCGCGCTGCTGGCCGGTCTGATTTTGGGCCCGGCTGTGTTGGACGTGATTCAGGAGACGGAGTTTATCAAAGAGACGGCGGAAATCGGCGTCATTGTGATGATGTTCTGCGCCGGCATGGAAACAGATGTAAACGAGCTGAAGCACAGCGGCAAGGCGGCCTTTATCATCGCCCTCATCGGCGTCATCGTGCCCATTTTGGGCGGCTTTGGCCTGGCCTATTTCTTCAACCAGCCCGGCGTCATCGAGTCGGACGCCTCCACGCCCATCTTTCTGCAAAACCTGTTCATCGGCGTTATCCTCACCGCCACTTCGGTGAGCATCTCGGTGGAGACGCTGAAAGAGCTGGGCAAGCTGAAGACCCGCTCTGGCAACGCCATTCTGGGGGCGGCCATTATCGATGACGTGCTGGGCATCATCGCCCTGACCATCATCAGCAGCATGGCCGACTCTTCTGTGAGCATCGGGATTGTGCTGCTGCAGA
This sequence comes from Acutalibacter sp. LFL-21, assembly GCF_025630755.1. NCBI lineage: Bacteria > Bacillati > Bacillota > Clostridia > Eubacteriales > Acutalibacteraceae > Acutalibacter > Acutalibacter sp. LFL-21. Next base: position 358,292 of record NZ_JAOTNT010000001.1, on the reverse strand, counting down.
TTTTGGGTTTCTTCGTCTTTGTGGCGGTGGCTGGCTTCCTGTTCTACAAGTTCTACATCCACTGGGTGGTGAAGGCGGAAAAGGGCATGCACCGCCATGTGATTATCGCCTTTGTGTTCTGCCTGCTGATGTCCTACATCGCGGAGGTGGCCTTTGGCGTGGCGGATATCACCGGCGCCTTCTGCGCGGGTGTGATTATCTCCATGACCCAGCGCAGCCAGTACCTCAACTCCAAGTTTGACGTGCTCAGCTACGCCTACCTTTCCCCCCTGTTCTTTGCCAGCATCGGCCTGCAGGTGACTTTGCCGGAGATGACCCCGGCTATCGTCTGGTTCTCGGTTCTGCTCATTGTGGTGGCGGTGCTCACCAAGGTGGTGGGCTGCGGCCTGGGCGCCAAGCTGTGCCATTACCAGAACTACCAGGCGGCCCGCATTGGCGTGGGCATGATTTCCCGGGGCGAGGTGGCCCTGATTGTGGCCAGCAAGGGCATGGCCCTGGGGCTGATGGGCAACAACTTCCTGGGGCCGGTGATTTTGATGGTGGTGGCCACCACCATTGTCACCCCCATCCTGTTGAAGTTCGTTTTCCGCTGGGGCCCGGCCAACACGCCCCCCGTGGAGAAGGGTTTCTCCGAGAACTACGCCCAGCTGGGCGCGCTGCGCAGCGGCATCGGCGTCAAGGAAATGGCGAAAAAGGCCCAGGCGCAGGCCGCCCAGGAACGGAAGGCCTCTTCCAAGAAAACAAAATAAAGTTCCGGCCTTGCCGGAAAACAAGGGCCCGGGCACTGCCCGGGCCCTTATTTTCCCATTCATCCAGCGGCGGCTCCCCCTCTAGGAAAGTGAACAGGGTCCGGCAGCTCCGGCAGTAATAGGTGATGGGCGGGTCCTGGGCAAAAAATCCCATGAGAAAAACCCTTCCCAGCGCGATACCCCGTTTTTCTCGACGCCGGAGGGGGTGACAAGGCCCCTTTTCAGAGGGGCCCCCTCCCGGAAGCCAGTACACACCGCGGCCCCCGGGGGCCAGCAAGGCGCCGTTTTCCATTTCCTTCCCGCAGCGCCCCTTCTGTCCACAGGGGCTTTTTCCCTTCCATGAGAAAGGCCCCTCCTTTTGGAAAAGCAGCGTGTCAGACCTCGGTAAACTCCATCATAAGCCCGTTGGGAAGAAGCTTGGAGAGAACGTGGTAGAACTTGTAAAAGGCCCCCTTGGTGTAGGTCATCTTCCCACGTTTAGCCGCCCGCAAAGAGCCCTCCGCCACCTCCCGGGGATCCACCCGGGGCAGCTTGTCAATCAGGCGGGATTTCCCCTCGGGTACGCCCGCCACGTTCCAGAAGGCCGTGTCCATGGGGCCGGGGCACACGGCGCACACCCGAATGCCCCTGGGCCGCAGCTCCTCGTGAAGCGCTTTGGAAAAGGCGGATACATAGGCCTTCGTGGCGCAGTAGACGGTCATCCGGGGGGTGGGGGCAAAGGCGGCGATGGAGGCGATGTTCAGCACCAGGCTGTCATCCAGCATATAGGGAAGGCACAGCCGGGTAATGCCCGTCAGGGCGCGGCAGTTCAGGTCCACCATGCCGGTCTGGGATTCCCGGTTGGAGGTAAAAAAGTCGGTGCACTTGCCATAGCCCGCGTTGTTTACCAGCACCTTGATCTCCGGCTGGTTTTCCTTTAAGAGCTTTTCAAAAATTTCCAGGCTCTCCTCCTCTCCCAGGTCCAGGGAGATGGCGGCGATGGTCTTGTCCGGGTGCTCTTGGGCAATTTCCTTTAATAGCTCTTTGCGGCGTGCCACCAGCCAAAAGGCGTCCACGCTGGGATATTGATTGATGATTGCGTTGATGTATTCCTTTCCGAGCCCGCTGGAGGCCCCGGTGATGACGGCAGTTACCATGGAAGGACCGGCCCCTTTCTGAAAAAAGCAGTGTTCTACCTTGTATTGTACCCCCTTCCCGGCGGCCCGTCAATGTGGGAGCCGGGCAGAGAGTTCATAATTTTTTTGGAATTTTCTGCTGTTGTCCCCGGCGAGTTTGTGTTATAATGACTACAACCCTGCGTTTGGGGGCTTTCCCCAGAGCGATGAGAACACATAAAGGACGGATGTAATTGTGAAGCACACCAGATGGACAGCGGCGCTTCTGGCGCTGGCGCTTGTGCTCTCCCTGCCTTTTACGGCGGCGGCAGAGACCTTTTCGACAGAGGACTTTTCCCTGGAGATCCCCGAGGGGATGTACACGTTCACCCCGTCCACTCCGGTGGACGACCCCTCTTGGGCGTTGGCGGGAGTGGCCGATGCCCAGGGTAAGCTGGAGGAGTACCGGGATATGGGCGGCGTTGTGGAGATGGTCTCTGAGGATGGCGAGACCTCGATCCTGCTGACCCAGTCCACCACGGACGATTCAGAGAGCATCTTTAACCTGGAGGACCTGACCGAGGAGGAGCGGGCCGAGTTCCTGGACGGGCTGGCCCAGACCAAGACCGATGAGATCCAGCTGGAAAAGAGCTATGTGGAGATCAACGGGCGCCTCTTCTACCGCATTCGGTTCGAGGGCGTCTATCAGGAGATGGGATATAACGAGCTGCTGTACGGTACCATCATCAACGGGTACTCCTTAAATTTGGATACCTATGGCAATTTGGACCCCGTCAGCCAGGAGACGGAGGATTTGATGGTTTCCATTGCGGAAACCATCACCTTCCCAGAGATCCTGGAAAAGCCGGAGATCACCCCCCAGGATACCACCCAGGCCCTGGTCACTGTGGGGCTGCTGGTGGTTTTGATCCTGGTGTTCCTGGCGCCGCTTATCTACTTCCCCATCCGCAACAAGCGGGACAAAAAGCAGAAGGCTCTCTTGACCGAGCGCCTGACGGAATACCACAAGACCCACGGCAACAACGAGACCATCGCCGGGGAAATGCTGTTTGCCAACTCTACAGAGTGCACCAAGGAGGCCATCCACACCTTCAGCATCTACCAGGCCTACATCAAAAACCTGGGGACCCTGGTGGTGGGCGCGCTGCTGTGCCTGGTCACCCTGGTGATCTCCTTCCTGGTGGATGCGGAGTGGTGGCTGAAGCTGCTCACCTTTGGCGTAGTGGTTTACTACGGCTATAAGATCGTCAGCGCCCCCCATACCCTGGAGAAGATCCAGCGCCGGGTGTTCGACCGGGGCGTTTCCTCCACGGCCCATTACGCGTTCTATGACGAGGCTTTCCGCGTTTCGGGAATCCAGTCTGCCAGCGTGTTCCCCTATTTCCAGATCGTGGACGTGCGCAAGCACGGGCACTATATCTATCTCTATTACGGCCCGGAGAACGCTTACATGGTGGACCAGTTTGGCTTCTCCAAGGGAGAGTTCAGCGACTTTGTCAAATTTATCTCGGAAAAGACCGGGAAGAAGCTATAAGGAGGCATACCACATGAACCAACAGCCCATCGGCGTCATTGGCGCCATGAAAATGGAGGTGGACGCCATCCTGGCCGCCATGGAGGGCAAGCGGCAGGAGGTCCATGGGAGCATGGCGTTCACAGCGGGCACCCTTTCCGGCGTACCCTGCGTGGCTGTTCAGTGCTCGCCTGGCAAGGTGAACGCCGCCCTGTGCACCCAGGCTTTGGTGGACTTTTTCAGTCCCCGCCTGGTGCTGAACCTGGGCGTGGCCGGCGGCATTGGAGAGGGCGTCCACATTGGGGATGTGGTCATTGCCACCGCCTGTGTGGAGTACGACTTTGACACCTCGGCCCTGGGCCAGTGGCCCGCGGGCCAGCTGACCCTTCCCGGCCAGGAGGGGCCCGTGCGGTTCCTGCCCTGTGAGGAGGGGCTGGCGAAGGCCCTGGCCGCCGCCGGGGAGGACTTGTACGGCCGGGCGCACCTGGGGGTGGTTGCCACGGGGGACAAGTTCGTGGCAGACCCCGCAGTGGGGGAGTGGCTGCAAAAGGAGTTTGGCGCCCTGGCCTGCGAGATGGAGGGCGGGGCCATCGCTCACGCCTGCCTGGTGAACCAGGTGCCTTGCGCCGTGCTGCGGACTATCTCTGACAACGCCCACGACAGCGAGACGGTGGACTTTGTGACCTTCGCCCAGGGCTCGGCCCAGAAGGCCCAGGAGCTTTTGCGGAAGGTCCTGCCCCGGCTGTGAGGTGAGCCATGAAGATCTATGACATTTCCCGAGAGGTGTTTTCCGCCCGGGTGTTTCCCGGCGACCCGGTGCCCGGCTTTCAGCCTGTGCTGGAGCTGGAGAAGGGGGCGCCCTGCAGCCTGACCCAGCTCTCCCTGGGCAGCCACAGCGCCACCCACATGGACGCTCCTAGCCATTTTCTTCCGGGGGGGAGAACCATCGACCAGGTGGAGCTCTCCCGGTGCGTGGGTCCCTGCCGGGTGCTTGAGGTCCATGGCTATTTAAGCGGCGCATGGGCCCGGGCCGTGATGGGCACCGGCGCCAAGCGGGTGCTTCTCAAGGGGGAGGTGGAGATCTCCCTGGAGGCCGCGGAGGAGTGGGCCAAGGGCGGACTGCTGCTTCTGGGCGTAGAAGGCATGACCGTGGGGCCCGTGAGCGATCCCGGCCCGGTGCACCGGGCCCTTTTGGGGGCCGAGGTGGCCATTTTGGAGAGCTGCGACTTGAGCCAGGTGCCGCAGGGCGGATATTTCCTGGTGGCGCAGCCCCTGCGCTATGGCGGGCTGGATGGGGGCCAGGTGCGGCCCCTGCTGTTAGAGGGCATTGATATCCGGTAAGTGATGAAAAACGGGGGAGGGCCTGTGGCTCTCCCTTTTTCCAGGCATAGAGAAAGGAGAAGGCGATGGACGCGCTGCAAAAAGCCAGAGAGTATTTGGAGCGGGACCCCCTGCTGTATATGGATATGCTGGGCCCCTTGGACCGGGGCATGGTGGAGGTGGTCTCCTTGCGGAAGGACGGCTTGCTGCTGTACAACGGCCCGGGAGAGGCATTCATGCTGGCGGCGGACAGCTTGGAGGCAGGAAAGGCCCTGTGCGCCGGCGTGGAGGCCATGGAGATTGCCACAGCCCACGACGGGGAGACGGGGGCCTTCCTCCGGGACCAGTATCACCTGCCGGATCTGCGGGGCTGCACCCAGGCGGCCTATCTGGAAAAAGAGCCCCTTCCCGTGCCCCCGGGGTTTGAGATCCGCCCCCTGGGGGAGGAGTTCTTTTCTTTGATCCTGGAGAACTACCACTCTTTCACCGACCCAGAGTACATCCACAAGCGCATCGCCGCCGGTGTAATGCACGGGGCCTTTCAAAAGGGGGAGCTGCTGGGCTTCATCGGCATGCACGCCGAGGGCAGCGTGGGCATGCTGGAGGTGCTGCCCCAGCACCGGCGCAAGGGGGCTGCCACCGCCCTGATGGCCTTTATGACCGGGTTCTGCCTGGAACGGGGATGGGTGCCCTTCTCCCAGATCTTCCACGGGAACGAGGCCTCTCTGGCGCTGCACCGCCGGCTGGGCTGGGCCCTGAGCCAGCGCCCCCTGTATTGGGTCATGCCAGAGTGAGCGAAGATTTAACTTGACAGGGGCCGCGCCGTTGGATATGCTGGAGAAAAGGGCCTTGCCCGCCTGGAAGGGGAGCGATGTTATGAGAACGCTGGTCATTTACTATTCCAAAACAGGCTTCGCCAAGCGCTACGCCCAGTGGCTGGAGGAGGACCTCGCCTGCCGCTGCGTCCCCTTTTCCCAGCGGGACAGCGTGGACCTGGCCGCCTATGACAAAGTGGTGTTCGGCTCCAGCGTCCACGCCGGGGGCATCCGCAAGCTGGGGTGGTTCAAAAAGCAGCTGCCCCGGCTGCGGGGCAAGCGGCTGGCGGTGTTTTTCACCGGGGCCATGCCTCCCGAGGAGCACACCGTGGAGCAGTGCGTGGCCCAGAACCTGACCCCGGAAGAGAGGCGGCAGGTGCGGGCCTTCTACCTGTGGGGCGGCCTGAACTACGAGGCCATGGGCCCCGTGGACAAGTGGATGATGGGTGTATTCCGCAAAATGCTGGCCGGGAAAAAGAATCCCTCCCCAGAGGACCGGATGGCCGCCCAGATGGTGGCCTCCTCTTATGATAAGGCGGAGCGCAAGTACCTGGAGCCCCTGGAGGAATACCTGCGGGGATGAGGCTTCTCCTCCTGGAACAAAAAGAAAGGCCGTCCAAAAGGACGGCTTTTTTCACAGGCTGGCGTTTTTTCAATAGTAGCGCACCACGGCGATGACCTTGCCCAGCACAGAGGCGTGGTCGGAGTAGATGGGCTGGAAGTCCGGGTTTGCAGGCTGCAGGCGCACGCCCTCCTTTTCCCGGTACAGGCGCTTGACCGTGGCTTCATCGTCGATCATGGCCACCACGATCTCCCCGTCGTCCGCGGTGGAGACCCGCTCGGCCACCACATAGTCCCCGTCTAAAATGCCGGCGTCCCGCATGCTCAGGCCGCTGACATGCAGGGCAAACAGCTCCTTGCCTGCCTTGGGGGGGAAGGGGATGTAGCCCTCAATGTCCTCCACCGCCAGGATAGGCATGCCCGCCGTGACCTTGCCCAGAATGGGCACCTGGGCGGCAGGGGACTCCCCCTCCACCCGGATGGAGCGGTTCAAGCCTGCCTCTCGGGTGATGTAGCCCAGGCGCTCCAAGGTCTTCAAATGGGCGTGAACCGTGGAGGTGGAGCGCAGCCCCGTGGCAGCGCAGATCTCCCGCACCGTGGGGGGGACGCCCCCGGATACCTTCTGCCGGAGGAAATCATAGACTTTCTGCTGGCTTTTCGTGAGATGCTCCATACCCGCGCCCCGCTTTCCTGGAATGGTTTTCTCTATTATAGCACAAGATGAAGCGCTTCGCAAACATTTGTTTGCGAAAAAACGGAGTTTTTGCGGGAAATCCGATGCATTTTGCCCCCCTGAAAAGTTCACAAAATCGGAAGAAATTCTTTAAGGTTTATTCACAGCGCCGTAACAACTCTCCCGGAATTTTTGGGTATAATAACAGCGTACTCAAAAGAAATGGACCGCACCTTTTCTTGAGATACATGTTCTACCCTCCTCAATAATACCCCTCAAGCTAAAGAGAAACCCCCGGCAGCGGAAGCTGCCGGGGGTTTCTCTTTCTTTGCTGCATAAACCCGTTCCAACAGGCCCAAAATACCTGTGCGACCGTATTTTGAGCCGAAAGGAACGTGTGATATGAACGGAAAACGCTTTACGGAGGAAAAGGCCCGGCGCAGCGGATTTTACCTGGCGCTGGCGGTGTGCCTGGTGGCGGTGGGCGTTGCCGCGTGGAGCACCTATGACGCGGTAAACAGCTATGTGGAACCCACGGCGGAGGAATCCTCCCTGGCCAGCCAGCAGGCAGAGGATGTGCGGGAAAGCCAAGAGGCCAAGGAGGAAGCGGACACCCTAGCGAACGCCTCCAGACAGGCGGAGAGCGCTGCCTCTCAGGCGGCCGATCCAGAGGATACGGAAAATGACGACCCGGAAGCGCCCCGAACCTCCTCCTCCCAGCCCGCCCAGGAGACGGCGGGAGAGGTGACCCAGCAGGCAGAGCCCTCTCCGGAGAGTCAGGCTCCAGAGAGCAGCCAATCCTCAGAGAGCAGCCAGGCCCCCCAGGTGCCTGCCAACGCTCCCCTGTATGAGATCAGCGCGGAGATGATATGGCCCGTTGAGGGCGGCGAGGTGCTGCATGCCTACAGCGCCGGGGCGCCGGTGTATTCCCAGACCATGAAGGATTGGCGCATCCACACAGGGCTGGATATCAGCGCCCAGCCCCAAGCCCCGGTGATGGCCTGCGCCAACGGCCAGGTGCGGGAGGTCTACACCGACAGCATGCTGGGCAACGTGGCCCTGATTGAGCACGGGGACTACCTGTTCTACTACTGCGGCCTGGGGGAGGACTTCCAGGTGGAGGCCGGAGATGTGGTGGCCATGGGCCAGCAGATCGGCGTGGTGACGGCCGTGCCCTATGAGGCGGCCGAGGAGCCGCACCTCCATGTGGAGGTGCGCCGGGACGGGGTGGCGGTGGATCCCCAGCCCCTGCTGGACAATGCCCAGTAAGCCGGAAAAAGGCGGAGCTGCCCCAAAGAGGCGCTCCGCCCTTTTTTATTTGAGAGCCTGGTATTTCTTTTTGGTGGCCAGCCCGCCCCGAATGTGGCGCTGGGCCTTGTTGACGGCCAGCACGTTTTTCACGTCCCGGTACAGGCCGCTGTCCAGGTATTTCAGGCGCTGGGAAACATCCTTGTGCACTGTGCTCTTGCTGACGCCGAACTGCTTGGCGGCCCGGCGCACGGTCGCTTTGTTTTCCACAATGTATTCGCCGAGCCTGGTGGCCCGGTCGTCGATGACACGGTCAGACATATGCACCCCTCGCTTCCAATGTGTTTATACATATGAAAGCGGGGGAAGGGTTAGTACAGGGGAATGGCGCCGGAGGCGTTAGATGTGGCGCTCAAACCATTGGGTGATCTCCTGCAGCCGGCGGATGCGGTGCCGGGGTTTGCCGCTGCGGGAGAGCTCGTGGTTTTCCCCGTGGAAGATGATCATGCGGGTCTCCACGCCCCGCTGCTGCAGGGCGGCATACATTTGATACCCCTCGGACAGAGGGCAGCGGTAGTCTTCGTCGCTGTGGAGGAACAGGGTGGGGGTGGAGCAGTTATCCAGGTACTTTAAGGGGGAGTGTTCCCACAGCTTTTCCATGCTGTTCCACACGTTGTCCCGGGCGCCCAGGCCCATTTGATCCCGGGCAAAGTCCTCTCCAATGTCCGAGGTAAACCCAAAGCCCACCCAGTTGGCGATGGAGCGCTGGGACGCGGCGGCGGCGAACCGGTGGGTGTGGCCGATGATCCAATTGGTCATAAAGCCGCCATAGCTGCCCCCGGTGACGCACAGCCGCTTCTCGTCGATTTGGGGATACTTTTCCAGCACACGGTCCGTAAAGGCCATCAGGTCGTCGTAATCAATGGTGCCGTATTTTCCCCGCAGGTCGGCAAACTGGTTGCCCCGGCCGTCTCCGCCCCGTGGGTTGGTAAAGAACACAAACCAGCCCTGGCTGGCCCAATACTGCATCTCGTGGTAGAACACCTCGCCGTAGACCGTTTTAGGGCCGCCGTGGATATCTAAAATGGCGGGATAGGACTTTTGCGGGTCAAAGTCCTTGGGCAGCAGCACCCAGCCCTCCAAATCCACTCCATCGTTCTCGTAGGGAAGGGCCTGGGGCAGGGCCACATACCGGCCGGCAAGCACCTTCTCGTTCAGGGTGGTGAGCTGGTCCCGTTCCTGGGCGCGGCAGTCCCAGCGGTACAGCTCTTGCAGCTTCCCGTCCTGCATGCCCACAAAGTAAAGGGAACCCTCCGCCGCGTCGATGCAGTCCACCGAGCCGGCCTGGGTGTACACGGGGCGGATTTCCCCAGCCTCTTCCAGGCAGTACACCTGAGAGGCGCCCCCCAAGGTGGTGACAAAGTACAGCTTGTCCCCTTCCTGCACCCACTCCCGGCCGCCGCCCAGGCGGCAGTCGCTGCCCACAGAGGAGCCCAGGGCGTCCTCATAGGGGGCCAGAAGGGCCACCTCTCCCGAGGCGGGGTTCAGGGTGTAGAACTGGGCGTTCTCGTTGAGGCCGTAGCGCTTGCCATCGGTGGCCAGCAGCAGGATCTTCTCCCCCCACCAAAGGGCGTCGTACAGGTCGTAGGTGCGGGGCTTTAACAGCTCGGTGGTCCGGCCGGTCTCCCGGTCATATACATACACCCCAGACTTGTTCTTCCGCTTTACGGTGTAGCTTTGGCCGGTGAAAAGCACCTGTTTCCCATCGGGGCTGAGGTGGGCGCTGCCGGTGGAAAAGGCCTCTTTTGTCACCCGTGTGAGCTTTCCGGAGGACTCTTCGTAGAGGAAGAGGGCGTCCCGGTGCTTGTTGACGTAGCCCGCCCCGTTGAAGTAAAAGGGCATCTCATCCAGCACCTGGTAGTCCTTCTCCTCCTTCTTTTCCTTCAAAAGGGCCTCTTTGGCGCCGCCTTTGAGCTGGTGCGCCTTGGAGAAGCGAAGGTCCCAGTCCACGGCCAGCAGGTACACGCCCTCGTCCGCCTTTTCCAGCAGAGAGGCGGAAAGAGGCACCTCAAAGGCCTTTTGGGCCTCGCCGCCCCGAAGGTCCAGGCGGTAGAAGGCGGTGTGCTCCTCGCCCGCCTCCGCGCGCTTTTTCTGCTCCGGGTCCCTGGTGGACTGGAACAGCAGGGTGTGGGGGCTGTCCCACAGGAAGCCGCCGGTCTTCCCGTCTGTGGTCAGGGGGAAAGCCGGTCCGTCCAGGGGCTTAAGCCACAGGTCTTTCCGGTAGGAGTTCTCCTCCACGTCCGCCTGGGCGGTTAAAAAGGCCAGCTCTCCCAGCGGGCCCCGGCGCAGGCCGGAGAGAAATTTGTATTGGGTAAACAGGTCCATGGTAATGGGTTCCAATGAAATCATCCTTTCTAAAACGGGAGTATGGCTCCATTATAGTGCGGATTGGGAGAAAGGACAAGGGGCCATGGTCCCCACTCTGCAACATCCTGCAAAAAAACGAAGCTTCCCCCTTGACAGCGGGCGCGTTCCTGTGTATTATAGTGTTGTGGTTAGTTACTTGACTAATTAACTAGAAAAGATAGGAGGCAGCCATGGAACTGGATTTCAATTCGGACCGGCCGATTTTCCAGCAGATTGCCGAGGGGCTGGAGGACGGCATCCTCTCCGGGGCCTTCCCGGAGGAAAGCCAGATCCCCTCCATCACAGAATTTTCCGTGCTGTATAAGATCAACCCTGCCACCGCCCTAAAGGGCATCAACCTGCTGGTGGAGGAGGGCGTGGTCTACAAGAAAAGGGGAGTTGGCATGTTCGTGCAGACCGGCGCGGTGGAAACGCTGCGCGCCAAACGGAAGGAAGGCTTTTACGACCGCTTTGTGGCCAGCCTGGTGGCAGAGGCCAAACGGCTGGGCATCGGCCGGGAGGAGCTGGCAAAGCTCATCGACCGGGGCTTTGCCCAGGGGGAAAAGGAGGAGTTATGAGCATTGTCATTGAAAACGTGAGCAAGCGCTTTGACCAGGTGCAGGCGCTGAAAGATGTGAGCTTTACCCTGGAGGAGGGGAAGATCTACGGCCTGCTGGGACGCAACGGGGCGGGGAAATCCACCCTGCTGAACGTGCTGACCCAGCGCATTTTCCCCGATGGGGGCAGCGTCACCGTGGACGGGGAGCCCGCCGGCGGCAGCGACCGGGCCCTCTCCAAGCTGTACCTGATGAGTGAGAAGCTCTACTACCCGGAGAACATGAAGGTGAAGGACGCCTTTAAGTGGAGCCGGGTGTTCTATCCGGAATTTGACTGGGAGTTCGCCTGGAAGCTGGCCGGGGCCTTCCAGCTGAACACGGGCGCCAAGGTGAGCAAGCTGTCCACCGGGTACAGCTCCATCTTCAAGATCGTGGTGGCCCTGTCCACCAACGCCCCCTATGTGCTGCTGGACGAGCCCGTGCTGGGCCTGGACGCCAACCACCGGGACCTGTTCTACAAAACGCTGCTGGCCCGGTACGCGGAACGCCCCTTCACCGCGGTGATCTCCACCCACTTGATCGAGGAGATTTCCCACCTGATTGAGGACGTGGTGATTTTGCACCACGGCCAGGTGCTGGAGAAGGGGAACCGGGAGGGGCTGCTTTCCGGGGGCTACACGGTCAGCGGGCCCAAGGGGCTGGTGGAGGCGTACATCCGGGGCAAGCGCCTGCTGGGGACAGACACCCTGGGCGGCCTGATGAGCGCCCACCTGCAGGGCGTGCCGGACCGGGCCTCCCTGCCCCAGGGTCTGGAGCTCTCCAGCCTGGACTTACAGAAGATGTTCGTGCTGATGACCAGCGACCCGGAGCAGATGGCTGCCGGGTCCCCCAGAAAGGGAGGAGAGGTATGAAACTGAAACAATCCATCCGCTATCAGCTGGCGGACTTCATCGGCCCTGTGATCATCTACTACGGCGTGGTAATCGCCCTGCATATCGTGCTCTGCCTGGCGTGGATTTTCGGTTCCATCAGGGCCTATATGAGCGGAGGACTGTCGGCCTTTTCCACAGTGTTTTTGTTCATCTGCGGGCTTTGCTCCTTCCACGACAACCTGCCCATGCACCTGCAAAACGGCGTCAGCCGGAAAACCATGTACACCGCCTGGCTGGCGGTCACGGGGATTGTGTCCGCGTTTATGGCGGCGGCGGACACGGTGCTGGCCGTTCTCATCGACCTGCTGGATCTGCCCATTTGGGGCTATGGCTCCGCCAATTTGTTTCTCACCCTGTTTAACTTGGACAGGCTGGCCTTTGGGCAAACCCTTGTCAACACCCTGTTTTCCATTCCCTTCAGCTTTGTACTGCTGGCGCTGGCCATGACCTTGGGCTACTTTATTGTGGTGTTCTTCTACCGCCTGCCGGTGAAACTGCGGATTGTGGTGGGGGCCTGCGCGGGATTTCTGCTGTTCTTTGGCCTGCCCGGAGCGAAGATACTCGATACCAACCTGCTGGGCGAGGGGCTGCGGGCCTTCTTCCGCCAATACTTGGAGCCCGTGCTGGAGTTCATCTGGGAGAACCCCTTCGCCCTGATGGGAACCTGGGCCGTGGCGGCGGTGGTGCTCTCCGCCCTCAGCTGGCTGCTGATGCGCCGCACGGCGGTGGCGCGTTGAGAAGCGGCTTCCGCTCTTTTCCCAGAGGAAAAAAGGCATCCGGCCAGAAGGCCGGATGCCCTTTTCTGATTTTGGGTGATGGTTTTTGGCGAATGTGGTGAAAAATATCCGGAAAAAGATTAGAAATTCCCACAAAAGATTTCTTGTTTTTTCTGTGATATAATGTTTCCTGGACAAATTTGACCCAAGAGGGAAACAAGAAGGAAAGGAAGAAAAAGAGTTATGTCTGGAAAACTGACCACGCTGTTTGCCGCCCAGGATATGACCCAGGGCAGCCCCGCGGGGAACTTGATCCGGTTCTCCGTCCCCCTGCTCATTGGCAACCTGGCCCAGCAGCTTTACTCCACGGTGGACTCCATCGTGGTGGGCGCCTATGTGGGGGACGGCGCCCTGGCCGCCGTGGGCGCCAGCGGCCCCATCCTCAACCTGCTTTTGGTGCTGTTCATGGGCATCTCGGTGGGCGCCAGCGTCATGGTGTCCCAGTACTTTGGCGCCCGGGACCGGGAGCGCTTGGAAGAGACCGTGGGCACCACCATTACCGCCACCGTTGTCTCCTCCATTTTCATCATGGTGGTAGGCCCCCTCATCACCCCGCCGGTGATGAGCGCCCTGGGCACCCCTGAGGAGATTTACGACATGTCCTGCACCTATCTGATCATTCTGTTCGCGGGCATTGTCGGCAGCGCCTTTTACAACATCCTCTCCGGCGTGCTGCGGGGCCTGGGGGATTCCGTCATGCCGGTGATCTTCCTCATCATCGCCTGCCTGCTGAACATCGTGCTGGACGTGTGGTTTGTGGCGGGCTTCCACTGGGACGTGGCCGGCGTGGCCATCGCCACCATTATCTCCCAGGTGGTCTCTGGCGGGCTGTGCCTTATCCGGCTGCTGCATATGCGGGACGTCCTCCAGGTGAAGCCCTCCCATCTGCGGCCCAAGGCTGCGTTCCTCAAGCAGCTCATCAAGCTGGGGCTGCCCAGCGGATTGACCCAGGCCATTTTCTCCTTCGCCATGATTATCGTCCAGTCCCTGACCAACTCCTTTGGCACGGTGGTCATCGCGGCCAACACCGCCGTTATGCGGGTGGACGGTTTTGCCATGATGCCCAACTTTACCTTTGGCACCACTATGACCACCTACACCGGCCAGAACATTGGCGCGGGCAAGCTGGACCGCTGCGTAAAGGGCACCCGGGACGGCTTGAAGATCGGCCTGAGCGTCTCTGTGGTGCTGGTGACCCTGATCTTGATTTTCGGCCAGTATCTGATGCAGATGTTCACCTCCACCCCAGAGGTCATCTCCACCGGCATGCGGATGCTGCGGATTCTGGCGGTGGGCTACATCGCCATGGGCGTCACCCAAATCCTCTCCGGCGTGATGCGGGGCGCGGGGGACACCATGACCCCCATGTGGATCTCCATTATCACCACGGTCATTATCCGGGTGCCCATCGCCTATGGGCTGGAGTTCCTCACCCGGCCCGAGGGCGGCGCCATGGGTTCCGGCACCCCGGACCCCCTGTTTGTGTCCATACTCATCAGCTGGGTTATGGGTGCGGTGATCACCTCCATCGCCTTCCGTATGGGCCGCTGGAAGAAAAAGTCCATTGTGTCCTCCCAGCAGGAAGCGGGCAGCGCAGAAGAGGGGGCTTCTAAGTAAATGGGAAAAATCAGAGAGCCCCGCGGGGCTCTCTTTTTTGGCGGAAAAAGGCCGGGAGCGCGCTCCCGGCCTTTGTGCATGTCCCAAGATTTTAATGGCAGCCCCGCTGCTGGCAGGCGTAGTAGGCGGTGGGATCGGTGGGGTCCCAGGTGTGCCAAGAGGGCAGCTGCAGGCCGCTGGGCTTCTTCAGGGGCCCGTCGGTCTCCGTGGGGGAGATGTACACCTGGGTGCCCAGCTGGCAGTTGTCATAGATCCATTTGGCGTCCCGGCAATTCAGGCGGATGCAGCCCAGAGAGCGGGTCTGGCCCAGGCGGTTGTACTCCTCCACCTCCAGGTCGAAATTGTTGTAGGTCCAGTTGGGAACAGAGTGGAACAGGTAGCTGCCCTGAATCTGGGTGCACCACTGGGCCCAAGTGTCGCCCACCATCTTCAGCCAGCGGTAGCGGGCGGGGGTGTAATAGGTGCCGGTGGGCGTTCCATAGCCGCAGGAGACCAGCATAGAGCGCACCGGCGTGTTGTACTTGCCCGTAGCGGGGTCCTTGGCGAAGATGATTAAATAGTTGGCGGGTTTATACACCTTGATATAGTAGGGCCCGCTGACCACCCCTAAGCCGGAGATATCGTTGACCGCGGTGCCGTTTTGATAGTACCGCCGCCAGTCGCCGTCCATCCGGAAGCCGTTGAAAGCCGCGCCGGAAAGGCTGTCGAACACATACTTCACGCCGTTGATAGTGGTCTCTCCCCGGACTACCTTCCGGGTGGCGCTGTCCACATAGTAGAGCTTGCCGTTTTCCCGTACCCAGTGGCTCTCTACGGTGGACTCATCCTTTTCATAGGTGTCCCACACTTCGGCGGTTTCCTCGTCCGCTCCCTCCACATGGTAGGTGTGAGAAGTGGAGGCCTCTACAATGGCGGCATAGCCCCAATGCTCGGGGAACAGGTCGTAGAAGTTCTTCACATCGTCCAGTTCCTTCACCCCGGCGTCCGCCTGGCGGCCCAGCATCTTGTTCAGAATGGTCACCGCCTGGGCCCGGTTCACGGGGGAGTTGGGGGAAAATTCCCCTTCTCCCATGCCGTTGACCCAGCCCAGCTTGTGAGCGGTGTAGATATAGGGCGCCGCCCAGGAGGTGTCCTCCACATCGGAGAAGGGGCTCTCGCCGTACTCCAGGGTGGAGAAGGCCATGGCCATGGTGACAAACTCCGCCCGGGTGATCTGCCGGGTGGGCTTAAAGGTGCCGTCCTCATAGCCGGAGACCACCCCCAGGCCCGCCAGGGTCTCCACGGCCTCGGCGTACCAATCAGTTTCCTTCACATCGGAGAAGCTGCGCTTTTCCCAATCCGTAGAACGCAGCAGCTTATAGAACATGGTGGCCGCCTCCGCACGGGTGACGGCTTTGTCCGGGCAGAACAGGCCGGTGTCATAGCCAGAGATGTAGGAGCTGTGGTCCTCCGTGTTCAGCAGGTCCTCCACGTTCCGGCCCCAGCGGGCGGTGTAGGTCACATCCCCCGTGATGGGAAGGGTGGCGGGGTCCACCTTCTCGCCCTTTTCATTGAACCAGCCCAGAATGGCGGCGGCGGGCAGGGGCTGGATTTCCGGCACCAGGGAGGGAATCTGCCCCTCCTCCACCTCCAGGCTGGTGGAGCCGAAGCTGCCCATCTGGAAGGTGACGGTGTAGCGCTTTACCTCAGGCGTGGGAGAGGGGGTGGGGCTGGGCGTCTCCGAGGGGGCCGGGGACTCGGTGGGGGAGGTCTCCGGCTGGCTCTCCTCCGGGTCCTGGCTGGGAGAGGGAGTGGGCGTGGGGGCTGTCACGGCAGAGCTTTCCGGGTCCTCCTCGGTGGAGGAGGGAGCTGGGGAGGGCTCTGAAATCTGGGAGGACAGGGAGGTGTCCTCCTCCAGGGCCGCGGGGATGGGAGAGGCAGAGGCCTCCTCCGCCTGGGCGGGCAGGCTTCCCAGGGCCAGCAGGCAGCAAAGGGTGAGGCACAACAGACAGGTGATAAGTTTTTTTGCTTTCGGACGGTGTTTCATAGCGCAGGTCTCCGTTCTATTCAGTGTGTGTGGTTTTGTTTCCTCTATTATAAGGCAAGAACGCCAGGAAGAAAAGAAAAATTTGGTTTACAAAATTTTGCTATTCTGCCGGATTTTCTGGAGATGGGGAAATCCTTCCCGTTTCTTAGACGGGGAGGGGGAGAAAAGGGTGACAGGCCGAAAAAATTTTGCGCTTCCCCCGGTGGCTGTGCTACAATGACAGGGAACATAGCCAGCAGAAAGGAGCGCGCGCTGATGGAGCTTATAGACCAGAGCAGCATTATGAAGGGGATTCTGGACAGCTATCCCTATCCCATTGTCTTTGTGGATGACACCTATACCATCCGCTTCCTCAACCGGTATGCGGAGTACCACTATTACCAGGAGCGGGGCTACGGCCCTCTGCTGGGCAAAAGCATTTTCGACTGCCACGACCAGGAGAGCTCGAAGCAGCGCATCCGGGCGGCCTTTGAGAAGATGAAAAAGGACGGCAAGGAGATTTTCTTAAAGGTCAACGCCCGGAACCAGCGGCTGTATATGCAGCCGGTGCGGGACGAGTCGGGCAGGCTCATCGGCTTTTTCGAGCGGTTCGAGCTGAACCTGGAGGTGCGGCAGTGAGGGTCTCGGTGCTGGGCTGCGGCCGCTGGGGGACTTTCTTGGCCTGGTACCTCCGCCGCTCGGGCCAGGAGGTGACCCTCTATGGGCGGAAAGGCTCTAAGCGGATGGAGGGCTTGCTGGCCACCCGCACCAACGGGGTGGTTTCCCTGCCGGAGGAGGTCCGCCTGACCCAGGATTTGCGGGAGGCATTGCAAAACGATACCCTGGTGGTCTCTGTGGGGTCCCAAAGCCTGCGGGGCCTGTTGGGGGAGGTGCGCGCCCTGGGAGGAACGGGCCGGCGTTTTGTGCTGTGCATGAAGGGCCTGGAGGCCGCCACGGGCAAACGGCTTTCCGCCATCGTAAAGGAAGAGCTGGGGGAGGACACCCCGGTGGCCGTGTGGCTGGGGCCCGGCCATGTGCAGGAGTTCACAGCGGGCATTCCCAACTGCATGGTGCTGGACAGCCAGGACGAGGCCTTGCAAGAGGAGCTCATCACCGCCTTTTCCAGCCAGCTCATCCGCTTTTACTATGGCAGGGACATGATTGGCAATGAGATTGGCGGGGCCTCGAAGAATGTCATCGGCATTGCCGCGGGCATGCTGGACGGCCTGGGCCTCTCCTCCCTGAAGGGGGCGCTGATGAGCCGGGGCACCCGGGAGATCGCCCGGCTCATCAAGGCCCTGGGGGGCAACGAGCTCTCCGCCTACGGCCTGTGCCATCTGGGGGACTACGAGGCCACGGTGTTCTCCCCCTACAGCCACAACCGCCGGTATGGAGAGGCGTTTGTCACCGGGGAGCCCTTCGGGGAGCTGGCAGAGGGGGCGTACACCGTGAAGGCCCTGGTGCGCCTGGGAGAGGAGCATGGGGTGTCCCTGCCCATTTGCCAGGCAGTGGACCGGGTGCTCTACCAAGGGGAGGATCCCCGTCGGACCCTGGACGGGCTGTTTTCCCGCAGCCTGAAGCAGGAATTTTAGAGGGGAGCCCCTGAAAATCGCAAGGAGGGAACGTGTATGAAAAAGAAAAAGGAAGAGGGAGGGCCCGCCTCCCTGGAGGAGACGCACTACCGGACCCTGCTGCAGGAGGCCCTCAGCTTTGTGCTGCCAGAGCGCCAGGCCCAGCGCTTTACCGCCATGCTGCTGGAGCGGTTTGGGAGCTTTGCGGGGGTGTTTTTGGCGCCGGAAGAGGAGCTGGCCGCCCTGCTGGGGGAGAAGCGGGCCCCGCGCTACCTGCGTCTGACCACAGAGCTGGCCCGGGCCTATTTGGAGGACAGCTCCCGGGACCTGAAGCACGTCTATGACACGGACTCTGCCGTGGAGCTGTTCCGGCCCAAGCTGTTGGGGCGCACCACAGAGGCCGTGTGCCTGATGCTGCTGGACGGTCAGGCGCGCCTGCTTTATAACGACATCCTCTCCGAGGGGTCCATCTCCGCGGTGCCGGTGTACATCCGAAGGCTGCTGCAGCTGTGCATCCGCTATGACGCCCAGCATGTACTGCTGGCCCACAACCATCCCAGCGGCAACGCTGCCGCCTCTCAAAACGACATTGTGGCCACCCGCCAGGTGGAGATGGCCCTGGAAAGCATTGACGCCACCTTGAACGACCACATCATCTTTGCCGGGGATGACTACCACTCCTTTGCCAAAAGCGGCTGGCTGTGGACCGCGAAGCGGGAGGTGCGCCGCCAGCGCCAAGAGGAGCTGCAGGCTTCTCGGGAGGAGGAACGGGAAATCCTGCGGAGAGGCGGGCTGCTGTAAGGCCTCGGCTGGGGGATATTTTGGGGGAAAAGCGGGAAAATTTTTCTCAAAGGCGTTGACAAGGGGGACCGGGTGTAGTAAGATGAAATCCGAATGTATGTTCGCATCAATTGGCGGAGAAGGGAGCGGGGAATATGAGCGAGGGAAAGCCTGAAAGGTTCCAGCTGGTGTCCAATTACCAGCCCACGGGGGACCAGCCCCAGGCCATCCAGCAGCTGGTGAAGGGCCTGAACACAGGCATGAAGGAGCAGACGCTGCTGGGTGTCACCGGCTCTGGCAAGACCTTCACCATGGCAAACGTCATCGCCCAGGTGAACCGGCCCACCCTGGTGCTGGCCCACAACAAGACCCTGGCCGCCCAGCTGTGCTCGGAGTTTCGGGAGTTCTTCCCCAACAACGCGGTGGAGTACTTCGTCTCCTACTACGACTACTACCAGCCGGAGGCCTACATCCCCCAGACGGATACCTACATTGAAAAGGACTCCGCCATCAACGACGAGATCGACAAGCTGCGCCACAGCGCCACCAGCGCCCTGTCCGAGCGGCGGGACGTGATCATTGTGGCCTCTGTCTCCTGCATCTACTCCCTGGGCGACCCCATCGACTACCGCACCATGGTCATCTCCCTGCGCCCCGGCATGGAAAAGGACCGGGACGAGCTCTTAAAAAAGCTGGTGGAGCTGCAGTACGAGCGCAACGACGTGAACTTCATCCGCAACAAGTTCCGGGTGAGGGGGGACGTGGTGGAGATCTTCCCCGCCAACGCCACGGACAAGGCTGTGCGGGTGGAGTTCTTCGGGGACGAGATCGACCGGCTGACAGAGTTCAACCCCCTGACAGGGGACGCCATTTCCGAGCTGAAGCACATTGCCATCTACCCGGCCTCTCACTACATCGTGCCCAAGGAGAAGATGGACAAGGCCATCCGGGACATCGAGCGGGAGATGGAGCAGCGGGTGGACTACTTTAAAAGCGAGGGCAAGCTCATCGAAGCCCAGCGCATTGAGCAGCGCACCCGCTACGACATGGAGATGCTCCAGGAGATTGGCTTCTGCAAGGGCATTGAGAACTACTCCCGGGTGCTCTCCGGCCGGGAGCCGGGCAGCGCGCCCTTTACGCTGATCGACTACTTCCCCGAGGACTTTGTGCTGTTCGTGGACGAGTCCCACGTCACCCTGCCCCAGGTGCGGGGCATGTACGCCGGGGACCGGGCCCGGAAGGAGATGCTGGTCAACTACGGCTTCCGTCTGCCCTCCGCCTTTGACAACCGGCCCTTAAACTTCGATGAGTTCTACTCCCACATCAACCAGGCCATTTTCGTCAGCGCCACCCCCGGGGACTTGGAGCTGGAGAAGTCCGCCCAGGTGGTGGAGCAGGTCATCCGGCCCACCGGGCTTTTGGACCCCAAAATCACCGTAAAGCCCACGGACGGCCAGATCGACGATTTGATTTCCGAAATCAACCTGCGGGTGGAGAAGGGCGAGCGGGTGCTGGTCACCACCCTGACCAAGAAAATGGCCGAGGACCTGACGGGCTACCTGGAGGGCTACGGCATCCGGGTGCGGTACATGCACCACGATATCGACACCGTGGAGCGCATGGAGATTATCCGGGATTTGCGCCTGGGCGAGTTCGACGTGCTGGTTGGCATCAATCTGCTGCGGGAGGGCCTGGACATCCCCGAGGTGTCCTTGGTGGCCATTTTGGACGCGGACAAGGAGGGCTTCCTGCGCAGCGGCCGCAGCCTCATCCAGACCATCGGCCGGGCCGCCCGGAACGCGGGGGGCCAGGTCATCATGTACGCCGACGAGGTGACCCCCTCCATGGAGCAGGCCATCACCGAGACGGAGCGCCGCCGGGCCATCCAGGAGAAGTATAACCAGGACCACGGCATCACCCCCCAGACCATCCGCAAGGACGTGGCGGACATCATCGAGATCTCCTCCCACAAGGAGGACGGGAAGAAAAAGAAGAAGCGCTACACCGCCGCCGAGCGCCAGGAGCTGATCCAGAAGTACACCAAGGAGATGAAGGCCGCGGCCAAGCTGCTGGAGTTCGAGCACGCCGCCTATTTGCGGGACAAGATCAAGGAGCTGGAGGGCAGCGGCCCCCTGCCGGGGAAGAAGCGCCGGCTGCCCAAGCCCTGAGAGATATGAGGAATTGAAATGGAAATACGGATTCGCCGGGCAGAGCCTTCCGACTTGCCCGCTGTGAAAGAGATGTACGCCGCCCTGGTGGCCCGGATGGACCAAGAGGGCTGGGGTGTGTGGGATGAGACCTATCCCCGGGACTTTGTGGAAAAGGACATAGAGCGGGGCCAGTTTTACCTGCTGTTGGAGGGGGACCGTCTGGCGGGGGCTTTTGCCCTGCCCGCCCACGACAACGGGGAGGGGGACGTGCCCTGGCAGGAGCCTTCTGCCCCGGCCCGCTACCTGTACCGGTTCGGCATCGCTGTGGAGTACGGCGGCCGGGGTCTGGGCAGGCTGGCGCTGGAGCGTATCGGTGAGCTGGCCCGCGGGCTGGGGGCCGGCTATCTGCGCCTGTATGTGGCCCACGAGAACGAACCTGCCATAGCCCTGTACCGGAAGGCGGGCTTTTCCCAACCGCCCGGGGAGTTCGGTGAAGTGCTGGAAGACGGCACCCGGTTGTTCGAGTACGCCTTTGAGAAGCGGTTGTGAGGGATGAAAAGGAGTGTATACCATGAGATTGGACGGCTTCGGCCTGTTCGTTCAGGATATGGGAACGATGATCCGCTTTTACCGGGACGTGCTGGGCTTTGAGATTCAGGAGAGCGAGGACGCGGGCAATGTGTACCTGGTAAAGGACGGCACCCTGTTCCTGCTCTACGGGCGAGAGAATTTTGCCAGGGAAACGGGGAAAGAGTACGGGTACGCTCAGGGTTTGAACGGCCATGGGGAAATCGCCCTGTATGTGGATACCTTTGAAGAAGTGGACCGGGCTTTCGCCCAAGTGGTGGCCAAGGGGGCAGCTCCTGTTTTAGAGCCGGTGACCCAGCCCTGGGGCCAGCGCACCTGCTACGTCGCCGACCCGGAGGGGAACTTAATTGAGATTGGTTCCTTCAACCGGCCTTTTGGAAGATAAGGAGAGGTTGCCATGAAACGAGAACTGGGCATTGCCCGGTGCGGGCTGGCCTGCTGCCTTTGCAGCGAGAATGTGACCTGCGGCGGCTGCGACTCCGGGGACTGCCCCGACAAGGACGGGTGCGAGAACCGGGCCTGCTCCATGGAGCGGGGGCTTTCCCACTGCTTTGCCTGTGAGGAGGGCTGCCGGAAGGGGTTGCTGGGGAAAATAAAGCCCTACGGGTTTACCCTGTTCGCCAGACGCTATGGGGCGGAGGAACTGCTGGACTGCCTGGAGCGCAACGAACAGAAGGGCGTAGTCTATCACCGGGAAGGAATCTGGGGAGACTATGACCAGTTTGACGATGTGGAGGAATTGCTCCGCTTTATCAAAACGGGAGAAAGCGGCAAAGACAAGGAGGCATTGAAGAAAATGACTCATTTGGAGCAGATGGTTGGGGAACTGCTAGATCAAGCAAAGGTGTGCTTTATTGCCTATCTGGACGATGAGGGATATCCTGTTACGAAGGCCATGCTTCAGCCAAGGGAGAGAAACAATCTTGGAGAGATATGGTTTTCAACCAACACTTCCTCTCAAAAAGTTCGCGCATTTCGAGAGAATCCCAAAGCCAGTGTGTACTTTGTCGATTTGGAGCAATTTAAAGGGGTCAGCTTGGTTGGCACCGTGGAGGTATTGGAAACGCCGGAAGCCAAGGAAAGACTGTGGCGGCAGGGAGATCAGCTTTACTACAAACAAGGTGTGAACGATCCGGATTACTGCGTTTTGAGATTTAACGCGGTCAAAGGACGGTATTACCACAATTTTCAGTCTGAAGATTTTGAAGTGAGGGACTAAATAAATAAACGGGAAGGTAAATTCGCATGAGTTTAGATAAGATCGTAGTGCACGGTGCCAGGGAGCACAATTTGAAGAATATCGACGTGACCATCCCCCGGGACAAGCTGGTGGTGCTCACGGGCCTTTCCGGCTCGGGGAAGTCCTCCCTGGCCTTTGACACCATCTACGCCGAGGGCCAGCGGCGCTATGTGGAGAGCCTTTCCTCCTATGCCCGGATGTTTTTGGGCCAGATGGAAAAGCCCGACGTGGACATGATTGACGGCCTTTCCCCCGCCATCTCCATCGACCAGAAGACCACCTCCAAAAACCCCCGCTCCACCGTGGGCACGGTGACGGAGATCTACGACTACCTGCGGCTGCTGTACGCCCGCATCGGCATTCCCCACTGCCCCATCTGCGGCCGGGAGATCAAGCAGCAGACCATCGACCAGATCGTGGACCAGGTGCTCTCCCTGCCGGAGAAGACCCGCATCCAGATTTTGGCGCCGGTGGTGCGGGGCCGCAAGGGCGAGCATGTGAAGGAGTTCGAGGCGGCCCGGAAATCCGGCTTTGTGCGGGCCCGGGTGGACGGCCTGGTTTACGACTTGAATGAGAAGATCCAGCTGGAGAAGAACCGCAAGCACACCATTGAGATCATCGTGGACCGGCTGGTCATCAAGCCAGACATCCGCTCCCGCCTGGCGGACTCCATCGAGACGGCCTCGGGCCTCACCGGCGGGGTGGTCATCATCAACGTCATCGAGGGAGAGGACATCACCTTCTCCCAGAACTACGCCTGCCCGGAGCACGGCGTCAGCGTGGAGGAGCTGACCCCCCGGATGTTCTCCTTCAACAACCCCTTCGGCGCCTGCAAGAAGTGCACCGGCCTGGGGGTGTTTATGAAGATTGACCCGGAGCTCATAATCCCGGACAAGCGGCTGTCCATCAACAAAGGGGGATTGAAGGCCAGCGGCTGGGCCATGGAGGGCAGCACCATTGCCGCCATGTACATGAAGGGCCTTGCCGAGCACTACCACTTCTCCCTGGACACCCCCCTGGGGGAGCTGCCGGAGGAGATCATCGACATCCTCCTCTACGGCACCAAGGGGGAGAAGATCCGGCTGCGGCGGGAGAGCGAGTACGGCTCCGGCAGCTACACAGCGCCCTTTGAGGGGGTCATCAACAACCTGGAGCGCCGCTTCCGGGAGACCTCTTCCTCCTGGATCAAGGAGGAGATCGAGGCCTATATGAGCGCGGTCCCCTGCGACGAGTGCCACGGCCAGCGCCTTTCCCCCGAGAGCCTGGCGGTGACGGTGGGGGGCATCAACATCAGCGCCTTCTGCGACAAGTCCGTCACCGAGGCGTTGGAGTTTGTGGACGCCCTGGAACTCAATGACCGGGAGAAGATGATTGCCGCCCCCATTTTAAAGGAGATTAAGTCCCGCCTGGGCTTTTTGCAAAGCGTGGGGCTGGAGTACCTCACCCTGTCCCGGGCCTCGGGGACCCTCTCCGGCGGGGAGAGCCAGCGCATCCGCCTGGCCACCCAGATCGGCTCCTCTTTGATGGGGGTGCTGTACATCCTGGACGAGCCCTCCATCGGCCTGCACCAGCGGGACAACCACAAGCTCTTAAACACCTTGAAGAACCTGCGGGATTTGGGCAACACGGTGATTGTGGTGGAGCACGACGAGGACACCATGCGGGAGGCGGATTTCCTGGTGGATATCGGCCCTGGGGCCGGGGTCCACGGGGGCGAGGTGGTTTTTGCCGGGCCGCCCCAGGAGATCGAGAGCTGCGAGGCGTCTCTCACGGGCCAGTATTTAAGCGGCAGGCGGAAGGTGGAGGTGCCGGAAAAACGCCGCAAGGGCAACGGCAAGTTTTTAGAGATCCGGGGTGCCCAGCAGAACAACCTGAAAAACGTCAATGTGAAGATCCCCCTGGGGGAGTTTGTCTGTGTCACCGGGGTGTCCGGCTCGGGCAAATCCTCCCTCATCAACGAGATCCTCTATAAAAAGCTGGCGGCAGAGCTGAACCGGGCCCACGCCCATCCAGGCAAGCACAAGGAGATCCGGGGCCTGGAGCATTTGGACAAGGTCATCCAGATCGACCAGTCCCCCATCGGGCGCACGCCCCGCTCCAACCCGGCCACCTACACCGGGCTGTTCAACGACATCCGAGAGCTGTTTGCCTCTACCCAGGACGCGAAAATGCGGGGCTTTACCGCCAGCCGGTTCTCCTTCAACGTGAAGGGCGGCCGGTGCGAGGCCTGCCAGGGGGACGGCATCATCCGCATCGAGATGCACTTTTTGCCGGACGTGTACGTCCCCTGCGACGTGTGCAAGGGCCACCGCTACAACCGGGAAACCCTGGAGGTGAAGTACAAGGGCAAGAGCATCTACGACGTGCTGGAGATGACCGTGGAGGAGGCCCTGGACTTCTTCCGGGATATCCCCAAGCTGGCGCGAAAGCTGCAGACCGTCTACGACGTGGGCCTGGGCTATGTGAAGGTGGGCCAGCCCGCCACCACCCTCTCCGGCGGCGAGGCCCAGCGGGTGAAGCTGGCCACCGAGCTCTCCAAGCGCTCCACCGGCCGCACCATCTATATCCTGGACGAGCCCACCACCGGCCTGCATATCGCCGACGTGCACCGGCTTATCGACGTGCTCCAGCGCCTGGTGGACGGGGGAAACACCGTGGTGGTCATCGAGCACAACCTGGATTTGATTAAAACCGCTGACCACATCATCGACCTGGGGCCCGAGGGCGGCAACCGGGGAGGCACTATTGTGGCCCAGGGCACCCCGGAGCAGGTGGCCCGGGTGGAGGGCTCCTACACCGGGCAGTATTTGCGGCCCCTTTTGGAGAAATGACCAAAGAACAGGCTGGAAATTTTCCGGCCTGTTCTTCTGTTGTGGGCCGTCAATTTGTAATACATTTGTAATAGAAATTTAACGCAGAAATATGTTTTTTTGGAATTATATTCTCAGGAACTGTGGTATGCTATAAATACAGAGGTAGACTGTTTTTCAGTTGAAAGA
The DNA here is from genome assembly GCF_025630755.1 of Acutalibacter sp. LFL-21. Taxonomy (NCBI): domain Bacteria; kingdom Bacillati; phylum Bacillota; class Clostridia; order Eubacteriales; family Acutalibacteraceae; genus Acutalibacter; species Acutalibacter sp. LFL-21. The sequence goes on along the minus strand of NZ_JAOTNT010000001.1, from coordinate 332,677 downwards.
GGAGGTGTGGTTATGAGTAGATGGGAACGGGCATTCCGGCGGCTGCTGTTCTGCCTGCTGGGAGCGCCCTTGGCCTTGGCAGATGGCGGTGTGTTCCAATTCATTGCCGCCAATCCCCACGGCCCGCCGCCCAACGGCTTGCTGAACCCCGCCCTGCTGAAGGGGGGCGGCGCGCCAGGTTCTGGCCACAAGCCCAAGAAGAGCGGCAAATGGCTGAACGTGGGGATCGCGGCGGCAGTGGCAGCCTTGGTTTTGCTTGTGCTGGCCTGTGTGTGGCTGTGCAACAACTGAGGGAACCCCGCCCTGAGACCCTGTGTTCTCCCATAAGGAGGCTATTGTTATGATGATAAACTTTAACCCCCGTTTGCCCCTGAAAGATGGGTGCCTTCCCATCGCGCTGAAGGACGCGGACCCCCGGTATCACAAGGGGATGCCCCGGCCCGCCCCCAAAAAGGGCAAAAAGTGGGCCACCGCGCTGATGTGGGCCTTGGTGGCGGCAGTGGCCCTGGGCATGGCCGTGTTCGTCATCTGGGCAGAGCTGGCCCTGTAAAAAACACATTTGTACAAAATGGGGAGAGGGAAACGGTTTTCCTCTCCCCGTTCTTTTATGTCCCTGAAACCCCGGTTTTTCTTGCCTTTTCTAAGGATTTCGACTATAATTGTTTACAATGTGTTCAACACCTGGCCGCAGGAATAGGATACAATAATTCCGCGAAAGGGCAGTTGGGCCCATTTTTCCTGCCCGCTGGGCGGGAAAACACGGCGGCGCGCCGCCAGAAAGGATGCCCTTTGGGGCGCGGTGAGGTATGTTTGGCTATGTGCGCCCTTTTAAATCAGAGCTTTTGGTGCGGGAATACGACCAGTATAAGGCGGCCTACTGCCAGCTGTGCCGGGCCCTGAAAGACCACTACGGCAGGGCGGCCTCCTTCACCCTGAGCTATGACTGCACCTTCTACGCCCTGCTGGCGCTCTCCACCCAAGAGGCCAAGCTGAGCCTGCACCACGGCAGGTGTGTGGTGAACCCCCTGAAGAAATGCGATTTTCTGCGCAGCGATGGGGAAGCCTATCACAAGGCGGCGGCCCTTTCCGTGCTGCTGACCTACCACAAGCTGCGGGACAACGTGGAGGATGACAGCTTCGCAAAGTCCCTGGGCAGCCGGGTGCTTTTGCGCCTGCTCTCCCGCAAGGCGCGCAAAGCGGCGGAAGAGTTCCCCTTCCTGGCCAAAGAGGCCCAAAGGGCCATGGACGGCCAGCAGGAGGCGGAGAAAAGCGGCGGCGGCGTGGACGCCTGCGCCGAGCCCACGGCCAACCTGCTGGCGGCCCTGTTCAAAGAGCTGGCCGGCTGCAACGAGATGCAGGCGGCGGCCCTGGAGCGGTTCGGGTACTTTTTGGGCCGGTGGGTCTATTTGATGGACGCCGCCGACGACCTGATGGAGGACCTGGCGGAAGACGCTTTCAACCCCTTTATCCCCCGGCTGGGGCTCTCTGGGAAAAAAGGGCTCTCCCCAGAGGAGCGCAAGGCGGCGGATGAGGCCATGAACCGGACCTTGAACGCCACGGCGGCCCAAATGCTGCTGGCCTTCCAGCTGATTGACTTGCGGAACTTTGGGCCCATTTTGGAGAACGTGGTGGAAAAGGGCCTGCCAGAGCTCCAGCGGGAGATTCTGTTTCTGCATATTCGGGAGAAAAAGAAAAAGCGCCCCGAGCCTGAGGACCTGCGCTGAGGCGGACGGGGCTTGATTGGGATAGATGACGAGGGAAGGCGCCGGCCCCGGGCGGGAAGGCGCCGCGAAAGGACTATCGAGGCAAAAGGAGACCAGAGTATGACAGACCCTTATAAGGTGCTGGGGGTATCCCCCTCTGCCACGGATGACGAAGTAAAGGACGCCTACCGCAAGCTGGCCAAAAAGTACCACCCCGACCAGTACGCCGACAGCCCCTTGAAAGACCTGGCGGACGAAAAGATGAAGGAGATTAACGAGGCCTACGACGCCATCACCGCCCAGCGCAAGGGCGGCGGCGCCGGACGGGGCTACAACGGCGCTTACAACAACGTGGGGGCAAATGGCAGCTCCGGCTTTAACGACGTGCGCAGCCTGATTATGTCTGGCCGCATTGCCGACGCGGAGCAGATCCTCAACGGCGTGCCCCCCGAGCGGCGCAACGCCGAGTGGTATTTCCTCAAGGGCTCTGTGCTCTACCGCCGGGGCTGGCTGGAGGAGGCCAAGGACCACTTCTCCCGGGCCTGCCAGATGGACCCCGGCAACCCAGAGTACAGCGCGGCCCTGAACCAGGCCATGAACCAGGGCAGCGGCGTCTACGGCGGCTACCGGCCCAATACGAATATGAACGCGGGCGGGTGTAATTCCTGCGACCTGTGCTCTTCTCTGATCTGTGCCGACTGCTGCTGCGAGTGCATGGGCGGCGACCTGATCTCCTGCTGTTGAGCGGGCCGGGAAAGGAGCTGAAGCGGTTTCCGTGAAAAATTCCATGAAAGTGGCTTTCTGCGGTGTGATGGCGGCGCTCTCGCTGGTGGTGATGCTTTTGGCGGGGGTGGTGCCTGTGGCCACCATTGCCCTGCCGGCGGTTGCCGGGTGCCTGCTCATCCCTGTGGTGGTGGAGGCCGGCCTTGCCTGGGGCTTTGGCGTGTATGGCGTGTGCAGCGTGCTGGCTTTTTTTCTGGTGCCAGACCGGGAGGCGTTCCTGTTTTACGCGCTGTTCTTTGGGTACTACCCGGTGCTGTACGCCCCCCTGGGGCGGATTCAAAGCCGGGTGCTGCGCTATGGGGCCAAGCTTCTGGTGTTCAACGCGGCCGCAGTGCTGGAGGTGCTCCTCTCTGTCTATGTGCTGGGAATCCCCTTTGAGAGCCTTTCCATTTTGGGGCCCTGGGGCCCGGCCGTGCTTCTGGTGCTGGCCAACCTGGTGTTCCTCCTCTACGACTTTGCCATGGACGGGCTGATCGTCCAATACCTGCGGCGCTTCCACGACCGGCTGGGCAGGCTGCTGCGGGGCAAGTGAAGGATATGGGCAGGCTGCGGCCTGCCTTTTTCACGCCTTCTTTTCTGAAGCTGGCGGGCGGCATTCCTGCAAAAAGCGCCTGGGCTTTGGGGAATATCCGGATTTTTTCCTTGCTTTTTGCAGGAGAAAGCCGTAAAATGAATTTGAAATTGCCTGGGGCTTGCGCGGCTACAGTGCCCCAGTGGGAAAGAAGGAAGGAAGAACATGAACAGCCAGCTTTCCGAGCGCATCCGCCAGAAAAGCGGCAGCTTTTCCAAGGGCCAGCGGATGATTGCCCGGTACATTGAAGAGCACTCTGACCAGGTGGCCTTTATGACGGCCTCCCGGCTGGGGCAGACTGTGGGCGTCAGCGAGTCCACCGTGGTGCGCTTTGCCACAGAGATCGGCTATTCCGGTTATCCGGCGCTGCAGCAGGCCATGCAGGAGATGATCCGCAGCAAGATGACCAGCGTGCAGCGGTTAGAGCGCACCTCTCGCAACATTCCGGCAGACCGGCTGCTGGACGAGGTGTTGGACCAGGATATTGATATCCTCAAGCGCACCAAGGAGAACGTGGACCGGGAGGCCTTTTACAGGACGGTGGACGCCCTGGTGGGGGCGAAAAAGGTGTATGTGCTGGGGGCGGGCAGCTCTTTGGCGCTGGCCACCTTTTTGGCCCACTATTTGCGCCTGGTGTTCGACACCGTGCACCTGGTAGAGGCCACCAGCGAGGCCACCATCCTGCAGCAGATGGTCCGGGTGGGAGAGGGGGACGCGGTTATCGCCATCAGTTTCCCCCGCTACTCCAAAAAGGCCGTAAAGACCATGAAGTACGCCTCGGCCCAAAAGGCCACCACCGTGGCCATCACCGACAGCCCCCTGTCCCCCCTGGCCCAGCACGCCTCTCACGTGCTGCTGGCCCGCAGCGACATGGTCTCCTTTGTGGACTCCCTGGTGGGGCCCCTGAGCATTATCAACGCCCTCATTGTCACGGTGGCCATCAAGAAAAAGGACGAGGTGGCGGACACCCTGCGGAAGATTGAGGGAATTTGGGATGAATACAGCGTCTACGAAAAGGTGGACGAGAAGGGCAGCTGAGGTTTTGAAGACGTATGACGTGCTGATTGTGGGCGGAGGCCCGGCGGGGCTGATGGCCGCGGGGACGGCCCTGGGCCGGGGGCTTTCCGTGTGCCTGTTGGACAAAAACCGGCAGCTGGGCCGCAAGCTGCGCATCACCGGCAAGGGCCGCTGCAACGTGACCAACAACTGCCCGGTGGAAGAGGCGGTGGCCGCCTGCCCCCGGGGGGGAAAGTTCCTTTACGGGGCGTTTTCCGCCTTTTCCCCCCAGGACACCATGGCCTTTTTCGAGGGGCTGGGCGTCCCCCTGAAGACGGAGCGGGGCCGCCGGGTATTCCCTGTCTCGGACAGCGCCCACGACATTGCGGATGCCTTAGAGCGGTATGCCGCCGGGGCCGCGATTGTCCGGGAGGCGGTGACGGCCGTCCTGGTGGAAAAACGGCGAAGCCGTGGGGGTGCGCACTGCCGCCGGGGAGTACCGGGGGCGCGGCGTCATCCTCTGCTGCGGGGGCGCCTCCTACCCGGGGACGGGCTCCAACGGGGACGGCTACAAGCTGGCCGCGGCGTTGGGCCACACCATCGTAAAGCCCACGCCCTCCCTGGTGCCCCTGGTGGAGCGGGGCCCCTGGTGCCGCCAGCTGATGGGCCTTTCCCTGCGCAACTGCGGGGTAAAGGTGACCCAGCAGGGCAAAAAGAAGCCCGTCTACGAGGACTTCGGCGAGCTGCTGTTCACCCATTTTGGGCTTTCGGGGCCCACCATTTTAAGCGCCTCGGCCCACCTGCACCCTATGGAGCCGGGAAAGTACACCGTCCACGTGGACTTGAAGCCCGCTTTGAGCGAGCAGCAGCTGGACGCCCGGCTGCTGCGGGAGCTGGAGGCGCATAAAAATAAGATTTTTGCCAATTCTCTGGAAGAGCTGCTGCCCCAAAAGCTCATCCCTGTGGCGGTGGAGCGCAGCGGCATCCCAGGGGAGACCCGGTGCCACTCGGTCACCAAGGAGCAGCGCCGGGCCCTGCTGGCCCTGCTGAAGGACTTCTCCGTGGAGATCGAGGGCTTTCGGCCCATTGCCGAGGCCATCGTCACCAGCGGGGGCGTGAGCCTGAAGGAGATCGACCCCCGGACCATGGAATCCAAGCGGGTGAAGGGCCTGTACTTTGCCGGGGAGATGATCGACGCCGACGCCTACACCGGCGGCTACAATTTGCAGATCGCCTTTGCCACCGGCAAGCTATCCGGGTCCGTGGCCGGACTGGACAAGTCGCGGCGCGTGGCCGCGCAGGACGAGTCGCGCACGCCGCTTTAAGGCGGCGGAGCTGGCTGAGAGACGCTAGCCCAAAAGCCCGCGCTTGGGTTGGGTGGAGACAAGTAAAAGTTTTGCCAGCTTTTTCAAAAGCTGCGGGTTGTAGGGCGGAGCCCTACGGCCTAAGGGGGTTGCAAGGGGCGTAGGTCTCGCCTGCCGGCTCGGTCGGCGCTGGACGGTGCCCACCGGGCACCAGCGCCCTGCCTTCCCCTACTTCCAAAAAAAGGGGGACGTATGTCCCCCTCTTGAGACAGCACAAAAGCCGTTGCCCCAGGGCTTGAGAGAGGGAAATGCACGAATCACCCCAAAAACCCAGGAAACAAGCCATTTTTATGACTTGCCCACGTGGGCGAATCACTACGGGAAATGGTCAAGACACCTGTATGATTCGCCCACATGGTCAAATCATAGAACCCGCATAAAACCTGACTTTTTTGATGATTCGTCCATTTTCTTATCTCAAGTAGGGCCGGGATCTCAAGTAGGGCAAAGGGAAATGCCGCCCGGACCGGCCACGGACCCAAGCGCGGGCCGCTTGCCAGCCGCCCTCAGAAAACCCCGCCGCCTTAAAGCGGCGTGCGCGAATTGAGTGCCCAGGCGCTGGGCGCGGACGTGCGCTGGCTGTCAGCACAGGCGCGGCCGTAGCCGCCGCCCCAAAGCGCGACTTGTCCAGTCCGGTCACGGACGGCTTGAGAAATCAAAATGATGAAATGCGACAAAAAGTCAGGTTTTATGCGGGCTTGCGCACTTCATCATATGATGCAGAGCGGGCCAAAAACACTTCGCACTTCATCATGTGATGAAGTGCGGAAAACCCAGGTATTTCCTAGCTTTTTCAGCGCTCTGAATCATTTCGTGATCTCAAGTAGGGCAAAGGGAAAAGCCGCCCGGACCAGTGGGGAGAGCTCCCGCTGGCAGGCTCTAGAATCCATCGGAAAAGAGGAGTTAGAATGTTTGCAGTCGCTATCGACGGCCCCGCCGGGGCAGGGAAGAGCAGCGTGGCCAAGGCCGCGGCCCAGGAGCTGGGCTTTGTCTATGTGGACACCGGCGCCATCTACCGCACCATTGCCCTGCATGTGCTGCGCCAGGGGGTGGACCCCCACGACGCCCCGGCGGTGGAGGCCCTGCTGCCCGCCATCCAGGTGGGGCTGGAGTACACGCCGGAGGGCCAGGTCATGCGCTTGAATGGGGAGGACGTCACCTCCCTCATCCGCACGCCAGAAGTCTCTATGGCCACCTCGGCCTGCTCGGCCATCCCGGCGGTGCGGGCCTTCCTGCTGCAATTGCAGCGGGATTTGGCGGAAAAGAACAACGTGCTTATGGACGGCCGGGACATCGGCACGGTGGTGCTGCCCCACGCCCAGCTGAAGGTGTTCCTCACCGCCTCGGCCCAGGAGCGGGCCCGGCGGCGGGTGCGCCAGCTGGAGGAGTCCGGCCAGGCGGCGGACTACGAGGCCATCCTCCGGGATATCCAGCAGCGGGACTACCAGGATTCCCACCGGGAGGTGGCCCCCCTGCGCCCCGCGGAGGACGCGGTGCTGGTGGACACCAGCCAGGACAGCTTTGCGCGCTCGGTAGAGCGGCTGGTGGGCCTGGTGCGGGAAAGGCTGTAAGCCGTTCCCCTTGGAAAATATGGGAAAATGTGTGAAGGAAGGGGCCGTTGCCTGTGGAAAAAGAGATTCGGGATTTGACGCCGAAAAAAAAGACCTGGCTGTACCTGGTGGGGCAGATCATTCTGTGGTGGTATTTCCACCTGGTGTTCCGCATGAAGGTGGAGGGGGCGGAGAATGTCCCCAAAGAGGGCCCGGTGCTGCTGTGCAGCAACCACCTGGCCAAGCGGGACCCGGTGCTGCTGGGGCTCTGCCAAAAGCGCCAGGTGTTTTACATGGCCAAGGAGGAGCTGTTCCAGAGCAAGTTTCTGGGGGGGATGTTCCGCATGCTGGGGGCCTTCCCCGTGAAGCGGGGCACCGGCGGCTCGGACGCGCTGGAAGACGCCTATGCCCTGTTAAAGCAGAACGCCGTGGTGGGGGTGTTTATCGAGGGGCACCGCTCGAAAGACGGGCTGCTGCGCAAGCCCAAAACCGGCGCCGCCCTGCTGGCCTATGAGACCAAGGCGCCGGTGGTGCCGGTGTGCATCACTGCGGGGGACGGCAAGCAGCCCGGCATGTTCAAGCGCACCCTCATCCGCTTTGGCAAGCCCATCTCCGCCGGGGAGCTGAACATCCAGGATGACTCCAGCCTGCAGCTGCGCCGGGCCAGCCGGACCATTATGGCCCAGATTGCCCTGCTGCGGGAGGAGGCCTGCAAGGAGCTGGGCCTGCCTTCTCAGCTGGTGCCGCCAGAGGAAAAGGAGGCCCCCCATGCGGGTTGAGGTGGCCCAGACCGCCGGGTTCTGCTTTGGCGTGGACCGGGCGGTGAGCACGGTGTACCGGCTGCTGGAAGAGGGCAAAAAGGCCGCCACCCTGGGGCCCATCATCCACAACCCCCAGGTGACGGGGGATTTGGCCGCCCGGGGGGTGCGGGTTGTCAGCCGGCCAGAGGAGACGCCCCCGGGCTACACGCTGGTCATCCGCTCCCACGGGGTGCCCCGGGAGGTGGAGGAAAAAGCGCGGTCGCTGGGCCTCTCCTATGTGGACGCCACCTGCCCTTTTGTGAAAAAGATTCACAACTTGGCGGAGCGCGCCGGAGAGCAGGGACAGGTCTTCCTGCTGGCTGGGGACAAGAATCATCCCGAGGTGCAGGGGATTGTAGGCCACTGCAAAGGGGAGAATTTTGTTATAAAGAGCAGCGAAGAATTGGTGGAACTGCTGAAAAACCATCCGGAATTGGAAAAGAAACCCCTGGCTTTTGCGGCTCAGACCACCTTTCACGCCGGCGAATGGGAAAAATGCGCGGAAACTCTGAAAAAACTATGTACAAACGCCGCAGTTTTTGCTACAATATGTAATGCGACTGCGAGACGGCAGAAAGAGGCAAAAACCCTGGCCCAGCGCTGCGACCGGATGGTTGTGGTGGGGGGAAGGGACAGTTCAAACACGGCAAAGCTGCGCGAAATCTGCGCAGAGTACTGCGAGGCGTACCTCATCGAAAGGGCGGACGAGCTGCCTGTGTTTTCGGCCGGGCTGAGCGTTGGCATCACTGCGGGGGCATCTACGCCCGCAAGCATTATAAAGGAGGTACTTGCTACCATGGCAGAAGTGACAAACAACGAACAGAATTTTGAGGAGATGCTTGAGGAGTCCCTCAAAAAATTAAATACAGATGAGAAGGTGCACGGCGTTGTCGTAGGGATCTCCCCCACCGAGGTGTATGTGGATGTGGGCCGCAAGCAGGCCGGCTTCATCCCCGCGGGCGAGCTTTCCAACGACCCCAACGTCAAGCCTGAGGACGTGGTGAAGATCGGCGACGAGATGGACCTGCTGATTATGAAGACCAACGACCAGGAAGGCACCATCATGCTCTCTAAGCGCCGCGTGGACGCCATGAAGGGCTGGGATGAGATTACCGAGGCCCAGGAGAACAACGAGATCCTGGAGGGCAAGGTCATCGAGGTTGTCAAGGGCGGCGTCATCGTCCTGTACAAGGCCATGCGCATCTTTGTGCCCGCCTCTCAGGCCACCGCTTCCCGCGGGGAGGACCTGAACGAGCTGATGGGCCAGGAGGTCCGCTTCCGCATTATCGAGGTCAACCGCCAGCGCCGCCGGGCCGTGGGTTCCATCCGCAGCGTGCTGCGGGAGGAGCGCAAGGCCGCCCAGGAGAAGTTCTGGGAGCAGGTGGAAGAGGGCCAGCACTACACCGGCAAGGTGAAGTCCCTCACCAGCTTTGGCGCCTTTGTGGATTTGGGCGGCGTGGACGGCATGGTCCACATCTCCGAGCTCTCTTGGAACCGCATCAAGCACCCCAGCGAGGTGCTCAGCGTGGGCGACACCGTGGAGGTGTACGTAAAGGGCCTGGACCGGGAGAACGGCAAGATCTCCCTGGGCTACAAGCGGCCTGAGGACAACCCCTGGGTCAAGCTGGAGCGGGAGTATCCCGTGGGCACGGTGTGCGACGCCAAGATTGTGGGCATGACCCAGTTTGGCGCCTTTGCCAGCGTCATCCCCGGCATTGACGGCCTGATCCACATTTCTCAAATTGCGGACCACCGCATTGAGAAGCCCCAGGATGTTTTGAAGATCGGCGACGAGGTGAAGGTGAAGATCACCGATATCGACTTTGACCGCCACCGCGTGTCCCTGTCCATCCGCGCCCTGCTGGAAGAGCAGAAGGCCCAGGAGGACGAGGAGGCCGCGCAGGCCCCTGCGGAGGAAGTTGTGTACTCCACCGAGGCTCCTGCCCAGGAGGAAGAGTCTGCCGCTGAGGAGCAGGAATAATTTTTGAAGGTACTTAAGCGGGGTAGCAAGGGGGGGACAGGCGCGCCTGTCCCGGGGCTTCCCGGTGGCCTGGCCGTTTTGACCGGCCGGGGCACGGGAGCGCCCGCCCGGGTGCTGCCCTGCTTTGCGTGAACGGGCCTTTTGCGCCCCGCGCGGCGAACGTCATAAAAATCCTGGGGCAGCCCTTTGTGCAGGGCCGGCCCCGACTGGAGGAAAGAAACCCATGAAGCGAGTAAAAAAGCCTGTGTTTTTTGTAGTGGCGCTTCTCATCCTCGCCCTGGTGTTCACGTCCCTGTTCGGCGTGTACGGCCAGAACGGGGACTTTAAGGTCACCTACATAAAAGGCGCCGGTGATATCCGTTGGGGCATTGATATCCGGGGCGGCGTAGAGGCCACCTTCAGCCCGGCGGACGGGGTGGAGGCCACCACCGAAGAGCTTAACGCGGCCAAGGAGATCATCGAGACCCGAATGGTGTCCAACAGCATTACCGACTATGAGATCTACACCGACCCCACCAACAACCGGATTATCGTCCGGTTCCCCTGGCGCAGCGACGAGGAGAATTTCGACCCCGAGGAGGCCATCAACGAGCTGGCGGCCACCGCCCAGCTCACCTTCCGCGAGGGGATGGAATATGAGTCCATGGAGTACGCCGAGGACGGCAGCGTTGTCTACCGCACCCCCATGGGCACCACGGCGGAAAACATCATCCTGGAGGGCTCTGATGTGGTCAGCGCCACTCCGGCCATGACCCAGGACGAGACCACGGGCGAGTACCAGTACATTGTCAGCCTGAAGCTCTCGGAGGCGGGGGCCGAAAAGTTTGCCGAGGCCACCAGCGAGCTGGTGGGCAGCACCATCTCCATCTGGATGGATGATGTGATGATTTCTTACCCCACGGTCAACGAGGCCATCACCAACGGCGAGTGCTCCATCACGGGTGACTTTACCAGTGAGGAGGCCACCCAGCTGGCCAACCAGATCCAGGCGGGCGCCCTGCCCTTTGCCCTGCAGGTCTCCAGCTTCAGCTCTATGCCGCCCACCCTGGGCACCCAGGCGCTGAACGCCATGATGCTGGCGGGCATTCTGGCCTTTGTGGTCATTTCCGTGCTGATGATCGTGCTGTTCCGGCTGCCGGGCGTTGTGGCGGTTATCAGCCTGGCCGGCCAGGTGGGCCTGTGTATGGCCGCCATCTCTGGCTTTTTCCCCTTCCTCAACTCTTACACCACCACCCTGCCGGGCTTGGCGGGCATTGTGCTCTCCATTGGCATGGGCGTGGACGCCAACGTGATCTCTGCCAGCCGCATCCGCGAGGAGCTGCGCAACGGCAAGAGCCTGGACGGCGCCCTGAAGCTGGGCTTCTCTGAGAGTTTCTGGGCCATCTTCGACGGCAACATCACCACCCTGATTGTGGCCGTTATGCTGATGGGTGTGTTCGGGCCCAGCAATATTTTGTCCATCATCTTTGGCGAGTCCACCACCGGCGCCATTTTCTCCTTTGGCTTTACCCTGCTGGTGGGCATCATCGGCAACTTTATCATGGGCATGACAGCCACCCGGCTGATGACCCTCTCTCTGGCCGGCTTCAAGGGCCTGCATAAAAAATGGCTGTTTGGAGGTGCTCGCGGCGATGAATGAGAAGACATACCGTTTCCACTTTTACCAGAACAAAAAGATTTATTTCGGCATTTCCATTGTGCTGCTGGTGGTGGGCATCCTTGCCAGCGTCATCATTGGGCCCCACCTGGACATTCAGTTTGCCGGCGGCTCGATGATCCTCTACTCTGTGGAGGGCGGCCAGGCGGACGCCAGCGGCGTAGAGGCCGCCGTCAGCGAGAGCACCGGCCGGAACTGCGAGGTGGCCATCAGCCAGGATATCACCACGGGCGGCGAGCAGGTGACGGTGTCCTTCTCCGGCAACCAGGCTATGACGCCGGAGGAGCAGGCCGCCGTTACAAGCGCCCTGCAGAGCGCCTATCCGGACCTGGGCTTTGAGCTGCTCTCCTCCAGCTCGGTGGAGGCCAGCATGGGCGCCCGGTTCTTCCAGAAGTGCCTGGTGTGCTTTGCCATCACGGCGGTGTTCCTGCTGGTTTACATCGCCCTGCGCTTCCGCAAGATTGGCGGCCTGGCCGCGGGCATTACCGCTGTAATCGCGCTGATGCACGATGTGCTCATCGCTTTCTGCGTGTTTGTGGTCTGCGGGCTGGACATTGACGATATCTTTATCGCGGTTATCCTCACCATTCTGGGTTACTCCCTGAACGCCACTATCGTGGTGTACGACCGCGTCCGTGAAAACCGCCGGAAGATGGGCCCCCGGGTGAGCTATGATGAGGTTATGAACCTGAGCATGAACCAGACCCTGAGCCGCACGGTGCTTACCTCTCTGTGCACGTTCCTTTCCCTGGTGGTGGTGCTCATTGTGGCGATGATTTACAACATCGACACGGTGGTTTCCTTCGCGCTGCCGATGATGGCGGGCGTGGCGGCCGGCTGCTTCAGCAGCCAGTTCATTGCCCCCAACCTGTTCTGCATGTGGCAGATCCACAAGCGCAAGCAGATGGATGCCGCCAAGCAGAAGGCCTAACGGCGGGATTTCCCGTTTACCATGCAAACAAAAGAGCCGCGGGGGAAAGCCCTTGCGGCTCTTATCTTAATCTATGAGGAGGGGCTGCCATGGAGCAGCGGTTCTACCTGATTACCGGGGTAATGGCCTCGGGAAAATCCACCACAGCCCAGGCCCTGGCCCAGGCGCTGCCCCGGTGCGTCCACCTGCGGGGCGACCTGTTCCGGCGCATGATTGTCACCGGCAGGGAAGAGATGGCCGACCCGCCCACCGAAGAGGCGCTGCGGCAGCTGCACCTCCGCTTCCGGCTGGCGGCCCAGGCTGCGCGGGGCTATTGGGAGGCCGGGTTTTCCGTGGTGCTGCAGGATAATTATTACGGCCCGGCCCTGGAGGAGATGGCCTCTCTTTTGCGGGGCATCCCCCTGCGCCTGGTGGTCCTCTGCCCTTCTGTGGAGACGGTCAGGGCCCGGGAGGCTTCCCGGGGGAAGAGGGGCTATGTGGGCTTTTCCCCAGAGGCCCTGTGGCACAGCTTTATGCGGGAGACGCCCCGCGCGGGCCTTTGGCTGGACAACTCCCACATGACGGTGGAGCAGGCTGTGGAGGAGATCCTCTCCCGGGGGGAGGAATCCGGCCCTTGTGCATAGACCGCCTGGAAAGAGGGAAACTAAGGGCAAGTACCTCGGAAAGGATGCGGTGAAATGAAACAGCAGGACCGGACCAGCCAGAAGCCCCAGACCTCCCCTTATCACGAACACGACCCCCTTCCTCAGGGGGCCCTGCCAGAAAGCCCCGCCGTGGCCTCGGCCAACGAGTGCACGGGCTTGATGTTCACCCCGCCGGAGGACGCCGCCCAGCTGGAGGCTTACCAGCAACTGTCCCCCATGGCCATCCCCCGGCGGGAGCCGGAAAGCGGAGCCCGGGCCAAAAAGTGCCCGGGGGCGGCCTCCCACCGGGAGGAGAGGCGGTAGCCCAGCCCGTGGAAGGGGTCCCGGCCAGGCCGGGGCCCTTCCTTTTTGGGGAAGCTTCCGCAGGGAGTAGGCAAACTGGGAAATTTGTGCTATAATACTTTCCACAGAAACAAGCTTTCTGGAAGCTCTGTGAAATGGAAAGGATGTTATGCAATGGCAGAGATACAGATTCAGTGGCTGGGCCACTCTTGCTTTCGAGTGGAGTGCCAGGGCTACGCCATTGTGCTGGACCCCTTTGAGCCCGGCAGCGTTCCCGGCCTAAGGGATATCCAACAGACGGCGGACCAGGTGCTTTGCAGCCATGAACACCATGACCACAACTACCGGGCAGGGGTTGCCCTGCGGGAGACAGGGGCGGAAAACCCCTTCGCCATCACGGCCTTCCCCTCTTTCCACGACGGCTGCGGCGGGGAAAAGCGGGGGCCCAACACCATCCATCTGCTGGAGGCCGGCGGCCTGCGGGTGGCCCACATGGGGGATGCTGGGTGCATGCCCTCCCCGGAGATTCTGGAGCGGCTTCAGGAGCTGGACGCCGTGATGCTTCCGGTTGGGGGCTATTACACCGTGGGCCCGGAAGAGGCCCAGGCCATTGTGGAGGCCATCCGTCCCCGGGTGGTCATCCCCATGCACTACCGGTCGGACCGGTTTGGGTTCGACGTGCTGGCGCCGGTGGAAAAATTTCTGGATTTGAACGCCGGCCACTGGATGCGGTATGACACCGACACCCTGGAGATCCACGGCGGCATGAGCCGCCGCGTTGCGGTGCTGACCTATGGCGGCTGAGGGCGGAACCTATACCATCAGCCAGGCGGCGGAAAGGCTGGGGGTCACCGCCTATACCCTGCGGTACTATGACAAAGAGGGCCTGCTGCCCTTTGTGGCCCGCAGCCAGGGCGGGGCGCGGGTGTTTACGGACCGGGACCTGGAGAACCTGCGGATCATCAGCTGCTTGAAGGCCTCGGGAATGCCCATCAAGGACATTCGGGAATTCCTGCACTGGTGTGCCCTGGGGGATGAGAGCCTTTCCCAGCGCTACCAGATGTTTCTGGAGCGGAAGGCCGCTGTAGAGGCCCAGATGGAGCAGCTGCGCCGCACCATGGAGGTCATCGAATACAAGTGCCGGTACTATAAGACCGCCCTGGAGGCGGGGACAGAGGCTGTGCACAAGAAAGAGGATGTCCCGGCAGCCTCTGCGTAACAGGGGAAACTCCCCTACAGGGGCGCCATTCCAAAATACCCCAGCAGGCCGCTGTAAATGCCCTGGGCAAAGGCGGGCTGCTCATCCCGCAGCTTCAGGGCATCACCGCCGTTGGTCAGATAGGCCAGCTCCACCAGGATGGCGGGCATGGCAGTGCGGCGCAGCACATAAAGGGTGGGGTTCAGGCGCACCCCGTTGTCCCGGGTGCCCACTTCTTCCACAATTCCCCCCAGCACATGCTGGGCCAGCCAATAGGCCTGGGTGTTCTGCTGGTAAACATAGACCTCTGTGCCGTTGATGGCCGGGTTGGTGTTGGCGTTGCAGTGAATGCTGACAAAGTAGTCTGCCGGCCAGGAATTGGCCAGGTAGACCCGGCGCTGTAGGCTGGCGGCATTGCTGGCGCCCAGGGACTCGGTGGGGGTGGTGCGGGAGACCCGGGCAGTGAACCGGGGATCGCCGTTTAAAAGCCGGGCCAGGTCCATCCCCACGGCATAGGTGATGTCCTGTTCCCGCAGGCCATAGCCCTCGGCCCCGGCATTGGCTCCGCTGGGGTTGTGCCCCTGGTCGATAAAAACGCGGATGGGCATGTAGAGACGCCTCCTTTTTCTTCGCTTGCCCCATCCTATGCCAGGGCGCGCCCGCGGGTTCCCCTGCGGGGAGAGAAAGAGGGAAAGAAGGGGCCGGTCCCCTATGAATTTCTGAAAACGGAGGAAATCGAGATGAGAAAGAGAACGGTGCGCGGGGCGGCGGGCGCTTTGGCGCTGGCGGCCCTGCTGGCGGGCTGTTCCGCTGAGAGCATCACCCAGGCGCAGGCAACAGAGATTGCCCTGGAGCACGCGGGTGTCACCCAAGAGGAAGCGTCCTCCCTTTCCGTCCAGCAGGACACAACCGAGGAGGGGCGGAAGGTCTATGAGATTGATTTTTCCACCCAGGACACCGAGTATCATTACGACGTGGCCCGGAACAACGGGGAGATCATCAACTATCACTACGATACGGCCAGCGCCGCTTCTTCCGGGGAAGCCCAGGGGGATGATGGCCAGGAATCCGGCACAACCGCCCAGGAGGCCACCCCCGCGCCGTCCCAGTCCTCTCAAAGCGGCGCCGGGATTACGGAGGATGAGGCCAGGTCCATTGCCTTGGAGCATGCCGGCGTCACTGCAGAGGAGGCCACGGTCTACCGGGTTAAAGCGGATTACGACGACGGCCGGGCGGTCTACGATGTAGAGTTTGCGGTGGGGGCCACGGAATACGACTATGAGATTTCCCAGGAGGACGGGGCAATCTTCTCCTATGACTCCGATGTGGAGGGCTGGACCCCTGTTTCAGGGGAAAACCAGACTTCCAGCCAAGGGGCGGGGCCGGTCTCCCAAGAGGAGGCCACCCAGCTGGTGCTGGAACGGGTGCCCGGCGCCACAGAGAGCGATGTGCGCATCCGGCTGGACCGGGACGACGGCAGAGAGGTCTATGAAGGGGAGCTCTACTACGACCGGACCGAGTATGAATTTGAGATTGACGCTTCCACCGGCAGCTTTTTAGAGTGGAGCGCGGACAGCGGAAGATGAGAGAAAAGCCCTGGGAAACCGGGGCTTTTTCCTGTTTCAGGGGGCCGTTTGGACCGGGCCTTTGGGGCGGCGGCTGATTTTGTAAACAAACTGTGGCTTTCCTTGCAATAGGCCGGCCTTGCGTGGTATAATAATCAAGAATATGCGCCGCAGAGGGCCCAGAAGGGCGCCCGGCCCGCAAGGCCAGGGCTTTTTCCCGCGGCGGAACGACCTCTGTGGGAGGACGGCCCGGCGCCGTTCTTCACAAGAAAGGGTGGCTTGTATGGCTAACGGACTTTTGACGAAGCTGTTTGGAAATTACAGCAAACGGGAATTAAAGCGCATCCAGCCCCTGGTGGACCAGGTGCTGGGCTTGGAAGACAAATATAAGCAGTTGAGCGATGAGGAGCTGAAGGCCCAGACCGGCCTTCTCAAGGGGCGGCTGGAAAAGGGCGAGACCCTGGACGATATCCTCACCGACGCCTTTGCCGCCTGCCGGGAGGCCATGGCCCGGGTGCTCTCCATCCGGCTGTTCCCGGTGCAGGTGCAGGGCGGCATCATCCTGCACCAGGGTCGCATCGCCGAGATGAAGACCGGTGAAGGCAAGACCTTCACCCTGGCCCTGCCCGCTTATCTCAACGCCCTGACGGGGAAGGGCGTCCATGTGGTTACGGTCAACGAGTACCTGGCCAAGTACCAGGGCGAGATGATGGCCCGGGTGTTCAACTTTATGGGGATGACTGTGGGCCTGGCCCTCAACGGCATGTCCTCCCAGGAGAAGAAGGCGGCTTACGCCTGCGACATCACCTATGGCACCAACAACGAGATGGGCTTTGACTACCTGCGGGACAACATGGTCACCTACAAGGAGCGCAAGGTGCAGCGGGGCCACTATTACGCCATTGTGGACGAGGTGGACTCCATCCTCATCGACGAGGCCCGCACCCCCCTTATCATCTCGGGTCAGGGCGCCAAGGCCGATGACCTCTACGGCCGGGCCAACGCCTTTGCCCGGTCTTTGAAGCCCATCCGCGTCAAGGAGACCGATGAGAAAGAGGACAACGACGAGCTCTATAAGGACTACGACTACATCGTCAATGAGAAGCGGAAGACCTGTTCCCTCACCCGCCGGGGCGTGAAAAAGGCCGAGGAGTTCTTCGGCATCGAGAACCTGACCGACCCGGACAACCTGAAGATCCAGCACCATGTGGACCAGGCTATCAAGGCCTGGGGCATTATGCACCGGGACCAGGACTATGTGGTGAAGGACGGCGAGGTCATCATTGTGGATGAGTTCACCGGCCGCCTGATGTACGGCCGCCGCTACAACGAGGGCCTGCACCAGGCCATTGAGGCCAAGGAGGGCGTGGAGGTGGCCCGGGAAAGCCGGACGCTTGCCACCATCACCTTCCAGAACTACTTCCGCCTGTACGACAAGCTCTCTGGCATGACGGGTACCGCCATGACCGAGCAGGAGGAGTTCTCGGAGATCTACAAGCTGGACGTGGTGGAGATCCCCACCAACCGGCCCATGATTCGGGAGGACTGCCCCGACGTGGTCTACAAGACCCAGCAGGCCAAGTTCCAGGCCGTCATCAACGACATTGTGGAGCACCACCAGAAGGGCCAGCCCGTGCTGGTGGGCACCATCACCATCGAAAAGAGCGAGCTGCTCTCCAAGCTGCTGAAGGCCCGGGGCGTCAAGCACGAGGTGCTCAACGCCAAGTTCCATGAGAAGGAGGCCCAGATTGTGGCCCAGGCCGGCCGCAAAGGCGCCGTGACCATCGCCACCAACATGGCGGGCCGCGGCACCGACATCCTGCTGGGCGGCAACGCGGAGTTCATGGCCAAGGCCGAGATGCGCAAGATGGGCTATGACGAGGAGATGCTGGCGGAGGCCTCTGCCTACAGCCACACCGAGGACGAGGCCATCCTGGAGGCCCGCAAGACCTTTGCGGAGCTGAACAAGAAGTATAAGGACGAGATTGCCCCCGAGGCGGAGGAGGTCCGCGCGCTGGGCGGCCTGTATATCATCGGCACAGAGCGCCACGAGTCCCGCCGCATCGACAACCAGCTGCGGGGCCGCGCCGGCCGCCAGGGCGACCCCGGCAAGAGCCGGTTCTACATCTCCCTGGAGGATGACCTGATGCGCCTCTTCGGCGGCGAGCGGCTTCAGGGCTTTATGGACAAGATGAAAATTGACGACGACACCCCCATCGAGGCGGGCATTGTCTCCAACTCCATCGAGGGCGCCCAGCGCAAGGTGGAGAGCCGCAACTTCGCCATCCGGAAGAACGTGCTCCAGTATGACGAGGTGATGAACAGCCAGCGGCAGATCATCTACAGCCAGCGGGACCAGGTCTTAAACGGCGAGAACATGAAGGAACAGATCCAAAAGATGATCTATGGCGCCATTGAGGACAACGTGAAGCGCTACCTGCCGGAGAACACCCCCCACGAGGACTGGGACCTGCCCGGCCTGCGGGAGCACTATATGGGCTGGCTGATTGGGCCGGAGGAGCTGCGCTTTACCAAGTCTGAGGTGGAGGACCTGGAGCCGGAGCATGTGGTCACCGAGCTGAAGAACCGGGCCGACGCCATTTACGCCGCCAAGGAGAAGGAGTTCACGCCCCCCATTATGCGGGAGGTGGAGCGCGTGGTGCTGCTGCGCAACGTGGACCAGGAGTGGATGGACCACATCGACGCCATGGAACAGCTGCAGGACGGCATCCGCCTGCGGGCTTACGCCCAGCAGGACCCGGTGGTGGAGTACCGCCTGGAGGGCTTCGACATGTTTGACAGCATGATTGCCGCCATCCGGGAGAACACCGCCAAGATGATGCTTACCGTGCGGCTGCGCAAGAAGGAGGAGGCCCCCCAGCGGGAGCAGGTGGCCAAAGAGACCGGCACCTCCTCTGCCGCCGCTGCCGGAGACGGCACCGTGCAGAAGCAGCCGGTGAAAAAGCAGAAGAAACCCGGCCGCAACGACCCCTGCCCCTGCGGCAGCGGGCTGAAGTACAAGAAATGCTGCGGCCGCAACGAGTGAGCCGCCAAGGAGGGCGTGACGTGAAAAAAGGATGGAAGCGGGCGGCCCTGGCGGCTGCGGCGGCAGGGCTCTCCCTGGCCCTGGCGGGGTGCTCCTTGCCCATGACGGGTTTTGCGGATTACGATGTCTCCGGCTATTTTCAGGCCCTGCTGGACAGCTCTTACAAGGGGGAGAACACCTCCTATATGGCGGTGGCTGCCGCCACGGAAGAGGTGGCCCAACAAAACAACACCACCACTGTGACCAACGCGGCGGTTAATTTCTGCAACACCTACGGCCTAAGCCCCAGCGACGACCAGCTGACCCAGCTGGAAGATGTGATGCGCCAGGCTCTGCGCCAGGCGGATTACACCGTGAAGGACGAGCAGAAGGTGGATGGGGGCTACTACCTGGAGGTGGAGATTGACCCCATTGTCAACTTCAGCGGGCTGGAGGACACCATCAGCCAGCTGCGCACAGAGGCGGAAGAGGAAGCCACCCTGGCCAACAGCTCCAGTTCTCAGGATGAGGACAGCTATGGGAGCGATGACAGCACCTACGGGTATGACGGCGGCTCCTACGGAGATGGCTATGACGATAGCTATGGGGACGGTTACGGCGATTCCTACGATAGTTACAGCGATGAGGGCTCTTACGGCAGCTACACCGGTGAGGACTCCAGCTCCTCTGATGAGGAAGAGACCTCCCAGGCGGATTCGGAGCCGGTGGACGCCAACTCCCTGTTTGTGGACAAGGTGGTGGCATATTGCCAGGAGGAGCTTTCCAGCATCCGTTACGGCAGCGAGCCGGTGACCATCGCCCTGGACATCCGCCAGACTGACGCGGGCGAGCTGCAGCTGGACACCAACCAGTTGGACACCATTGACAAAACGGTGCTTCAGCTTCACAGCTGAGCGCTGAAAGAAGCAGGGCGGACAGGGTCCGCCCTGTTTTCAAAAGGAGAGATACACCATGGAAGAAGCAATGCTGCAAACTAAAAACCTGTATGCCCTGAGCCACACCGCCGCCGCCCCCCTGCTGGCAGGGACGGCTTATCCCTGGGAGGCCCTTCCCAGGATTGGCGCCTTTATCCAGGAGCTGGGGGCCGCCCTCTCCTTAGAGGAGTACGACCATCCCCAGGAAAACGTGTGGATTCACAAGACGGCCAAAATCTACCCCAACAACTATATCGCGGGCCCCTGCATCATCGGGGCCGGCACCGAGGTGCGGCCCGGCGCCTTCATCCGGGGGAACGCCCTGGTGGGGGAAAACTGCGTGGTGGGCAACTCTACCGAGCTGAAGAATGTCATCCTGTTCGACAATGTGCAGGTGCCCCACTACAACTATGTGGGGGACTCCATCCTGGGCTACAAGTCCCACATGGGGGCGGGGGCTGTCACCTCCAACGTGAAGCAGGACAAGTCCCCGGTGACGGTCCACGCGGGCTTCCGCCGGGTGGACACGGGCCTGAAAAAGTTTGGCGCCATGCTGGGCGACCATGTAGAGGTGGGCTGCAACAGCGTTTTAAACCCCGGCACCGTGGTGGGAAGGAACTCTCGGGTGTACCCCCTTTCCATGGTGCGGGGCTTTGTGCCAGAGCGGATGATTCACAAAAACAACGGGGAGACTGTCCCCCTGCGGGAAGGAAACTGAGCCGGGAACGCCCCCGGCCTTGGGAAAGGGGATGAGCTTTTGGAAGCGATACTGGAATTTCTGCAGTCGGGGGTGTTGCCCACGGTTCTGCTGATTCTGCGGGCCATTGTGCCCCTGCTGGCCCTGTATGTGGTGTGGCGGTGCTACACCTCCTTTAAAAAGGGCCAGCGCCGCCGGGACCCCGTGGTCATGCTGTGGGACGAGGCCTCTGGCACGCGGTTCCCCGTGCTGTACTGGGAGAACTCCATCGGCCGCAGCAAAAGCTGCGACATCTACCTGCCGGACGCCACCGCCAGCCGGGACCACGCGGTGCTGCTGCGCCGGGACGAGGGCTGGTTTATCTGCGACACGGGTTCTAAGTCCGGCGTATACGTCAACGGCAAGAAGATCCAGGACCGGAAACTGGTGAACATTGGCGACCGGGTGACCATGGGCGCCACCACCCTGACCCTGTGGAACACCGACGCCCAGCCCCGGGAGCGCCGCCGCATCTTCACCGGCTTCTCCCGGGAGGCGGCCTCCCCCTTTAAGCTGATGATGGTGGCCACCCTGGCCCTGCTGATTATGGCGGTGCAGGGCGCCCTTTCCGGCGGGGAGCTCCACCCCGAGCAGTTCATCCCCTTCGGGGCAGTGCTGGTGATGGGCTGGGGCCTGTATATCTTTTCCATCGGCGTGATGCACCGGGTCAGCTTTGAGATTGAGACCGTAGCGTACCTGCTTTCGGGCATCGGCATCCAGCTGCTTTCCGCCTATGATATCCAGGGCGTCACCACCCAGATTGCCGCCATGCTGCTGGGCACCCTGCTGTTCTGCTTCATGATCTGGTTTATGAACGATATGGAGCGGGTGGCCAAGTGCCGCCTGTGGATCGGCCTGGGGGCCATCGGCCTATTGGCCCTGACGCTGCTGATCGGCACCAACGCGGGGGGCTCTACCAACTGGATTCGCATTGGGCCCCTCAGCGTGCAGCCCTCGGAGTTTGTGAAAATCGCCTTTATCTTTGTGGGCACCTCCACCTTGGACCGCCTGCAGACCAAAAAGAACATCGGCGAGTTCTTGATTTTTACCGGCGCATGCATCGGCCTGCTGGCCCTGATGCCGGACTTCGGCATGGCGCTGATCCTGTTCGCCACCTTCCTCATCATCGCCTTCATGCGTTCCGGTAGCGTGCGCACCATCGCCCTGGTGCTGGCTGGGGCGGTGCTGGCGGTGCTGGTGGTTCTGACGGTAAAGCCCTATGTGCTGGACCGCTTTATGGGCTGGGGCCACGTGTGGGAGGATGTCAACGGCGTGGGCTACCAGCAGACCCGGGTGCTGACCTACCTGGCCAGCGGCGGCCTGTTCGGCCTGGGGCTGGGAAGCAGCTATATGGGCAGCGTCCCCGCCGCGGACAGCGATTTGGTTTTTGGCCTGCTGTGCGAGGAACAGGGCCTGCTTCTGGGCCTGGTGGTGCTGCTGGCCTTTGTGCTGTGGATCTTCTACGCCCGCAGCGACGTGACCAGAAGCCGCTCCACCTTTTTCTCCATCGCGGCTTGCGCCGCCGCGGGGATGCTGATGTTCCAAACGGCGCTGAATGTGTATGGCGCCACAGACGTGCTGCCCCTTACCGGCGTGACCCTGCCCTTTATCAGCTCCGGCGGCTCCAGCCTGATCTCCGTCTGGGGGATGATGGCCTTTTTGAAGGCCAGTGACGAGCGCACCTACGCCGCCCGCCGGGCCAGCCGGAAGAGCCTGCGCCAGGACTATGCCCAACCCCCCAGCCGGGGCCGAGGGGTTCCTGTGCAGGAGCCCGCCCCGCCCCGCCGGGGAAAGACCGCGGCGCCCTCCCGCTCTAGAGGGGGCCGCCATTCCAGAAGGGAGGCCTGACCCATGCGCACAACTGGATTCCGCTCGATGGTGCTTTACCTGCTGCTGGCCGCCTTTTTGGGCGGGCTGGGCTACCTGCTGGTAAACCTGTTTTTGCACGGGGGCCAATGGGCCATGCAGCCCTATAACGGGCATTTGAATTCCGAAAACTCCACGGTCACCCTGGGGGACATTACCGACCGGAACGGCAACCTGCTGGCCACCACCCAAGAGGGGGCCCGGATCTACAGCCCGGATGAGACGGTGCGCCGCTCTCTGCTTCACACGGTGGGGGACCCTTACGGGTATATCTCCACCAGTGTGCAGTCCACCATGCGGGGAAAGCTCTCTGGCTACAACCTCATCACCGGCCTGAACGACACCTTTTTTAACCGCATGGGCAGCGATATCTCCTTAACAGTGGACCAAAACGCCTGTGCCGCCGCCTACAATGCCCTGGGGGGCAAAAACGGGGCGGTGTTGGTGTACAACTACAAGACCGGGGAGGTGCTGGCAAAGGTCAGCGCCCCCACCTTCGACCCCAACGCCGTGCCAGAGGACATTGAGACCAACGAGGCCTACAAGGGCGCCTATCTGGACAACACTTTGTCCGGCAGCTTTACCCCGGGCTCCATCTTTAAGGTCGTCACCGCCGCGGCGGCCATGGAAAAATACCCCGACACCTGGAGCTCCCTCTCCTACGACTGCCAGGGCTCTGTCACGCTGGGAGAGAGTACCGTGACCTGCCTGCACGGCAATGCCCACGGCACCCAGGACCTGGCCACGGCTTTTGGAAACTCCTGCAACGTGTACTTCGCCCAGCTGGCCAACGACCTGGGCGCAGAGGCCCTGCAGCAGAAGGCGGAGGAGATGGGCTTTAACACCCAGCTGGATTTTAGCGGCATCTCCGTATCCCAGAGCACCATCGACCTGAGCGGCGCCAACGCCAATGAGCTGGGATGGGCCGGCGTGGGCCAGTACACAGTGCTCAGCAACCCCTACCACATGATGGTGCTCATGGGGGCCATCGCCAACGGAGGCGAGTATGTGGAGCCCTGGCTCACCCAGGGGGGCGGCCTGCTGGACGGCCTGACCGGCGGCAGCCGCCAGCTGGTCACCGCCACGGAGGCCCAGAACTTAAAGACCCTTCTGCGCAACAATGTGGAGTATTATTACGGGGACTACCTGTTCCCCAGCGGCATGAACGTGTGCGCCAAGACCGGCACCGGCGAGGTGGGGGAGGACCAGGGCCCCAACTGCTGGATGGTGGGTTTCTGCGACTCCCAGCAGTACCCTTACGCCTTCGCCGTGCTGGTGGAGGACGGCACCGGCGGCATCGAGAGCGCCGGCAGCGTGGCCAGCGCCGTTTTGACAGCGTTGGCCGGTTAATGGGAAAGAAGCGCCCCAGTGAAAGGGCGCTTTTTTCCATCCAAACAGAAAAAGGGAGCGCCCCGCCTGGAAGCTGCGCCAGGCGGGGCGCTCTGTATAAAGTGGGGAGGGTTGAACTCGAAGAATAGATTACAGGGGCAGAACAGCCAGCAGGGCGCCTCCCAAAGCCCAACTAAATAGGTTGGCTACAAAGGCGTACCCCACAGCCCGGCGTTTCCGGTGTTCCTTTAAAAGGCGGGAGAAGGCAATCGCTTCCGCCACAAGCACCAAGATCTCCATAGGGGTGTAGAGCAGCAGCCCCAGGTAGATGAGGGCGGCGTAGGGTTCTAGGGCAGTGGGCGAGGCGACGCAGTAGATGCACAGGTTCACCCCCAGCTGGGTGACCAGGTTTACAAGCAGGAACACCAGCCAGCTGCGCTTTTGCCGGTAGCCAAAAAGCAAAAACACCAGGCCCTCCAGCACCAAGGTCAGGGACACCCGCAGGAAGATCAGCAAAGGCTGCCGCCACCAGGGCTGGCCGTACAGCAGCCGTTTGCCCGCCACATCCAGGGTGACAAGATTGTTGTAGCGGGAGAAGCCCTCTGGGTCGATGGGAAGGGAAAAGCTCTCTTCCCCCATTTCCACCAGCAGGGTGGCGGGAAGGGCGTTCTCGGTGCCCCAGGCGGCTTGATAACTGCCGAAAAATCTGTAATACTTTTCCCACAGCACAGAGCTTTCTCGCAAGGACCAAGTCATGGGGTCAGCGCCTTCCTCTGTCAGTGTGAGGGTCAAGCGCAGCTCCTCCGGCGGGTCCAGCACCAGCACCGTTAGGCCGGGGGGCTCCGCCGAATTGGCCGAAGCGGGGATGGGCAGGGCCAGGCAGAAGGCCAGGGCCAGAAGAAGCGAAAGAGCTTTCTTTTTCATAAAGAATCCCTCCTTTTTCAGGGACGAAAAAGGTTTGCGTTTTTCCCAAAAATAGTATACCATAAAGGGGAGGATTTGTCTCGGAACAGTGTTGTAACCCCTGTGACAACGCTGCAACCAAATCGTACCCAAAATGAGGAGGAGACCTCTATGAAGCTGGAACAGCTTTCTCCCGCGTTCAAGGATTACCTGTGGGGCGGCACCAAGCTGCGGGATGTGTACGGCAAAAACTGCGATTTTGACAAGGTGGCGGAGAGCTGGGAGCTCTCCACCCACCCCGCCGGGGAGAGCACCCTGGCGGGCGGGGACCATCCGGGCCTGATTCTGAGCCAGTATTTTCAACAGTTCCCGGAAGTCCTGGGGAAAAACGCCCGGGCCTTCAGGGACTTCCCGGTGCTCATCAAGCTCATCGACGCCAAGGACCCTCTTTCCATCCAGGTGCACCCCAGCGACGAGTACGCCCTGCGGGTGGAGGGCGAGTACGGCAAGACGGAGATGTGGGTCATCGTGGACTGCGAGCCCGGGGCGTTTCTCTACTTTGGGGTGAACCGCCCGGTGAGCAAGGAGGAGTTCCAGCAGCGCATTGAGAACAACACGGTGCTGGAGGTGCTCAACAAGGTGGAGGTCCACCCGGGGGATGTGTTCTTCATCCAGTCCGGCACCATCCACGCCATCGGGGCGGGCATCTTGATCTGCGAGATCCAGCAGAACTCCAACTGCACCTACCGGGTCTATGACTACGGCCGGCGGGGCGCCGACGGCAAGCCCCGGGAGCTGCACATCGCCAAGGCCATGGACGTGTGCAGGCTGGAGCCCTCGGACACGGCCAGCCATTTGGGGCCGGTGCGCTCCTGCGCGGGGGGCACGGCCCAAACCCTGGCGGAGTGCCCCTATTTCTCCACCGAGAAGCTGCGGGTGGAGGAGGCACTGGTTCTGGAGGCCGGGGAGGACAGCTTTATCTCCCTGTTGTGCGTGAAGGGCGGCGGCCGGCTGGAAGGGCCGGAAAACGCCCTGGAGTTTACGGCGGGGGACAGCCTGTTCGTGCCAGCCGGCACCGGCCGGGTGCGGGTCTGCGGGGAGGCGGAGCTGGTGAAAACCACCGTGCCTGCCCAAGGGGAATGACAGCCCAGCCACCCTTTCAGGCAGAACGGCTGCGGCGTTAGATGGATGAAACTTAACTTTAGGAGGGATTTGACGATGAAAATTATCCTGATGGGTGAACCAATGGGCTTGTTTATGGCCAATGAGACCGGCTCCCTCAGCGAGGTGAACGGCTTTACCGTCTCCATCGCCGGGGCGGAGTACAATGTGGCGGTGGGCCTGGCACGGCTGGGTCACACCCCGGCCTACTGCACCCGCCTGGGCTTTGACCCCCTGGGCGAGCGCATCCTGCGGGGCATGCGGCAGAACGGCATTGCCACCGACCTGGTGATGCAGACCGAAGAGGCCCTTACCGGCTTTATGATGAAGGCGTTCACCCAGAAGGGCGACCCGGACATCGCCTATTACCGCAAGGGCTCTGCGGCCTCCACCATCACCCCTCACGACATCGACAAGCTGGACCTGTACGGCTGCGAGCGCCTGCACGTAACGGGCATCTTCCCGGCCGTTTCCGAAAGCGCCCTGGCGGCCACCAAACGGCTGATCCAGCGGGCCCAGGCGCTGGAGCTGCCCATCTCCTTCGACCCCAACCTGCGGCCCCAGCTGTGGGCCAGCGAGAAAAAGATGATCGCGACCCTTAACGGCCTGGCCCAGGGGGTGGAGACCATCCTTCCCGGCATTGGCGAGGGGAGGATCCTCACAGGCCGGGATACGCCCGAGGGCGTGGCGGAATACTATCACAGCCTGGGCGTGAAGAACGTGGTGGTCAAAACAGGCAAGGAAGGGGCCTACTTCTCCCAGCTGGGCGGCAAGGCGGGGTACTCCCCCGCGTTCCCCGTGCGGGAAAAGGTGGACACTGTGGGCGCCGGGGACGGCTTTGCCGCCGGTGTCATCAGCGCCCTGGCAGAGGGGGAAACCCTGGAGGAGGCCACCTTCCGGGGCAACGTGATCGGAGCCATCCAGATCACCCACCGCAGCGACAACGAGGGGCTTCCCACCCGGGAGCAGCTCTCCAAGATCATCCTGGAAGGCACGGCTTGAAGGGGGGCTTGTGTATGGAATGGCGTGACATCCTCTCCCATGTGGACCACACCCTTCTAAATCCGGCGGCCCGGTGGGAGGAAATCCGGCGCATTGTGGACGAGGGCATCCAGTATGGATGCGCCAGCGTGTGCATCCCGCCCGCCTATGTGAAGCAGGCGGCCCAATACGCCGCCGGGCGGGTGCCCATCTGCACGGTGATCGGTTTTCCCAACGGGTACAGCACCGCCCCCATCAAAGCGGCAGAGGCCTCCAACGCGGTGGGCAACGGCGCCCAGGAGATCGACATGGTGGCGAACCTGGGCTGGGTGAAGGACGGCCTGTACGACCAGGTGGAGGCGGAGATCCGGGCGGTGAAAAACGCCTGCCAGGGCCGGGTGCTGAAGGTTATTATCGAGACCTGCCTGCTCTCCCAGGAGGAGAAGGTGCGGCTGTGCCAGGTGGTGGGGGAGTCCGGGGCGGATTATATCAAGACCTCCACGGGCTTTTCCACAGGCGGGGCCACCTTTGACGACGTGGCCCTGCTGCGCCGCCACACCCCGCCCCACGTCCTGGTGAAGGCCGCCGGGGGCATCTCCTCCAAGGAGGACGCGGAGCGCTTCCTCGCCCTGGGGGCGGACCGGCTGGGCACCAGCCGCCTGGTGAAGCTGGCAAAGGAGGCGGGCCTGTGATGGAACAGCGGGAGGCCCTGCGCCTGGCCCTGGTGGAGCGGGCCAAAGAGGCCCGGAAAAATTCTTACTGCCCCTATTCGGGGTTCGCGGTGGGGGCGGCCCTGCTGTGCGCCGACGGCTCGGTGTACGCCGGGTGCAACATCGAGAACGCCGGGTTCACCGCCACCTGCTGCGCCGAGCGCACCGCCTTTTTCCGGGCGGTGAACGACGGCAAGCGGCAGTTCAAGGCCATCGCCATTGTGGGGGGCAGGAAAGGGCAGGAGCCCCGTGAGCTCTGCGCCCCCTGCGGCGTGTGCCGCCAGGTGATGGCGGAGTTCTGCGGGCCGGAGTTCGAGATCGTGATGACGGACGGGAAAGAGCTCCAAGTGAAGAAGCTGGAGGACCTGCTGCCCCTGGCCTTTGGGCCGGGGAACTTGCAGTAAGGGAAAAGGGGGCGGGCCCGGGCGGCCTTGCCCCTGGCTTTCTTTGCTCCGGCTGCGCTGGTAATCCCGGAAATTTTCGTGCCGCCGCGCGGTACAACTTGTGTTTGAAAGGAGTGTCTCCCATGAGCGAATGGGAACCCAAGACCTATGTCCTGAAAAACGGGCAGACCCTTCTGCTGCGGGAGGCTGTCCCCGACGACGCCCCCAAGGTACTCGCTTACCTGAATCGGGTGGGCGGGGAGAGCGACAACCTGCTTTTCGGCAAGGACGGCTTCCCCATGCCTGTGGAACGGGAGCGGGCCTTTTTGGAAAGCCAGCGGAAGGAGGAGAAGTCCATCATGCTGGCGGGCTTTGTGGGGGAGGAGCTGGTGGCCATCGCCTCCTGCGACGCCCTCACTGCCCGGGAGCGGGTGTCCCACCGGGCCAGCTTGTCCGTCACCGTGGGGAAGGGTTTCTGGGGCCTGGGCGTTGGACGGAAGGCCATGGAGGCCCTGATTTCCTTTGCCAAAGGCGCGGGCCTGGAGGTGCTCCAGCTGGAGGTGCGCTCCGACAATGAGCGGGCCGTGGCCCTGTATGAGCACCTGGGCTTTGAGAAGATGGGCCTGTACAAGAAGTTTGTGAAGGTGGATGGCCGGGACTTCGACGCCTGGTACATGAACCTGTATCTGTAACCTGGGAAAGAGGAACGTTCTATGCGCATGTACGACATCATCCATAAGAAGCGGGGGGGGGGCGAGCTGACCCGGGAAGAGCTGCGCTTTTTTGTCCAAGGCTTCACCCGGGGGGAGATCCCCGATTATCAGGCCAGCGCCCTGCTGATGGCCATTTTCTTCCGGGGCATGACCCGCCGGGAGACCGGGGACCTGACCCTGGAAATGGCCGGCTCCGGGGACAGGGTGGACCTTTCCGCCCTGCCGGGAGTGAAGGTGGACAAGCACTCCACCGGCGGCGTGGGGGACAAGACCTCCCTGATCATCGGGCCCATTGCCGCGGCCTGCGGGGTGACCATCGCCAAGATGAGCGGCCGGGGCCTGGGCCACACCGGGGGCACCGTGGACAAGCTGGAGAGCATCCCCGGCCTGCGCACGGATATTCCCCGCCAGGAGTTCTTCGACATCGTAAAGCGGACGGGGCTTTCCATCATCGGCCAGTCGGGGAACCTGTGCCCCGCGGACAAGAAGCTCTACGCCCTGCGGGACGTGACCGCCACGGTGGAGAGCCTGCCCTTGATCGCCTCCAGCATCATGTCCAAGAAGATCGCCGCCGGGGCGGACGCCATCCTGCTGGACGTGAAGGTGGGCTCCGGCGCCTTTATGAAGACCCTGGAGGACTCCCGCGCCCTGGCCCGGGAGATGGTGCGCATTGGCAGCCAGGTGGGGCGCCAGACCGTGGCCCTTATCACAGACATGGACATGCCCCTGGGCCGGAAGATCGGCAACGCCCTGGAGGTGCAGGAGGCGGTGGAGGTGCTCTCCGGCAAGGGGGACCACCGGCTGCGCTCTCTGTGCCTGGAGCTTTCCGCCAACATGGTCTACCTGGGACGCCAGGCGGAAACCATGGAGGAGGCCCGAGCCAAGGCCGTGGAGGCTGTGCGCTCCGGCGGGGCTTTGGAGAAGCTGCGCCAGATGGCGGAGGCCCAAGGGGGCGACGGCAGCTATATCACAAACCCGGAGAGATTTACCATTTCCCCGGCCTGTGTGGAAATCGCCGCGCCCCAGGCGGGGTACATCACCCGCCTGGACGCGGAGGGCTGCGGCCTTGCCGCTGTGGAACTGGGAGCGGGACGGGAAACAAAAGAGAGCTCCATCGACTTTGGGGCGGGGATCATCCTGCTGAAGAACAAAGGGGACCGGGTGGAGCAGGGCCAGCCCATCGCCCGGCTGTACGCCCAAAGCGAGGCCCTGTGCCGCCGGGGAGAAGAGCGCTTCTTCCAGGCCCTGGAGGTGGGCCCCCAAGCTCCCCAAACCGGCCCCATGATCCTGGACCGGGTGGCGGAGGGGTAAATCCCCGCAAAAAAACGGGAACCGCGCGGCGGCTCCCGTTGTCTGCATTTGTTTGTAGCTTTTCCGTGTGGGGCTTGTTTTGCTCCGTCCATCCCAGAGGGGGCAGGCAGCACAGAGTGCTGCCTGAGAGAGTTTCAGCAAACAGCCTCCGCCGCGAACGTGCGCTAGCGGTTCGATGAGCACGAGCGGAGCGAGCTGCCCAAGGCGCGACTTGCCCGGGGTGTAACCCCCGCGGACGTGCGTGAGTTCCCTTCACAAGCGCGGCGTAAGCCGCCGCTCCAAGGCGCGAATCGACAGCGGAGGCACTCCGCCGCGAATTGCCCGGGGTGCAACCCCCGCGGACGTGCGCTAGTTCCTTTCACAGGCGCGGCGGTCAGCCGCCAGTCTCGCCTGTCGGCTCGGTCGGTCCTGGACGGTCCCCACTGGGGACCAGGACCCCCAAGGCGCGACTTGCCCCCGGGGGCCTCCCCGGTTAGCCGTGCTCGGGGCCGGTGATGGGTTCGGGATACTCCTGGCCAAAGGTTTCCACGGTGACCTTCTCCATGATCTGGTCCTCGTAGGGGCGGTCGGCCCGGTCACGGGGGGCGGACACAATGGCCTGAGCCACTTCCATGCCTTCGGTCACCTTGCCAAAGGCGGCGTACTGGCCGTCCAGATAGGGGGCGTCGTCCACCATGATGAAGAACTGGCTGCCCGCGGAGTTGGGCCGCTGGCTGCGGGCCATGGAGATGACGCCGGTGGTGTGGCGCAGGTCGTTCTGGAAGCCGTTTGCGGCAAACTCGCCCTTGATGCCGTAGCCGGGGCCGCCCATGCCGGTGCCTTCCGGGTCGCCGCCCTGAATCATAAAGCCGGGGATGACCCGGTGGAAGATGGTGCCATCATAGAAACCCTGCTTTACCAGGTAGATGAAGTTGTTCACCGTGTTGGGGGCCACTTGGGGATAGAGCTCCACTTGGATGGCGCCCCGGGTGGTCTGGATGGTGACGATGGGATTTTGCATTGGAAATTTCCTCCCTTGCAGTCTGTTGGGGCGGGATGGGCCCGCCCTTGGAATGTGAAGGTATTATAGCACAAAACAGCCCGAAATGGGATGCTTTCCTAGAATTTTAAAACAAAAGGAAGTGGTCGCTTGGAGAACGCAGTCATCAAGCTGGTCTCTTGGAACGTCAACGGCCTGCGGGCCTGCATGGGAAAGGGGTTTTCCCAGTTTTTGGAAGAGGAGGCCCCGGATATTCTCTGCCTGCAGGAGACGAAGATGCAGAAGGAGCAGGCGGATTTCGATTTTCCCGGCTATTTTGAGTATTGGAACTCCGCCACCACCCGCAAGGGGTACTCCGGCACGGCTATCTTCTCCAAGAAGGAGCCCCTTTCCGTCACCTGCGGCATGGGCCTGGAGGAGTTCGACGGGGAGGGCCGGGTCATCGCCGCGGAGTATGAGGGCTTCATTCTGGTGACGGTGTACACCCCCAACTCCCAGCGGGACCTGGTGCGCATTGGCTACCGCATGCAGTTTGAGGACGCCTTCCGGGAGTACCTCACCGCCCTGCGGGAGAAAAAGCCGGTCATCGTCTGCGGGGACATGAACGTGGCCCACCGCCCCATCGACCTGAAAAATGACAAGTCCAATATCGGCAACGCGGGCTACTCCTACGAGGAGCGGGGCAAGTTCGCCGAGCTGCTGGCCACCGGCTTTGTGGACACCTTCCGCCACTTCTACCCGGAGCAGGAAGGGGCCTACTCCTGGTGGAGCTACATGTTCCACTCCCGGCAGAACAACACCGGCTGGCGCATTGACTATTTCCTGGCCGACGAGCGGCTGCTGCCCCGTTTGGAGGACAGCCGCATTCTCTCCCAGGTGATGGGCAGCGACCACTGCCCGGTGGAGCTGCTCTTGAAAGGAGGGGACCTGCCGTGACAGAGCTGGAGTTGCTGCGCCAGTGGGTTCAGGAGAGCCAGCGCATGGTGTTCCTGGGCGGGGCGGGGGTCTCCACCGCCAGCGGCATCCCGGATTTCCGCAGCGCCCATGGCCTGTACCAGCAGAAGAAAGCGGGCCTCTCCTACGAGGAGATGCTCTCCCATGGGTACTTTGTCCATCACACGGCGGCGTTTTACGACTTTCTGCGCAACGTGATGCTCTACCCGGACGCCAAGCCCAACGGCGCCCATTACGCCCTGGCCCGGCTGGAGCGGGAGGGCAGGCTGCAGGCAGTCATCACCCAGAACATCGACGGCCTCCATCAAATGGCGGGCAGCCAAAACGTGCTGGAGCTCCACGGCAGCGAGAACCGGTACACCTGCCTCTCCTGCGGGAAGAAGTACGACATGTCCTGCGTCATCCACACCGCCGGCGTGCCCAAGTGCTCCTGCGGGGGGACGATCCGGCCGGACGTGGTGCTCTACGGGGAGGCCCTCAATGAAAAAGATTTGCGCCAGGCCATCCGTTACGCGGAGGAGGCCGACTTGATGCTGGTGGCGGGTACCTCGTTGGTGGTGTACCCCGTGGCCGGGCTGGTGGAGTATTTGGCCCCGGGCGCCCGGCTGGTCATCCTGAACCGGGACCCCACCCCCTATGACAGCCGGGCGGACCTGGTGCTGCGAGGGGACCTGGTGGAGGAGTTGGAGGCCATTGGGGGAAAGTGAAACAAAGAAGGGAGGACAGCCCCGGCTGCCCTCCCTTCTTCTATGGCTCTTTGTTTCCTTTTTTTCTCTTTTTGACGCACTCCGTCAGCAAATACTCGATCTGCCCGTTGATGGAGCGGAAATCGTCCTCGGCCCACTGGGCCAGGTCCTCCCACAGTTTGGGAGAGATGCGCAGCAGGATCTGCTTTTTTCCCTTTTCCTTTGATTCCATTCCATCACTGCCTTTGTTTAATAAATGGACCCGCTGTTCACAATGGGCTGGGCATCCTTATTGCCACAGAGAACCACCAGCAGGTTGCTGACCATAGCGGCCTTCCGCTCCTCGTCCAGGTCTACAATGCGCTGGTCCTGCAGCTGCTCCAGAGCCATCTCCACCATTCCCACGGCGCCCTCCACAATTTTCTTCCGGGCGGCCACAATGGCCTCGGCCTGCTGGCGCTGTAGCATGGCCGCGGCAATCTCCGGCGCGTAGGACAGGTGGGTGATGCGCACCTCCAGAATCTCCAGCCCGGCAATGGCCACCCGCTGCTGCAAATCCTGCTTCATCATGTCGGCGATTTCCTGGCTGCTGCCCCGCAGGGTCTTCTCCCCCTGGTCGTCGTCGTCCATCAGGTCGTAGGGGTACATCCGGGCGATGTTCCGGGTGGCGGAGTCGCACTGGGTTCCCAAAAACGTCCGGTAGTTCTGTACGTTGAACACAGCCTTGGTGGTGTCCACAATCCGCCAGATGACAATGGTGCCGATGACGATGGGGTTGCCCCGCTCGTCATTGACGGTTTGCTTCTCGTTGTTCAGGGTCATGGTTTTCAGGGAGATCTTCCTGCTGCCCCCAAAGCTGAAGCTGGTGTTGCCGTTGACAGTGGTCATAGAGGCGGGAGCGGCCCCGGGGTTGATGCCCTCGCAGAAGGGGTTCACCCAGAAGTAGCCGTCCTTTTTCAGAGTGCCGTGATACTTGCCGAAGAGGGTCAGCACCAGGGCCTCGTTGGGGTTTAGAATCTTCAGCCCCGGCATGAGGAACAGGTCAAAGATAAGCACCAGCGCTCCGGCGATGGCAATGCCCACAGCGGCGCCCACGTTGGTGGAGGAAAGAAATACCGGCCCGCACACCATGGCGGCAATGCTGCCAAAGAACAGCACCAAGATCAAGGCCAGCATGACAAAGCCGTTTTTTGTCTTTACCGGCTTTTCTGTATAGCGGTTGACGATTTTTTCTTGCATTTCCATTTTCATACCACTCCTTTTCCAAGCTTTTGTTTTGATATCATTATAATATCAAATAGAGATGCTGTCAAGGGGAGGGGGAGAGATTTTCCCCGGAAACTGCGCAAAAAGGGGCGCCCGGGTTTTCTCCGGGCGCCCCTTCACGGCTGCGAGGCCATTTTATTTTTCCTTTTCTTTCTTTTCGGGTTTTTCCGGCTCCTCCTTTGGCAGCAGGCGCACCACCACGCTCTCAATGCGGTGATCCTCAATCTTCTCCACATGCAGGGCCACGTTTTCCACCTGCAGGTCCAGCTGTTCCCCATCCTTGGGGATGGCATTCAGCCGGGTGACGATGAGGCCGCCCAGGGTGTCATAGTCATCGCTTTCCGGCAGGGGCAGCTCCAGGTCATCCACCAGGGTGCTGATGGGCGTGGAGCCCGCGATGCGCCACTGGTTCTCACCCAGAGGCACAACCTCCGGCTGCTCGGCCTTGTCGAACTCGTCGTAGATGTTGCCCACAATCTCCTCCAGCAGGTCCTCCATGGTGATGATGCCCTCGGTGCCGCCGTACTCGTCCACCACCACAGCGATGTGCACCTTCTCCTTCTGCATCTCTTTAAAGAGGTTGTCGGCCTTCATGGTCTCTGGCACAAAGTGGGCCGGGCGCAGCAGGTCCTTTAAACTGGTTTTTTTCCCGGCGTTGCGGTCCAGCAGGTAGTCCCGCACGTTTAAAATGCCCAAAATGGTGTCCACGCTCTCTTCGTACACGGGGAAGCGGCTGCGCCCCGTCTCCTGGATCATCTCCAAAATTTCCTCATCGGTGGATTCAATGTCCAGGGCGTCCATGTCGCTGCGGGGCGTCATGGATTCCCGCACGGAGCTGTCCCCAAAGTCGAACACGTTTTGAATCCACTCCTGCTCATCCTCGTCGATGGCGCCCTTTTCGCCGCCCAGGTCCACCATCATACGGATTTCATCCTCGGTGACGTTTTCCTCCTCGGCCTCCACCTTCATGTGCAGCAGGCGCAGCACGCCGTTGACCGAGACAGACAGCAGCCAGATGACTGGCCGCAGCACAAAGGCCATGCCCCGGATGACCCCGCAGGCCATTTTGGCCCATTCATAGGACTTTTGCAGGGCAATGCGCTTGGGCACCAGCTCGCCAAACACCAGCGTGAAGTAGGAGAGGATGATGGTGATGATGATGATGGCCACGCTGTTTAAGGCGGTTAGGGGAATGAGCTGGAAGCCCAGGTCATTGTACAGCCAGCTGGACAGCACCGGGGCAAAGTTCTCGCCGGCAAAGGCCGCGCCCAGATAGCCCGCCAGGGTGATGGCAACCTGGATGGTGGACAGGAAGGCGGAGGAATCCTCCACCATGCTCAACAGCTTCCCGGCGATTTTGTTCCCTTCCTCCTGCATTTTTCGCAGCTTGGTGGCGTTTAGGGACACAACGGCCATCTCCGTGCCGGCGAAAAAGGCGTTGACCAATATCAGTATAACTTGCAGTAAGATTTCCAAAAAATGTGCACTCCTTTTTTTCTAAAAACAAATCAAATTCTCTCTCTTTTCCAGATGCCAGCGGCCCCTAGTTCCGGGGGTAAAATCCCCCAGGAAAGCACAAAAAAGCATAGCCTGCCGCGAGGCTCCGCGGCAAGTTATGCTTTACAACTTGGCTATTTACCTGGGGAAAATTGGCGCTGGCAGGGTGACTGTCGCCGTCGTCCATGTCAGTATGTACCTCTCTTTGAAAATATAATACTTATTTTATTATATGGGGCCGTATATGATTTGTCAATAGGGAACTTTTCGCCCTCCCCCGGCCGGGACCTTGTGCCCCTTCTGAAAAAGGTGTATACTGGCGTCAAAGGAGATGATGCAATGATGGGCGTGAAACGGTTTTTTACCCTGTGCCTGGCCGCGGCGCTGGCCCTGTGTTGCGCCGCCTGCGGGGAAACAGTCTCCCTGCCGGAGAGCTTGGGAGTGAACGCGTCCCAGGGCACAGTGCAAGACCACTGGGACGGCCACGGGGGCTTCCATGGGGACGGTACGGCCTACTGGGAGATTGCCTTCTCCCCGGAGGAGGCCGCGGAATTTGAGGAATCCCTTCAAACCGTCCAGGGCTGGCATGCCCTGCCCCTGGACAACGATGTCCGGTACCTTCTCTACGGCACGGAGGGGATGGAGGAAGCCCAGGATGGGGCCTATATCAGTGTCAATCCCTACCTCACCGGCAAGGACGGCGGCCCCCTGTTCCCCCAGGTGGAGGAGGGCTTCTGGTTCTTCTGCGATGAGCAGACCGGCAGCTACACCGCCCAGGGGGTCATGGAGCGGCCATCCCAAAACTTCACCGCCGCCGTGTACGACAGCCAGAGCCACATCCTCTATTGCGGGGAGCTGGACACATAAAGGCTTGCAGGAAAGGACATCCCGAAAAACCGTGGATGTCCTTTTTTCACGGCCCCAGATATTTTTGCAGCCGCTCCAAGGGCTTCAGTGTCAGCTTGAGCACAAGCCCTGTCAGCAGCCCGGTGAGCACCCCGAACACCAGCAGGAAGGGCACATAAAACAGCACGCTGGTGCTGGTGAGGAAGTAGGCCGCGCACAGCTGGGCGGCGTTGTGGGCCAGGGCCCCGCAGACGCCCACCACCCCCAAAGAGGCGTTGGCCTTTTTCAGCAGCAGCCACATCACCACCGTGCTGATAACCCCGCCGGAAAGGCTCATCAGCCCGGCCATGCCCCCCCGGGTCACCAAGGTGAACGCACCCTTGAACACCGCCAAAAACAAGGCGCTGGGCAGGCCCAGGCTGCCGGCGGCGTACATGGTGGCCAGGTTGGAAAGCCCCAGCTTGGCCCCGGGGGGCATCATGGGCAGGGGGGGCAGCAGCCCCTCTAAAAAGGAGAGGGCCAGGGCCAGGGCGGCTAAAAGCGCGGTAAAGGCCACGCGGCCAGATTTGCTTTTCATGGCAGGTTCCTCCCTCCAGTCAGTACACAGTGGCGTCGATGGCATCCCCGCCCCCTTCCAGGCGGAGGGTGGCCCGGGCGGGCAGGCAAATGGCGGACTCCCCCGCCCGGGTGAGCAGCCCGGTGTGGACGCACACCTGGTCCGGGCAGGAGGAGGAGGCCACCCGGGCCCCTTCGGGAGAGAGCTCCACTGTGAGCTGGATGCCGTTTGCCCCTTCCAGGGGGACGGTCTCCGTCCCTGCCAGGGAGGAAAGGTCCCGTTCCAGCACCACCTGGCCGTCCACCTCCACAAGGGCCAAGGTCCCCCGGGGGGAGAGGGAGAGGGCCGCGTAGGCGATTCC
Source organism: Acutalibacter sp. LFL-21 (assembly GCF_025630755.1). Classification (NCBI taxonomy): domain Bacteria; kingdom Bacillati; phylum Bacillota; class Clostridia; order Eubacteriales; family Acutalibacteraceae; genus Acutalibacter; species Acutalibacter sp. LFL-21. Next base: position 295,454 of record NZ_JAOTNT010000001.1, on the reverse strand, counting down.
CGCCGTCAGAAGCAGCAGGGCGCACAACAGCAGTCCTTTCGCAGAGAGAAAGGGCTTTTTTTCCATAGGCATAGGCGGCCTCACACCGTGCCCGCCAGGGTATAGCCTTCCCCTGTCAGGGAAAAGGCGTCCGCCAGGCCTTCAGTCACGTAAATCTGGTGGTCCTCTGTAATGAACACCGCCTCGCTGTCAAACTGCTCCAGCACGGGAAGGCTGTCCTCCAAGCCCAGCACAAAGCAGGCGGTGGAGAGGGCGTCGCTGAGGGTTCCGCTGCCGCTCCACACGGTGACGGACAGCAGCCCGCTTTCAGCGGGATAGCCGGTGCCCGGGTCCAGAAGGTGGTGGTAGGTCACGCCGTCCTCTGTAAACTGCTTTTCGTAGCTGCCTGAGGTGGAAAGGAAACCGCTGGCAAGGGAGAGGGTGCCCAAAGAGCCCTCTGTGTCCGGGTCCCGCAGGGCGATGGTCCAGGGCTGGCCTCCCGGCTTTTCCCCGTAAACGCCCACGCTGCCCCCCACGGATACCACGGCCCGGTTTATGCCGGCCTCCTCATAGGCGTCCACAGCGGCGTCACAGGCAGCTCCCTTGCCCACCGCCCCCAGGTCCAGGGCGGTGCTGTGGGTTTGAAGGGCGGCGGTGCCGTCCTCCAGCAGGGAGATGTTCTCGTAGTTGACGGCGGGCAGCAGGGCCTCGATGGTCTCTGCCTGGGGCAGACGGGGGTTTTCGTCAAAGTCCCACAGCCAGCTGATGGGGGCAATGGTGATGTCAAAGGCGCCGCCGCTGGCCTGGCACACATCCAGGGACGTGCGCAGCACATTCCAGGTGCGCTGGTCAATCTCCAGAAAATCCGTGCCGGCGGCCTGGTTCAGCTGCTCTACATCGCTGCCCTCCACCCGCCAAGAGATCAGGTCCTCCAGTTCGGTTATGGCGGTGTTGGCGGCCTGGGCAGCCCCTTCCTCGTCTCCGCCGTACACGGTTTGCTGGACATAAGAGCCCATGGCGTAGGTGGTCAGGGTAGTGCCTCCGCCCCCTGCCCCCAAGTTGAGCCAAAGGGCCAGCAGGAACAGCAGAAGCCCCAGGGCCAGCATGCCCAGGGAGAGCCTTTTTGCGGTTTTCTTGGAAAGGCTGTTGAGCCAGTGCTTCAGTTTTTTCATGCAGTGTTTCCTTTGCCTGTTTCAGGCCGGGGAGGCCCGGCGGTTTTGTCCTATTGTAGCACAGTCCTCCCTGTTTGAAAAGTGAAGGCCGGGAAAGATAAAACCGGGGAGAAGGGCTCACGCCCTCCTCCCCGGGAAGAGAAAAATCGGATTATTGGTCCAGCTTTTTAGCGGCGTCGATGATCAGATCCACGGCAATATCCACCGAGAAGCGGGAAGTGTCGATGGTCAGGTCATAGTTCTGCAGGTCGTCCCAGCGGTTGTTGGAGTAGAAGTTGTAATAGTTGGCCCGCTGCTTATCCTTTTTGGTGACAAAGTCCGGGGCCTTCTTCTCCTCGCAGTAGTTAAGGCCCACAATGCGCTTGATGCGGGCGGCTTTATCTGCGTGGACAAACACGTTCAGGCAGTTCTCGTGCTCCCGCAGGATGTAATCGGCGCAGCGGCCGATGATGACGCAGGGCCCCTCTGCCGCGGCCTTTTTGATGATATCTGACTGGATGATGAACAGCTTGTCATTGATGGGCATTTCGTTGATGCTGGGCACCCGGGCCCCAAAGGCGTAACTCCCCATCACCATGGAGTAGAGGAGGCTGCTGGTGGCTTTTTCGTCCGCGTCGGCAAAGACCTCTTCAGAAAGGCCGCTTTTCTTGGCCGCCATGGCGATCAGTTCCTTGTCAAAGAAGGGAAGGCCCAGTTTTTTGGCCACTTTTTCTCCCACCTCGTGGCCCCCGCTTCCAAACTGGCGGGCAATGGTGATGACAGGCAGCATAAAGATTCCTCCTTATCTAAAAAAGCTAGTATTTTAGAAAACAACAATTTAAAATATGGGATATTTCCCTAATGAAATGATACGCTTTTTTTTATGAAAAGTCAACAGCAGATTTTTGGCCAGAAAGGGCCCCAACGCTTGAAAAAAGCGGCGCGCCGGGCTATACTGAAACCGGCATAGCCCCTTTCCCGAAACCTTCACCCAGGGTTCACACAAGGGGAGTATGCTTTTCTCAACGGAAAAAACTTCAAAAAAGGAGTGGGAATATGTACCGTATCCTGGTGGTGGACGACGAGGAAAAGATCCGGGCGCTGATCCGGAAATACGCGGAGTTTGAGGGCAACCAGGTGACAGAGGCGGAAAACGGCATGGAGGCCGTGGAGCTGTGCCGCCGTCACCCAGAGGCATTTGATATCATCATCATGGATGTGATGATGCCCGAACTGGACGGATTCTCCGCCGTGGCGGAGATCCGCAAGACCTGCAAAGCCCCGGTGCTCATGCTCTCCGCCCGGGGGGAGGAGTACGACCGCATCCACGGCTTCGAGCTGGGGGTGGATGACTATGTGGTAAAACCCTTTTCCCCCAAGGAGCTGATGATGCGGGTGGGCGCCATTATGAACCGGGTGAAGCCCCAGGGGGAGGAGCACAAGCGCAATGTGCTCAGCTTTGCGGGGCTTTCCATCGACTTTGACGCCCGCATTGTCACCGTGGACGGGAAGCGGGCCGAGCTTTCCCCCAAGGAATATGACCTGCTGGCCTACATGGTGCAGAACAAAAACATTGCCCTGACCCGGGAAATGCTCATTACCAACGTGTGGGGCTATGACTTTTACGGGGATGACCGCACCCTGGACACCCATATCAAGCTGCTGCGCCGGTCTTTGGGGCCCTACAGCAAATTCATCGTCACCCTGCGGGGCGTGGGCTACCGGTTCGAGGTGAACTGAAATGGCGCGAAGAAAAAGGCGCCCCATGGGCCTGCGGGGGCAGATCCTCTGCGGTTTTGGCGTGCTTATCCTGGTGGTGGGGGCCTTGCTGTGGCTGTTCCAGATTGTGCTGCTGGAACCCTTCTACCGCACGGTGAAGACAGCGGAAGTGAAGGCCGCTGCCGAAGTGGTCCAGCGTCACCTGGATTCGGAGGACTTGGACGACCAGGTGGAGCAGCTGTGCCTGAACACGGGCATCAGCATAGTGGTCACGGATGAAATGGGGCAGATGCTCTCCGGCTGGAAGGCCAGCCGGAAGGAGTGCTACCTGGACAACCTCTCCCAGTCCCGGCTGCGGCTGGCGGACCTGTTTGACGATGTGAACCTGAACGGAGGCCGCCGGCTGGAGGTGGTGCGCTCTCCCTTTGTAAACCAGGACGGCACCCGCAACCAGGTGGTGCTGTATGTCACCATTTGCCGTACGCCCGCGGGGCTCAACCGCATGGTGGTGCTGGAGAGTGAGATTACCCCTGTGGATTCTATCCGGGAGACCCTGCTGGTGCAGGTGACCACCCTGACGGCGGTGACGGCGGCGCTGGGCGTGGCGTTGGCCCTGTTCATCGCCCGGCGGATTTCCCGCCCCCTGACAGCCATGAACGAGGGCGCCAAGGTGCTGGGCCGGGGGGATTATGCCATCCGCTTTGAGGAGCGGGGCGCCCGGGAGGTGCGGGAACTGGCCGGCACCTTGAACTACGCTGCCCAGGAGCTCTCTAAGGTGGAGGGCCTGCGGCGGGACCTGCTGGCCAACGTCTCTCACGACCTGCGCACGCCGCTGACCATGATTAAGGGCTATGGCGAGGTGATGCGGGACCTGCCCGGAGAGAACACCCCGGAAAATGTGCAGGTCATCATCGACGAGGCAGAGCGCCTGACCAGCTTGGTCAACGACCTGCTGGATCTCTCCAAGCTGGAGGCCGGGGTGCTCCCCTTGGAGAAAACCCGTTTCAACCTCACAGAAAGCATACGGAGCATGTTGCACCGGTATGACAAGCTGGCGGACTACCGCTTTCCCTTCTATTTCCAGCAGGATGTGTGGGTGGACGCCGACGAGCTGAAGATCTCCCAGGTGGTGTACAACCTGGTGAACAACGCCATCACGTACTCCGGCCAGGATAAGACCATCACCCTGCGGCAGGCCGTGGAAGGGGGCAAGGTGCGGGTGTCTGTCACCGACACCGGCGAGGGCATCCCTCAGGACAAGCTCAAGGACATCTGGGAGCGCTACTACAAGGTGGACAAGGAGCACAAGCGGGCCCAGATGGGCAGCGGCCTGGGGCTGTCCATTGTAAAGAACATCCTGGATATGCACGGCGGCACCTATGGCGTCACCAGCACGCTGGGCCAGGGCAGCACCTTCTGGTTTGAGCTGCCCGTCGCCCAGCAGTCCCCGGAAAGCCTGCCCGGCCCCCAGGACTGAGGTTTACTTCCCCTTCCGGTGGCGTTGGGCCAGGATGCGCGCCAGGTTGCCCCACAGCGGAGTGCCTCCGCTGTCTCTTCGCGCCACGGAGCGGCGGCTGAACGCCGTGCTTGCTGGGGACGCTGCCGCACGTCCGCGCCGTTGGTTTTGCTAGGACCCCCCAGGATTGAGGTTTACTTCCTCTTCCGGTGGCGTTGGGCCAGGATGCACGCCAGGTTGCCCCACAGCGGAGTGCCTCCGCTGTCTCTTCGCGCCACGGAGCGGCGGCTGAACGCCGCGCTTGCTGGGGACGCTGCCGCACGTCCGCGCCGTTGGTTTTGCTAGGACCCCCCAGGGCTGAGGTTTACTTCCCCTTCCGGCGGCGTTGGGCTAGGACGCACACCAGGTTGCCCCACAGGCCCGCCAGGGCGGCAATGCCCCAGGGCGCGGCGGGCCCCGCCTCCCCAAAGACAGATACCCCCAGGCCGATGACGCCCGCCAGCATCACGGCCAGGCACAGCGTTTGCGCCAGTTTCCATTTCTTCTGTGTGCTCATACAAAGGCCTCCCATGTTCCCTGTGTGGTTTCGCTGCCAGTATACCACGGGGATGGGAGGTTTTCTAGGCGCGGCTACTTTACTTTTTTGTAAAAAGGGGTACAATAGAGAAAGACACCCCGGGCAGCCCCCGGGCCATGAGAAAGGATGAATCTGCCAATGAGCGAAAATTGCACCCACGATTGCTCCAGCTGTGGGGAGAACTGCCCCTCCCGGCAGCAGCCCCAAAGCTTTTTGGAGAAAACCAATGACCTGAGCCATGTGAAAAAAGTTATCGGCGTGGTCAGCGGCAAGGGCGGCGTGGGCAAGTCCCTGGTCACCTCTCTGCTTGCCACCACCCTGCGCCGCCGGGAGAACCAGGTGGCTGTGCTGGACGCGGACATTACCGGGCCCTCCATCCCCAAGTGCTTCGGCATGAAGCAGCGGGCCCTCTCGGATGAGAACGGCATCTACCCCGTAGAGACCAAGACCGGCATCAAGGTGATGAGCATTAACCTGCTGCTGGAGGAGGAGACCTCCCCTGTGGTGTGGCGGGGCCCTGTCATCGCCGGGGCCATCAAGCAGTTCTGGACCGATGTGATCTGGGGCAATGTGGACTACATGTTCGTGGACATGCCTCCCGGCACGGGGGACGCGCCCTTGACGGTGTTCCAGTCCCTGCCCGTGGACGGCATTTTGATCGTCACCTCCCCCCAGGAGCTGGTGGGCATGATCGTCTCTAAGGCCGTGGAGATGGCCAAGATGATGAACGTGCCGGTGCTGGGCCTGGTGGAGAACATGAGCTATGTCACTTGCCCGGACTGCGGCCGGGAAATCCATGTCTTTGGTGAAAGCCACATCGACGAGGTGGCCGCCAAGTATGCGCTGCCCGTGCTGGGAAAGCTGCCCATGGAGCCCAAGCTGGCCGCCGCCTGCGACCGGGGCGCCATCGAGCTGTTCGAGGGCGGCTGGCTGGACGGCGCCGCCGATTTGATCAAGAGCCTGCCCCAGCGGGAGCTGTAAAACCGTTGACAGCCACAGCAGACCATTCTGTTGTGGCTGTTCTTGTGTTTTTCTTAGGCGGATCGGCCTGGAACTGGAGAAACGGGTATGAAGATTGAAACATGCACAAAGGGCGCTTTTTCCGTGGTTGGGAAAGAGGGCTCTACGCTGGATGGACCGGGGTTTATTCAGAAATTGTGGGCAGAGGCAAACGCTCACTTCCGTGAGGTTCAGCCGTTGGCGAAAAAAGACGGAACCGGGAATTTGGCCGGTATCTGGGGCGTGATGTCGGACTTTTCCCGCTCCTTCCAACCATGGGAGGACCATTTCAGCAAGGGGCTGTACCTGGCCGGCGTGGAGTGTGCGGATGACGCCCAGGCGCCGGAAGGGTGGACAAAATGGAAGGTCCCAGGCTATGAGTATCTTCGCGCAGAAGCTGAAGATGAAGCTGTATTTTCGCGGGTGCTGGACTATATGAGGGCCAATGGGCTCTCATTGGTGGGGGCTGTCCAGGATTTTTCCTGCCCTGCAACGGGAAAGGACTATATGCTGTTTCCAATCCGGGTCCTTTGACCCGGCCGTTTTTGCGGCTGCTCCTGCGGGTGCCCCGGGATTGCAGACCTGCCGTTTTGCAGGATGGGGAATGTAAAATTTCAAAAACCCCTTGACAAATCGGGGGAGGCTGTGCTATTTTATCAAACAGACAACGCGAGGACGCGGACGAGTAAGCTGTGCTGCCCTCTCAGAGAGATGCCGGTGGGTGCGAGGCATTGGGGAACGCAGGGCTGAACTGACCGCCGAGCGGCCGTGCTGAAGCCAGTAGGCGCGGACGGAGTTGCGCCCGTTATTCTGCGCAGGGGTATGTCAGTACCCCACAAAGCGCGTTTTTCCTGTGGAAAAGCGAAGAAGAGTGGTACCGCGGAAGCTTTGCTCTTTCGTCTCTTCTGCCCCCTGGGCAGAAGAGCGGAGGAGCTTTTTTGTTGCCTGGGGAAAACATTCATTCAAGGAGGTTGCATCCCCATGCAAAAAAAGTCCGTAAAAATCCCCTTTGCCGTGCTGTTCTCTGTGGGGGCGGTGCTGTTTTCCGCCCATGCGGGGGGCGGCTTTGCCACAGGCAACCAAGCCCACACCTACTATGTGGGCTTGGGGTGGCTGGGCCCCATCAGCGCCATTGGCGCCATGCTGCTGCTGACCATCACCATGCGGGAAGCCATGCTTATGTACAACTCTCGTGGGCTGACCAGCTACAAGGAGCTGTTCCAAACCCTGTACCACCCCTTTGACAAGCTGTACCTGCTGTTTGAGGTGTTCTTTTACATCATGGTGCTCATGGCGGTGGCGGCGGCCATCTCCGGGGCTGCCTCGGCTTTGACGGAATATTTTGGCCTGAACTATTACCTGGGCATCGTGCTGGTGGGACTGCTGGTGCTGTGCCTCACCATTTTCGGCGCGGACCTGGTGCGCATGGCCAGCACCTACATGGGTATTGCCATTTTGGTGACGGCGGTGGCCATTTACGCCGTGGGCATCGCCTGGAGCGGCAATTTGCAGGAAGCCCTCTGGCAGGATTTCACCACCCAGGGCTTTGGCAACATGCCCCAGGCCATTTTGAACTGCTTCACCTACGCGGGGTTCCAGTGCGTCACCCTGCCCACCATGATTGCCTGCGGCACGCCCCTCACCACCCGAAAGGCCTGTTCCCGCTCCATGTGGCTCTCCTTCGGGATGAACGCGGTGGCCCTGGTGCTGTCCATCTTCATGCTGCTCTCCTGGCAGGGGTTCTACACCTCGGTGGAGGGGGGGACAGTCATCCCCACCCTGACGGTGTGCCGGGAGATGGGCATGGGCTGGCTGACGGTGGTGTACGGCGTGTGCCTGCTGCTGTGCCTGATCTCCACCGGGGTGACCACCACCTTCGGCTTTGTGGCCCGGTTTGAAAAGCTGCCCCTCTTCCGGAAAATCTCCTTCGCCCCGGCCCGCAGCGCGGTGGTGGCGGCGTTCATCATCGTGCTTTCCATGACCATTTCCCTGGTGGGGCTTTCCAACATCATCAAGTACGGCTACGGCTACTGCGGGTACTTCGCCATCGCGGTGGTGATCCTGCCCTTCCTCACGGTGGGGGTGTACAAGAACCGCAAGTATTTGAAAGAGCATCCCGAGGCCCAGGGCCGCTCCTATGAGGAGGCCGTAAAGGCCCATCAAGCCGCGGAACCGGAAGAAGATCCCCTCCCCGCCCCTGCGGGCAATTTGAAGAAAGAAGGCTGCTGACTATGAATTTCCAAGAGACACTGTTCCCCGGCTACACCATCGGGGAGGACGCGTATCAAAATATTCCCGCCGTGTGCGCCCCCTTCGGCAAGAAGGCGGCCATCATCGGCGGCAAACACGCCCTGGCCGCGGCGGAGGAAAAAATCCGCCGGGCGGTGGAGGGCTCGGGCATTGAGGTCACCGGCACCTATTGGTACGGCGGAGAGGCCTCGGTGGAGAATATCGCCATGCTGGAGCCCCAGGTGAAAGAGGCGGATATGCTCTTCGCCGTGGGCGGCGGCAAGGCCATCGACACGGTGAAGGTGCTGGCCCACATGACCCACCGGCCCTTCTTCACCTTCCCCACCATCGCTTCCACTTGCGCCAGCTGTACCAGCCTGGGCATTCTGTACCATCCGGACGGCAGCTTGCGGGAGTACTCCTTCTCGAAGATCCCGCCCAACCACATCTTCATCGACCCCCAGATCATCGCCGACGCCCCGGTGAAGTACCTGTGGGCCGGCATGGGGGACACCATGGCCAAGCACTTTGAGTGCACCACCTCTTCCCGGGGGGACGTGCCCTCCCACTCCGACGCCATGGGCATCGCTCTCAGCTCCATGTGCGCCGAGCCCATCCTCCGCTGGGGCCAGAAGGCCATGGAGGACTGCAAGGCCCACCAGGTCACCTATGAGCTGACGGAGATCATCCTGAGCATCATCGTCTCCACGGGGCTGGTGTCCAACTTCGTCCAGGTGGACTACACCACTGGCCTGGCCCACGCCATCTACAACGGGTTCACCATTCTGCCCAGCACCGAGGAGCACCACCACCTCCACGGGGAAGTGGTGTCCTACGGCATTTTGGCCATGCTCACCATCGACAAAAAGTACGAGGAGCGGGACAAGGTGCTGGCCTTTAACCGGTCCATCGGACTGCCCACCCGGCTTTCTGACATCCACGCAAAGCCCGAAGATTTGCCCGCCGTGGCGGAAAAGGCCCTTCAGGGCATCGACGTGCGCAAGTGGCCCTATGCGGTAACGGTGGAGATGATTGTAGACGGCATCCAAGAGCTGGAGGCCGCCACAGAGTGATTTTGCCCGGTTGGGAAAAGTTTTTGAAAGTTCCCTCTTGACATCCTGCAAAAAATAGTGTAGGGTATTAGAGAACCACAAGTGAATGGGCTTTGGAATACAAAGCCAGGGAAAAGGCTGTGACGAAGAACGTCTAGGCGTCCTTTCCTGCAGAGAGCCGGCGGTAGGTGCAAGCCGGTGGAAGGCGCCCCGTGACAATCCCTTCCGAGCCGGAGGCCCCAAATCCGCCCCGCGGAGAGTAGGCACCTCCCGCGTATGCTGCGTTAGTGCATAGGGCTTGCTGGAGCCCGACGAGGTGGCGCGTTTGCGCAATTTGAGTGGTACCGCGGATTTTCAGTCCGTCTCAAGGAAAAACTTTCCTTGAGACGGGCTTTTTATTTTGCCTGTGTTCGGAGGCCAGCGCCGGACAAAAACACGCTGGAAAGCGGCATGCGGTCACGGACAGAAAGGAGCAGAACCATGGAAAAAACAGATTTGAAAACGCAACTGGCAGAGGTGGCGGAGCGCATCCGCACCATGCGGGAGATCACCGGCCTTTCGGAAGAGGAAATGGCCAAGTGCACCGGTGTCTCCAAAGAGGAGTATGAGCAGTGCGAGGCCGGGGAGAAGGACTTCAGCTTCACCTTCATCTACAAGTGCGCCCAGCGCTTCGGCATTGACCCCACCGATTTGATCAAGGGCGTGTCCCCCACCCTGTCCACCTACACCGTCAACCGCAGGGGCGACGGCCTGCCCATCACCCGGCGCCAGGGCTTCAAATACCTGAATATGGCCCCCTTGTTTAAAAACAAGACTGCCGAGCCCTTCTTTGTCACCATGCCCTATGAGGAGGCCCAGCAAAATGTGGCCATCAAGCTCTCCACCCATGCCGGCCAGGAACTGGACATCATCCTCAAAGGCACCATGAAGGTGCAGGTGGGCACCCACATTGAAGTGCTCCGCGAAGGGGACTCTATCTATTACAACTCCGGCACCCCCCACGGCATGATTGCCGTGGATGGGCAGGAGTGCCAGTTCTACGCCATTGTGCTGAAGGGGTCTGAGGAATTTGCCCCCGAGCAGGACCGGTTCCAAAAGCTCATCGACCAGCACCTGGCCCGCCAGGAGCGGGAGACCGTCTCCAGCCCCTTTGTCAAGACCGAACTGGACGAAAACGGCATTCTCAAATCCATCCGCTTTGAGAACGAGGAGAAGTTCAACTTCGCCTTTGACATTGTGGACAAGCTGGCGGAGAAGTCCCCGGACAAGCTGGCCATGCTCCACGTCAGCCGGGACAAGGTGGAGCGCCGCTTCACCTTTGGGGACATCAGCCGCTGGTCCGCCAAAACCGCCAACTACCTGGAAAGCCTGGGCATTCAGCGGGGCGACCGGGTGATGGTGGTGTTAAAGCGTCACTATCAGTTCTGGTTTGTCATCACCGCCCTGCACAAGATGGGGGCCGTCATCATCCCCGCCACCAACCTGCTGATGGAGCACGACTTCGACTACCGCTTTAAAGCGGCCGGGGTGAAGGCCATCCTCTGCACCGCCGACGGCCAGGTGGCCGACGAGGCGGAGAAGGCCGCGAAGAACTGCCCTACCGTGGAAGTGAAGATCATGGTGGGGGAGAACCGCCTGGGCTGGCACGACTTCGACAAGGAAGTGGAAGCCTTCCCCGACACCTATGAGCGCAAGCCCGACGCCCCCTGCGGCAGCGACCCCATGCTGATGTTCTTCACCTCCGGCACCACGGGCTACCCCAAGATCGCCGAGCACAACTATAAATACGCCCTGGGCCACTACATCACCGCCAAGTACTGGCACAACGTCAACCCCGACGGCCTGCACTTCACCATTTCCGACACGGGCTGGGGCAAGGCCCTGTGGGGCAAGTACTACGGCCAGTGGATGAACGAGGCCGCCATCTTCACCTACGACTTCGACAAGTTCGACGCCCACGACATCCTGCCCATGTTCGCCAAATACCACATCACCACCTTCTGCGCGCCGCCCACCATGTACCGGTTCTTTATCAAGGAGGATTTGAGCAAGTACGATTTGTCCTCCATTGAGTACTCCACCACCGCCGGGGAGGCATTGAACCCCGAGGTGTTCGAGCAGTGGAAGCGGGCTACGGGCCTGACGCTGATGGAGGGCTTCGGCCAGACAGAGACCACCCTGACCGTGTACAACCCGGTGGGAACCGTGCCCAAGACAGGCTCTATGGGCATTCCCAGCCCCTTGTACGATGTGGACATCGTTCTGCCCGATGGCACCCCCGCCCCGGTGGGCGAAACCGGCGAAATCGTGGTGCGCACGGACAAGGCTGTGCCCTGCGGCCTGTTCATGGGCTATTACCGGGATGAGGAAAAGACGAAGGAGTCCTGGAGCGATGGGGTCTACCACACCGGCGACACCGCCTGGCGGGATGAGGACGGCTATTTCTGGTATGTGGGCCGCACCGACGACGTGATCAAGTCCTCCGGCTACCGCATTGGGCCCTTCGAGATTGAGAGCGTCATCATGGAACTGCCCTATGTGCTGGAGTGCGCCGTCACCAGCGCCCCCGACCCGGTGCGGGGCCAGGTGGTGAAAGCTATCATCGTGCTGACCAAGGGCACCGAGGGCACCGACGCGCTGAAGAAAGAGATTCAGAACTACGTGAAGAAGAACACCGCCCCCTACAAGTACCCCCGCATTGTGGAGTTCCGGGAGGACCTGCCCAAGACCATCTCCGGGAAAATCCGCCGGGTGGAGTTGAAGGGATAAACCGCGAAGGAGTGTACACGACCCGCCGCCCTTTGCGAAGGGGTGGAAGCCCGTCTCCGCATACTATAATAATAAAGAAAAGAGCCTCCCGGCTGGGAGGCTCTTTTTGTTGGCCTTCAGGGTGTGGTATAGGCGACAGTAGGGCCGTCCGCGCCGCCAATGGTGCCTGTGCTGGCTGTGGAGTTGGGGTCGGGCAGCTCCGCCGTGAAGGGAATCTCCACCTCCCAGTCCTTAGCAGAGCCGTCTGCAGTCGTTTCATGGCAGGTGAGGGTGAGAACGCCGTCTAAGGAACCGTACAGGCCGTATTCCTCCTGATAGTTTGGCTCTTCCGGATGGGATGTGTTAGTGATGGCAAAGGCGAAGGTGTCATAAGAGGAGGAAGGCTCCGCGTTCCTGTTGACGAAGTAGGATCTCTCATCGTCGCTTTTTTCCACGCTCCAGGTGGGCTGGGCTTGGGGGTTTTCTCCGGGGGTGTCCGGCAGGGGGGTCAACGTCAGCTGCCGGCCGTCCGGAGCGGTGAGGGAGAGCTGCGCCTCCCAGGAGTAGTAGTCGCCGGCGTGAGGGTGGTCCAGCGCCATGTCGGTGTCCAGCGCGGCCCGCAGGTGGAGGATCCCCAGCCCCTGGTCGTAGTAGACATAGGGGGCGGTGCCGCCCATCGCTGTCAGGTAAGTGCCGGGGGCAGGAGCGGGGTATTCTGCCGGGTCGGGCAGGGTCACGGAAAAGCCTATTTCCGGGAAGAACTGGATGGGGATTTCCTCCCCTTGGGTCAGGTCGGTGGCCACCAGGTGCAGGGTGGCCTGGACAGCCCCGGAAAGACCGTGCTCCTCCTGGAAACTCAGAGGGATGGGAATGGTGAGGGGAGCGCTTTGGTAGGTGTCCTCCCCGGTCTGGGTCCACTGAGCCAGTGCCTCCAAGCTTTCGCCGTCGTACCGGCCGATGTCCGCATCGCCGCCGGGTGTCCGCAGATACAGGCTGTAATACCAGCTGTAGAGCTGCTGGGCAGCGGCGCTGTCCAGATCCATGTCGGTGCGGGCCTCCAAGGTCACAACGGCGGCCCACTGTTCCCGGTCGAAGGACACATCCGCCGCCGAGGCTTCAAAATAGGTCCCCGGGGCTGTGGGATCTTCCTGGGGAGGGGGGATCTGAATGGCAAAGGTGTTTTCGGCGGAAAGGGTAAGGTCATCCCCTAAAGAGTCCACCTGAGAAGAGCTGATCTGCAGATTAAAGGTCCCATCCAAATCGCCGTATAAGTGGTTTTCAAGCTGGGTCTCTGTATCGACCTCTACAGGGTACCCTTCGCAGCGGTAGGTGTTTTCCCCTGTTTTTTTCCACTGGGCAAGAGCAGCTGTGTCTCCCCCTTCAAAGGAAAGGCCGTTGGTTTCTGTAAAGAAACTGACGGTAGACCACCATTCAAACTCGGTCATTGCGGCGGTATCGTCCAGAGCCATGTCGGTCTTGGCTTCCAGGGTGAAAACCATTTCCCTGCTGCTTTCGTCAAAGGAAGCGTCCACCACGTCTAACTCCAGGTAAGTGCCTAGGAAGGGAGAGGCTTGTGAGACCTGGCCCGGGGCAATCACCATCGTGGACAAGAAGGCGGCGCTCACCGCTACTACGGCCACTAGGCAGGCGGCCGCCGCCCAGGCGAGGGAACGCCACCGGGGGACGGTCACTGCCTGGGCCCACTCTGCCCTGGGGGCCTGGCGCTCCAGCCCCAGCTTTTCAAAGGTCCTGTCCCGCAGGGCCCGCTTGTTCACAGGGGCGGGAGGCGTGCGCTCCAGCTCATCCAGAAAGGCGGTGGTCAGCAGACGGTCTACATCTTTCATCAGGCATCCTCCTTTTTCAAAATGGCCCGCAGTTTCTCCCGCCCCCGTTTTAGACGGCTCTTCACTGTGGATTCGTTCATGTCCATCTCCTGGGCGATCTGCCGGACGCCCTGGCCCCAGAAGTAGTGGCGCAGGAAGATATCCCGGTCCACGGCCTCCAGGCCCAGCACCGCCTCCCGCACCTGCTGGGCGTCCTCCCGCCGCTCCCACAGGGAGGAGGGCCCCTCATCCTCCCCGGGAAGGATGGCTTCCTCTAAGGGGAGGGACAGCCGCAGGGAGCGCAGGTGCTTCAAGCCCTGGTTGCGGGCCACCACCCCCAGCCACAGCTTTAGGGACGTGTCCTCCCGCAGGGAGGGGGCCTGGCGCCACAGGGCCACGAACACGTCGGAGCTCAGCTCCTCCAGGTCCTCTTGGGTGCCCAAGTTTCCCAGCACCCGCTTGATGACCCCCGCCACATAGGGGGCGTACCGGTTGATGGCCGCTTCCAGCCCCCAGGGCTCCTGGGTCCGCAGGGCTTCCAGCAGTTTTTGTTCTTTCCCCTTTTTCAAAACTCCATCCCTCCTTGTCCCTCCATCTATAAGAACCCATTGGGGGCGGGTTTGGTTGCGGAACGGGTGTGAAAAACTTTCAGCCCAAAGAAGGCGGAAAGAAAAGACGCGGCTTCACCTGAAACCGCGTCCCGAAAATATCTTTAAATCACTTATGATACAGCTTTTTGCTCTGATACTGGGGCTCGCAGGTCAAGTTGACCCCCAGCCGGCGGAAGGTGTCCTCGTCCACATGGGAGAGGATGACGGTGGAGTGGGCCTCGCAGCCCCGCAGCTTTTTCAGCTGGGCCATGGCCAGCTCTGCCGTGGGGTTGGTGGCGGCGGAAATGGACAGGGCGATGAGGATTTCATCGGTGTGCAGGCGGGGGTTCACACTGCCCAGGTGGCTGGTCTTCAGCTTTTGGATGGGCTCGATGACGATGGGGGAGATGAGGTGGATGTCCTTGGAGATGCCCCCCAGGGCCTTCAGGGCGTTGAGCAGCGCGGCGGAAGAGGCCCCCAGCAGGGCGGAGGTCTTGCCGGTGACCACCCGGCCGTCGGGCAGCTGAATGGCTGCCGCGGGCAGGCCGGTCTCCTCGGCCTGCTTCAGGGCCGGGGCAATGACAGGACGGTCCTCGGGGGCAATGCCTGCTTTGTTCATCAGCAGCTCAATCTTGTACACGACCTCTTCAGAAAGATTCCCCTGGCGCTGGCCGCACAGGGCGTCGTAGTAGCGGCGGATGATTTCCTGGCGGGCGGCGGCGCAGCAGGCGCCGTCATCCACAATGCATTTGCCCGCCATATTCACGCCCATGTCTGTGGGAGACTGATAGGGTGACTTGCCAGCGATTTTTTCCAGCATGGCGTTGAGCACCGGGAACACCTCCACGTCCCGGTTGTAGTTGACGGCGGTCTCCCCATAGGCCTCCAAATGGAAGGGGTCGATCATGTTTACGTCGTTCAGGTCGGCGGTGGCGGCCTCATAGGCCAGGTTCACCGGATGGGCCAGGGGCAGGTTCCAAATGGGGAAGGTCTCAAATTTGGCGTAGCCTGCCTGGATGCCCCGCTTGTTCTCATGGTACAGCTGGGAGAGGCAGGTGGCCATTTTGCCGCTGCCCGGACCGGGCGCGGTGACCACCACCAAGCTGCGGCTGGTCTCTACATACTCGTTTTTCCCAAACCCTTCATCGCTGACAATGAGCGGGATGTTGGAGGGGTACCCCGGGATGGTGTAATGCCGGAACACTTTCACGCCCAGGGCCTCCAGTTTGGCCTGAAAGGCCTGGGCTGCGGGCTGGGCGTTGTACTGGGTCAGCACCACGCTGCCCACATACAGCCCAATGCCCCGGAACACGTCGATCAGGCGCAGCACGTCCATGTCGTAGGTGATGCCCAGGTCCCCGCGCACCTTGTTCTTCTCAATGTCCCCGGCATTGATGACGATGAGGATTTCCGCCTGATCTTTCATCTGCAGCAGCATGCTCATCTTGCTGTCCGGCTGAAAGCCCGGCAGCACCCGCGAGGCGTGATAGTCGTCAAACAGCTTGCCGCCAAATTCCAGATAGAGCTTGCCGCCGAACATGTCAATGCGTTCCCGAATCTTCTCTGACTGCATCTGCAGGTATTTGCCGTTATCGAAGCCGATGTTCCCCATTTTCCCAAAATGCCCCCTGTTCTGTTCCTCCGTGCCGGGCTGCCGGAAAAAAGCAGACGCGCTCGCGTCTGCCTTTCTGCTGTGCTGTTCCCGGTGGTTTCGCCTTTTTTTTCTATTATAACAGATTCCCGCCGGGGACACAAGGCGGGAGAGCAGAGAAAAGTTTTGTCCGCCGGTGAAAAAGCCGTGCAAACCCCGCTGGGATGTGGTAAAATGTACATACCAATTCTATAGGGGAGGTCGTTGTACATGACGCGAGAAGAGATCCGAGAGGCGGTCCGCCAAGGGCAGGCCGTGCTGGGGCTGGAGCTGGGTTCCACCCGCATTAAGGCGGTGCTCATCGGGCCGGACCACGCGCCCATTGCCACAGGCGCTTTCGATTGGGAGAACCGCCTGGAGAACGGGGTGTGGACTTACTCCCTAGAGGACGCCTGGAAGGGCATCCAGGCCGCTTACGCCCAAATGGCCCAGGAAGTGGAGGCCCGGTATGGCCAGCCCCTGCGCCGCCTGGGGGCCATGGGGGTCTCCGCCATGATGCACGGCTACCTGCCCTTTGATGGGGAAGGGAGGCAGCTCTGCCCGTTCCGCACCTGGCGCAACACCATCACAGAGGCGGAGGCCAAAGAGCTGACGGGGATGTTTGGATTCAACATCCCCCAGCGGTGGAGCATTGCCCACCTGTACCGGGCCATCCGCCTGGGAGAGGGGCATGTGGAAGAAATCCGCACCTTGACCACCCTGGCCGGGTACGTCCATTGGAAGCTCACCGGGAAGCGGGTGCTGGGCGTAGGGGAGGCCTCTGGCATGTTCCCCATCGACAGCGCCGCCTGCGATTTCGATGAGGCTATGGTGGAGCAGTTCGACCGGCTGGTGGCGGAGAAGGGGTATCCTTGGAAGCTGCGGGAGATCCTGCCCCAGGTGCTTCCCGCCGGGGCGGACGGGGGCTGCTTGACGGAGGAAGGGGCCAGGCTGCTGGACCCCACCGGCACCCTGGAGCCCGGCGCGCCCCTGTGCCCCCCGGAAGGAGACGCGGGCACGGGCATGGCGGCCACCAACTCCGTCCGGGCGCGGACGGGCAATGTCTCCGCCGGGACCTCTGTGTTTTCCATGGTGGTGCTGGAGAGGCCCCTCTCCCAGGTGTACCCGGAGATCGACATGGTCACCACCCCGGACGGGCTGCCGGTGGCCATGGTCCACTGCAACACCTGCACCTCAGACCTGGACGCCTGGGTGAAGCTGTTCTCCCAGCTGCTGGAGGCCGCCGGGGCCAAGCTGGAGAAGCCCCAGCTGTATGACCTGTTGTACCAGCAGGCTTTGCAGGGCGACGCCGGATGCGGAGGGCTGGTCAGCTACAACTACTACTCCGGGGAGCCTGTCACCGGCGTGGAGCGGGGCTGCCCCCTGCTGATGCGCCGCCCCCAGGACGCCTTGACCCTGCCTGATTTTATGCGGGCTCAGCTCTACGCCGCCATGGCGACTTTGAGCATCGGCATGGAGATCCTGTGGAAAGAGAACGTCCAGGTGGAGAAGCTCACCGGCCATGGGGGGCTGTTCAAGACCCCCGGGGTGGGCCAGCGGCTGCTGGCAGGAGCCCTGGGCGTGCCGGTGGCCGTTATGGAGACTGCCGGAGAGGGCGGCCCCTGGGGCATGGCCCTGCTGGCCGCCTACCGGAAGGACCGGGAAGCGGGGGAGAGCCTGGCGGACTACCTGGAGAAAAGGGTGTTCGCCGCGGCGGCCGGAACCTGTGTGAGCCCGGACCCGGAGGACCGGGCGGGTTTCCAAACGTACATTGCCCGGTACAAGGCGGGCCTGGCCGTGGAAAAGGCCGCGGCAGAGGCCCTGGCCTGACCTTTTGGAAAAGCTCCCTCAGGCGGGGGAGCTTTTTCCTTGCGCCTCTTCAGAGTTTTGCGCTATAATAAAAGCCATCGCTTGAAAAAAGGAGGAGAGCCCATTGAACGAAAAAGAGGTGGGAGAGCTGCGCCGCCGCTTCCGGCCGGAGAAGAGCAGCGTCACCCATGTGCGGGGATGCTACGTCAGCGAGCAGGGGGAGGTGGTCTCCCAGTTTGACCAGTCTCTGGCGCTGATGCCCCAGGAGGAGGGGGAGAACCTGCTGGCCCTGTTGCGGAAGACCTTGTCCGGCAGCCTGGGCCGGAACCTTTTGAACCTTTCCTTTTCCACCGCCCAGGTGGTGGACAGCCCCGAGCACAAGCTGCTGATGGCCCTGCGGGACTCGCAGCTGCAGGACGGGGCCGCGGTGGAGACGTTCTTCCAAACCGTAGCCCAGAGCTTCCGGCTGGAAGGGGGATACCTCATCCTGCTGGCCTACGACTGCTACGACGTGCCCTACCGCGCTAAGGACGGGGGCAGCCTGGAGGACGCCTCCGAAACGGTGTACTCCTACATCCTGTGCAGTCTCTGCCCGGTGAAGCAGACAAAACCGGCCCTCAGCTACCATATCCCGGAGAACCTGTTCCGCAACCGAGAGGTGGACTGGCTGGTTTCCCCGCCGGAGACGGGCTTCCTGTTTCCCGCCTTTGATGACCGGTGCGCCAACTTGTACGAGGCCCTGTACTACACCAAGAACACCTCGGAGAGCCATCAGGAGCTGGTGGACGCCCTGTTCCGCCAGCCGCTGCCGCCTCCCGCGGACCAGCAGAAGGAGACATTTCAGTCCATCTTAGCGGACACCTTGGGCGGCGACTGCAGCCTGGATGTGGTCCAGTCCGTGCAGGGAAGGCTGGTGGACATGATGGCCCAGCACAAGGAGGATAAAGACCCAGAGCCTTTGGTGCTCTCGAAGGGGGCGCTGGACATGGTGCTCTCGATAAGCGGTGTGGAGGAAGAGCACCGAGAGGCCTTTTCCCAGCGGTTTGAAGAGGCTTTCGGGGAAAACGCCCGGGTCTCCCCCCAGAACCTGGTGGATAAAAAGCGCTTGGAGGTCTGTACCCCAGAGGTGAAAATCCAGGTGCCCCCAGAGCGGGGAGACCTGGTGGAGACCCGCATTATCGACGGGGTGGGATATATCCTCATCCGGGCCGAGGGCGGTGTGGAGGTCAACGGGGTGCCGGTGCGGCTGGCCCGGGAGCAGGACGCGCCGCAGTGAATCATTGTCCGAAAAACAGGACAGAGAAACCGGATAACCCCCAGAGGGGAAAAGAACTGGCCCCAAGGGGAATCTATTGCTTGACAACCGGGGGATTTCCCGATATACTTAACTTGTCATGGGACCGTGTGCTCCATGCAAATACTTCTCTGACCACCCAGTGCGCTGGGTCAAGGCCATACGGACAGCCGGGTCAACTGCCGAAGGATGAAAAGCCGGGCCGTGTTTTCAGCTTGGGCGGGAAAAGCCGCCGGGCCGGGCGTTCATCGTTATTGATTGAGTTAAAAGCTCAATTTTATAAGTTGGTCACTTTATAACCAGCGCGTTTCGCGCATCAACTTGTAAAAGGTCAATAAGCGTGGGTAAAGTGAGTTATTTGCACTGGAGACCAGAGCGCCCTTTTTGCGCCCTGCTTTAGCCGGCAGGGGGGAAGGGGGGTTGTTCCCGGATGCTTTCTGACAAACCATGGACTTTACAGGCGGTGCGCGTTGGGCGCACCGCTTTTTACATATCTATCGAGAAAAAAGGGGTATGGGGCTATGGGAGAAAAATTAAGGCTCTATGGATTTAACAACCTGACAAAGGCGCTGAGTTTCAACATCTATGATGTGTGCTATGCCAAAACTCCCCGGGAGCAGCGGGATTACATTGCCTATATTGACGAGCAGTACAACTCCGAGCGCCTGACCAATATCCTCACCACCCTGACGGATATGATCGGCGCCAAGGTGCTGAACATCGCCCGGCAGGACTACGACCCCCAGGGGGCCTCTGTCACCATTTTAATTGCCGAGGGCTCCATGGTCCCGGCGGGGGAGACCCAGCTGGCCCACCTGGACAAGAGCCACGTCACGGTGCACACCTACCCGGAGTACCATCCGGAGACCTGTCTTGCCACCTTCCGGGTGGATATCGACGTGGCCACCTGCGGGGAGATCACGCCCCTGTCCACGCTGGATTATTTGATCGGCTCCTTCGACTCGGACATCATCACCATGGATTACCGGGTGCGGGGCTTTACCCGGGACCTGGATGGGAAAAAGCTGTTTTTAGACCACGATGTGGTGTCCATCCAGCACTATATCGACCCGGAGACCCTGCGCCGGTATGACGCCGTGGACATCAACGTGTATGAGGCCAACCTGTTCCACACCAAGATGATGGTGAAGGACATCGACCTGCAGAACTACCTGTTCAACACCGATGTGTATGAGCTGCCGCCCAGAACCCGGCTGGAGATTATGCAGAACCTGCGCCGGGAGATGATTGAGATTTTCAGCGGCAGGAATATCTACTGAGAAAAGAGGAGAGCCACGCCGCAGGCGGGGAAGGTTCTTTGCCCAGCTTTCTGCGAAAGAAAGCTGGCGGGGTGTGGGGCGGCGTCCCACGGCCGAAAGCAAAGCGCAGCTTTGCGGGAAAAGAGTGCAGGTCTAAGCCCGCACGCGCCTGCAAGGCGATAGGGCGCTGGGCCGGCTCCCGCCGTGCTCTCCGGTGGGTCTTAGAAGACCGTGCCGGCGAGAAGATCCCCAATTTGTACGCTGCGTGGCCGTTCGCCTGTAGTTTCATTTTGCCATAGGGGGGATACCGATGCTTTCACAAGAGCGCGCCCCGATTTACGAGGCGCTTCAGGAATTTGAAAAACGCCGGGTGGTGCCCTTCGACGTCCCCGGCCACAAGAGGGGCCGGGGCAACCCGGAGCTGACCGAGCTTTTAGGGGAAAAATGCGTGCGCATGGACGTCAATTCCATGAAGCCTTTGGACAACCTGTGCCATCCTGTCTCCGTCATCCGGGAGGCGGAGGAGCTGGCGGCCCAGGCTTTTGGAGCGGCCCATGCCTTTTTGATGGTGGGCGGCACCACCTCCGCGGTGCAGGCCATGATCCTCTCTGTGGCCAAGCGGGGGGAGAAGATCATCCTGCCGCGAAATGTCCACCGCAGCGTTATGGGGGCCATGGTGCTGTGCGGCGCGGTGCCTGTCTATGTGGACCCCGCCTGTGACGACCGGCTGGGCATCCCTCTGGGCATGCGCCGGGAGGATGTGGAGGCCGCCATTAAGAAGCATCCCAACGCAAAAGCGGTGCTGGTGAACAATCCCACCTATTACGGCATCTGCTCCGACATCCGGGCCATCGCCCAAATGGCCCACGAACACGGCATGCTCTGCCTGGCTGACGAGGCCCACGGCACCCACTTTTACTTCAGCGATGAGCTGCCTGTGTCCGCCATGGCTGCCGGGGCGGATATGGCGGCGGTCTCTATGCACAAGTCCGGCGGCAGCTTAACCCAGAGCAGCCTGCTGCTGTGCGGCCCCGCCATGCAGGAGGGCCATGTGCGGCAGATTATCAACCTGACCCAGACCACCTCCGGCTCTTACCTGCTGCTTTCCAGCCTGGATATCTCCCGGCGGAACCTGGCCCTGCGGGGCAGGGAGGCATTCTCCCAGGTGGTGAAATTGGCCGACTACGCCCGGGGGGAGATCAACCAGATCGGCGGCTATTACGCCTATTCCAAAGAGCTGATAAACGGCGACAGCGTCTTTGATTTTGACAGGACCAAGCTCTCGGTAAACACCCTGAACGTGGGCCTGGCGGGCATAGAGGTCTATGACCTGCTGCGGGACGAGTACGACATCCAGATCGAGTTTGGCGATTTGGGCAATTTTTTGGCTTACCTTTCCATTGGGGACAGGCCCCGGGAGGTGGAGCGCCTGGTCAGCGCCCTTTCTGAGGTGCGCCGCCGCTTTGGCAGGCCGGACGCCGCCGGGCTGATGCGCCAGGAGTACATCGAGCCGGAGGTGGTGCTCTCTCCTCAGGATGCTTTCTACGCGGAGAATGTCTCCCTGCCTCTGGAGGAGTCTGCCGGGCACGTGTGCAGCGAGTTTGTCATGTGCTACCCGCCGGGCATCCCCATCTTGGCCCCAGGGGAGCGCATTACCCCGAAAATCGTGGAATATATCCAATACGCCAAGGAAAAGGGCTGCAGCATGACCGGCCCCGAGGACCCGGATATCCGCCGCCTGAATGTGTTGAAGGGAGTGTATTGACATGGAGTTTTGGTTTTCGGAGGAGCACACCCCCAATGTGAAGTTCTCCATCCGGGTGGACCGGCAGCTTTACAGCGGGAAAAGCGAGTTCCAGCGCATTGACGTGTTCGACTCCCCGGAGTTCGGCCGTTTCCTCACCCTGGACGGCTACATGATGCTGACGGAAAAGGACGAGTTCATCTACCACGAGATGATCACCCATGTGCCCATGGCGGTGCATCCCCATGTGGAGAAGGTGCTGGTCATCGGCGCGGGGGACGGCGGCGTCATCCGGGAGCTGGTGCAGTACAGCGACCTTCAGCACATCGACATGGTGGAGGTCGACCCCCTGGTGGTGGAGGTGTGCAAGAAGTACCTGCCCAAAACCGCCTGCCGCCTGGACGACCCCCGGCTCACCATCCACTATGAGGACGGGCTAAAGTTCATCCGTTCCCGCCAGGAGGAGTACGATTTGATCATCGTGGACTCCACCGACCCCTTCGGCCCTGGAGAGGGCCTGTTCACCCGGGAGTTTTACGGCAACTGCTACAAAGCCCTGAAGGAGGACGGCATCCTCATCAACCAGCACGAGAGCCCCTTCTACCCCGGGGACGCCGCCGCCTGCCAGCGGGCCCACAAAAACATTGTGGAGAGCTTCCCCATCAGCAAGGTGTACCAGGCCCACATCCCCACCTACCCCTCGGGGCACTGGCTGTTTGGGTTCGCCTCCAAGAAATACCACCCCCTGCGGGACCTGGACGAGACCCGGTGGAACATGCGGAGCATTCCCTGCCACTACTACACCACCACCCTGCACAAGGGGGCCTTTTATATCCCAGCCTATGTGGAGGAGCTGTTGAAGCATGTTGAGTAAAAATATCGAGACCTTCCTTTCCTGCGATAAAGAGTGGGAAGAGGCGGGCACGGTTCTGTTTGGCGCACCCTTTGACTCCACCACCTCTTACCGGCCGGGCTCCCGGTTTGGAAGCAGCGCCATCCGGCGGGAGTCCCACGGCATAGAGAGCTACAGCCCCTACCAGGACAAGGACCTGGAGGATATCGCCGTGTTCGACAGCGGCGACATCGAGCTGCCTCTGGGGGACGCCGCCCTGTCTTTGGAGCAGATCGAAGAGCGGGCCGCAACTATTCTGGAAGCGGGCAAGCGGCCCTTCCTGCTGGGGGGCGAGCACCTGGTGACGCTGGGCGCCTTCCGGGCGGCTTTCGCCAAGTACCCGGATATCCACGTCCTCCACTTTGACGCCCACGCCGATTTGCGGGACGACTACCTGGGGGTGCAGCTCTCCCACGCCTGCGTGCTGCGCCGCTGCTGGGAGCTGTGCGGGGACGGGAAAATCTTCCAGTTCGGCATCCGCTCGGGGGACCGGGAGGAGTTCCGCTGGGGGAAGGACCACGTCTGTACCCACAAGTTCGATTTACATGGCCTGGAGGAGCGGCTGGAGCAGCTGGGGGACACCCCGGTGTACTTCACCCTGGATTTGGATGTGCTGGACCCCAGCGTGTTCCCGGGCACCGGCACCCCGGAGCCCGGCGGCGTTTCCTTTGAGGAGCTGCGCAAGGCCGTGACCCTGGTGTGCCAGCGGGCCAATGTGGTGGCCTGCGACGTCAACGAGCTGAGCCCGCCCTATGACCAGAGCGGCGTCAGTACCATGGTGGCCTGTAAGATTGTAAGGGAGATGCTGTTAGCGCTGAGCTAAAAGGAAAGAACCGCGAAGCGGCGTAAAAGTTTCGCCAGCCTTTTCAAAGGCTGCGGGGTGTGGGGCAGCGCCCCACGACCGAAAGCAAAGCGCAGCTTTGTGGGAAAGAGAGGTAGGGCCGTTGTCATATCAGGCCGAAGGCCTGTAAACAAGGGCCCGGCCGGTTCGCGGAAGATTAGAGGATTTTCTGAAGGCTGAGTGGAAACTGACCGGCCCTGCGCCCTATTGCCCTGCGGGCATGTGCGGGCTTGTGCCTGACTTTTTCTTCCCGGCTGCGCCCGCAAGGTCAAGGCCGTAAGGCTCCGCCTTACCAACTGCCAGCTTTTTGAAAAAAGCTGGACCAAAAACTTTCACGCGCTTCGCGTTCCACTTTTTAACTTTTACTATAAAGGAGTGTTTCTCATGAGCAAAGTTCTCATCATCGGCTGCGGTGGTGTGGCCAACGTAGCCATCCGCAAGTGCTGCCAGTGCGATGACCTGTTCACCGACATCTGCATTGCCTCCCGCACAAAATCTAAGTGCGACGCCCTTAAGGCCGACCTGGAGGGCAAGACCAAGACCCGCATCACCACCGCCCAGGTGAACGCCGACGACGCCTCTCAGGTGGCGGCCCTCATCCGGGAGTACCAGCCCGACCTGGTGATGAACATTGCCCTGCCCTACCAGGATTTGGCCATTATGGACGCTTGCCTGGAGTGCGGCGTCAACTACTTGGACACCGCCAACTACGAGCCGGAGGACCTCTCCGACCCGGCCTGGCGCGCCAACTACGAGAAGCGCTGCAAGGAGGAGGGTTTCTCCGCCTACTTTGACTACTCCTACCAGTGGGCCTACAAGGAGAAGTTCGAGAAGGCGGGCCTCACCGCTTTGCTGGGTACCGGCTTTGACCCCGGCGTCACCCAGGCCTACTGCGCCTACGCCCAGAAGCACCTTTTCGACCAGATCGACACCATCGACATCCTGGACTGCAACGGGGGAGATCACGGCTATCCCTTCGCCACCAACTTCAACCCCGAAGTGAACCTGCGGGAGGTGTCCGCCCCCGGCTCCTACTGGGAGGACGGCCACTGGGTGGAGATCCCCGCCATGAGCATCAAGCGGGAGTACAACTTCGACCAGGTGGGCCAGAAGGACATGTACCTGCTCCACCACGAGGAGATCGAGAGCTTGGCCAAGAATATCCCCGGCGTCAAGCGCATCCGCTTCTTCATGACCTTCGGCCAGAGCTACCTGACCCACATGAAGTGCTTGGAAAACGTGGGCATGCTCTCCACCGAGCCTGTGGAGTTTGAGGGCCACAAGATCGTCCCCATCCAGTTCCTGAAGGCCCTGCTGCCCGACCCGGCCACCCTGGGCCCCCGCACCGTGGGCAAGACCAACATCGGCTGCATCTTCACTGGCAAGAAGGACGGCAAGGAGAAGAAGGCCTACATCTACAACATCTGCGACCACCAGGAGTGCTACAAGGAAGTGGGCTCCCAGGCCATTTCCTACACCACCGGCGTGCCCGCCATGGTGGGGGCCATGATGCTGCTCACCGGCAAGTGGTCAAAGCCCGGCGTCTACACCGTGGAGGAGTTCGATCCCGATCCCTACATGGACGCCTTGAACCAGTGGGGCCTGCCCTGGCAGATTGACGAGAACCCCGCTCTGGTAGACTGACATGGCACAGCTGAACACCCCCTATTTCCTGGTGGACGAGGGGCTTTTGAAGAAAAACCTGGAGATCCTCCGGCAGGTGCAGCAGGAGGCGGGCTGCAAGATCTTGTTGGCCCAGAAGGCCTTCTCCATGTTCGCCTGCTATCCCCTGATCAGCCGGTACCTGGCCGGCACCACCGCCAGCGGCCTGTATGAGGCCCGCCTGGGCCGGGAGGAATTCCCCGGCGAGGTGCACGTGTTCTCCCCCGCCTACCGGGAGGAGGAGTTCCAGGCGCTGCTGGGCCTGGCGGACCACTTTGTGTTCAACTCCCCCAGCCAGCTGCGCAAATACGCCCAGCGGGCCCAGGAGGCGGGCAAGCAGGTGGGCCTGCGCGTCAACCCGGAGTGCTCCACCCAGGAGGGCCACGCCATCTATGACCCCTGCGCCCCCGGCTCCCGGCTGGGGACCACCCTGGCAAATTTCGACGAGAGCCTGCTGCCCCTGCTGGACGGCCTGCATTTCCACACCCTGTGCGAGCAAAACTCCGACGACTTGGAGACCACCGCCAACGCCTTTGAGGAGAAATTCGGGAAGTACCTGCCCCGGATGAAATGGCTGAACCTGGGGGGAGGCCACCACATCACCCGAAGGGATTACGACATCCCCCGGCTGGTGCGAGTGGTGAAGCATTTCCGGGAGAAGTACGGCCTGGAGGTTTACCTGGAGCCAGGGGAGGCCGTGGTCTTAAACGCGGGCTTTTTAATCTCCTCCGTGCTGGAGATTGTCCACAACGGCATGGACATCGCCATTCTGGACACCTCCGCCGCCTGCCACATGCCCGACGTGCTGGAGATGCCCTACCGCCCGCCGGTGAAGGATTCCGGCAAGGCGGGGGAGAAGCCCTACACCTACCGCCTGGCAGGTCCCACTTGCCTGGCCGGGGATGTTATCGGGGATTACTCCTTCGACCAGCCTTTGGAGGAGGGCAGCCAAATCGTCCTGGAGGACATGGCCCTGTACACCATGGTGAAAACCAACACCTTCAACGGCATGCCCCTACCTACCATCGCCTTGCGCCATGAGGATGGCGCCGTGGAGGTTGTGAAG
Organism: Acutalibacter sp. LFL-21; assembly: GCF_025630755.1. Classification (NCBI taxonomy): domain Bacteria; kingdom Bacillati; phylum Bacillota; class Clostridia; order Eubacteriales; family Acutalibacteraceae; genus Acutalibacter; species Acutalibacter sp. LFL-21. Next base: position 268,934 of record NZ_JAOTNT010000001.1, on the reverse strand, counting down.
GAGTTCGGATACCAGGACTTCAAGGCCAGATTGAGCTAACACAGAAGCGCCGCGAAGCGGGATAAAAGTTTTTTGGTCAAGCTTTTTTTCAAAAAAGCTTGCGGGTTGCAGGGCAGAGCCCTGCGGTCTTTCCCTGCAATGGCGCAGCCGGAAAGAAACCAGGGGACAGGGCGCACGCCGCCAAAGGCGGGTAGCCTGCAGCCCCAGCCGGTGGGACAGAAACTTTTCCCTTTGACAGAAGCTCACCTTGCGGAGTTTCCGCCTGTATCCAATAAAACAAAAGGACACCCAGTTTTCCGGGTGTCCTTTTTGCGTGGTTATACATCTACTATGAGCAGGCCTTCCTGGCCGAGAGGGAGCTCCGCCTGTACACTGCCGTTGACAAACTGGGCTGCGCCGCTGTAACCGTCCCCAGAGCAGAGGGAGTTGATAAGCAGCGTGTACCAGCAGCTTTCTTAAAAATCCCAATAGAAAAGGATGTCTTTTTTCCCCTCTTGCGGGGTGCCCTGGTAGACTTTGGTATCTAAGCCGCCAATGACGAACCCCTGTTTTACATAAAACAGGCAGGCGCCCAAATTGTTGTCCTGACCCTGGGTGTAGAGGCCTTGAAAGCCGCGCTCCTTCGCGGCCGCGGCAGCTTTTTCCAGCAAAGCCTTCGCCACTCCCTGACGGCGGTATTCCCGGTTAACCTTTAGGTCATAAAGATACATATACTTGAAAAAGCCGTCGCGGAGAATGGCCAGCCCTACGCATTGTTCCCCGTCATAGGCGCCTATAAAGAGATGGTCAGACGCCATGTCCTCGTAACAGTAGTTTTCGTCTGGGAAACACATCTCTTCCACCGGTTCTAAAGGTTCGGTTGTGTAATCCCAGGTTTCGTTTGTATACGAAGGGACCATCCGGCCAAACAGGGGAAAGGGTTCATTGGGCAAGTGGATATCCACTTTGTGGCATTCGTCTATTAGCCGGATCTCAATGGCACTCATAGAATTTTACCCTTTCAAAGACTCCACAATGGCGTCCTTCAAGGCGTCCAGCTGGGCCTTGCTGTCCTCCTTCAGAGAGGACTTGAGGGTGACGGCGGGCTCCAGGATGTCCATGCCTTTCATGCCGTTCAGCTCGGCCCGCATCAGCTTGCCGCTGGCAGGGTTCCAGGTGCCGTTCTCAATCAGGCCCACCGTGCGGTTCTGCAGCAGCAGGGCCTTCATGTCGTGGATGAGGTTGGCCATGGCGGGATACATGCCGTTGTTGTAGGTGGGGGAGGCCAGCACGATGTGGCTGCACCGGAAGATCTCCGCGATGAGGGTGGAGACGTGGGTGCTGGAGATGTCGTACAGGGCGATGTTCTTCACGCCCGCCTCCGCCAGGCCGTTGGCCAGCAGGTTGGCGGCGTTCTCCGTGTTGCCGTACATGGAGGCATAGAAGATGGCCACGGCCTTCTCCTCCGGCTCATAACGGCTCCACAGGTCGTATTTATTCAGCAGGTAGCCCAGGTCATTGCGCCACACGGGCCCGTGCAGGGGGCAGATGGTGGCGATGTCCAGCCCGGAGAGCTTCTTCAAGGCCGCCTGGACCTGGGGGCCGTACTTGCCCACAATGTTGCCGTAATAGCGGCGGGCGTCCTCCAGCCAATCCTTGTCGAAGTCCACCTCGTCGTTGAACAGGGCGCCGTCCACAGCGCCGAAGGTGCCGAAGGCATCGGCGGAGAAGAGCACCTTCTCGCTTTCCTCATAGCTGACCATCACCTCGGGCCAGTGAACCATGGGGGCGGTGTAGAAGCGCAGGGTGTGGCTGCCCAGCTCCAGGGCGTCCCCCTCCTTGACCACCAGGGCGTGGCTGTCCACGTCGAAGTCGTAGAACTGGCGGATCATCTGGAAGGTTTTGGCGTTGCCCACAATCTTCAGGTTGGGATAATAGGGCAGCAGCATTTCAATGGTGGCGCAGTGGTCGGGCTCCATGTGGTTGACGATGAGGTAATCCAGGGGCCGGTCTCCCAGGGTAGCCCGCACGTTCTGGAGGAACTGCAGGGCAATGGAGGAATCCACCGTGTCCAGCAGGGCGGTCTTCTCATCCAGAATCACATAGGAGTTGTAGGAGACCCCCCGGGGGATGGGAAACAGGTTTTCAAACAGGGCCAGGCGGCGGTCGCTGCCGCCCACCCAGACAATGGAGTCGCTGACATTTCTCGTGTAGACCATGGCATATTGCTCCTTTCCAAGCATCAAGGCTCCGAGTGGACGGAGCGCGAAGGCAGTTTTTCCCGGCGCCGGCAGCCCAAAGAGGCGCCCGGCCTTCCGGCGATTTTTGGGAATGGATATTGTTTTATCGACTAAGGAGAGAGTACCACATTTTCGCCCAAATGGCAAGGGAATCCGCAGGGGAATCACTGGGATTTTCCCCCTTTTTCCGAAGAAAACGGAAGTTTTTCCCTTTTGAAGAAAAGCCGGGACAGGACGCTGGAAAAACTTGGACACTTTTCCGGGATTGCCCCGCGGTTGACAGGAAAGCTGGCCCTGTAGTATCCTTAACTCTATAACAGAAAGGGGGAATGGGCTGTGCTGGGAGTGCTGGTTACGCTGGCTGTCCTCTCTTTGGGCGTCCTGCTGCTTTTGCGGTGCCTGGCTGCCTGGGGTGCGGGGGGAAGGCTTGTTTCCCTGGTTTCCCTGGCCCAGGGGGAAGCGCGCTCCGGGGAGGAAGGGGTCCCTGGCTGGCAGGTGTTTCTCTGGTCCTTTGGATTCCGGGTCCTTTTGGTGGGGACAGGAATGCTGGCAGCGGTGCTCCTTTCCCAGGGGGAGCTGTCTCCGGAAGGGGCCTTCCGCCAGCTGCTGCGTTGGGATGGGAACCACTATAAAAACCTGGTGGAGCTGGGCTACGCCGGGTATGTGGAAAACGGCCAGCACCTGTTTTTGGTGTTCTTCCCCGGCTATGTGTGGGCCGTGCGCCTGCTGCGGCTGCTCATCCCAGACACCCAGGTGGCGGGGATGCTCCTCTCCTGCCTGTGCGCCAGCGGGGGCAGCTGCTACGTCTACAAGCTGGCCCGGGACTGCGGGGGCCCTGCCGTGGCGCGGGACGCCCTGTTCTATCTTTCCCTGTTCCCCTTCTCTTTTTTCTCCAGCCTGATGATGACGGAGGGGCTTTTTTTGCTGGCCTCTGCCGGGGCCTGCTATTATGCCCGCCGGCGCCGGTGGATTCTGTACGGGGTTTTCGGCGCGGCGGCCGCCCTCACCCGGATGACAGGCCTGCTGGTCATCCTTCCCGCTGCCGTTGAGCTGCTGGCGGGAGAGCGGCCCTTGGCGCCCGCGGCAGGGCGTTCCAAGCACTGCTGGAGAAGGGTGTTCCGCCGCCTTCCCCCGGTGCTGCTCCCCGCTGCGGGGACGGTGTTCTACCTGCTGCTCAATGCCTGGGTGGATGGGGACCCCTTTGCCTTTGTGAAGCACCAGGAACACTGGTACCAGGGGTTTTTATGGGTCTCTCAGGTGGTAGAGTATATGGTGGACTACTTCGCGGGGAATGCGCTGCTCTCTGTGGGATGGGCGGTGTGGTTCCCCGGCCTGGTCCTGTTCCTGGGCGGGATACTCCTTCTTTATTGGGGCGTCCTCCGGGGAGCGCTGCCCCCCAGCTTGCTGGCCTATGGGTTCTTTTTCTTTACGGCTACCTACTGCCTCTCCTGGCTGCTCAGTGCAGGGCGGTATCTCTCCTGCTGCTTCCCCCTGTTCCTGCTGCTGGGAAGGCTGACGGAAAACCGGCCGGGTTTCCGCAGCGCCCTGCTGGCCGGGGAGGGAATATCCCTGGGGCTTTATTACTGCGCCTTCCTCACGGGCGCCCAGGTGATGTGGGCGTGCCGTTGGCCCTCTTGAACAAAAAGGAGAAGGGGCCGCCCATTTGGGCGGTCCCTTCTCCTTTTTGTATGAGCGGATGGATTTACTCTGCCAGCGCCCGGGTCAGCCAGGCGTCGGCAATATCCAGGGCCAGGTACAGGCCGTTTTTCTCGCTGGTTTTTACGATCTGCTTGCGGGTGCGGATCTCGGGGTCGGTGTACATCAGCTGAATGGTCACCTTATCGGCAACCTCCAGGTCTCCCACCTTCTTCTTCGACTTGATGTTCATTTTGATGACATACTTATCCCGCATGCTGCCATAGTAAAGAGTGTCTCCGCTGCGTACCAGGGGTTTCCCCTTATAGGTAGGGAAGCTCTGCTTTTTCTGTTCGCTCAAAGAATCACCGCGCTTTCTGTAGATTTGCTGTTGGATCACTCGCCCAGGTAAGAACGCACCATGGCTTTCAAAAGCTCGTCGCGGTCGATCCGGCGGATGAGGCTGCGGGCGTTGTTGTGGGTCGTGATGTAGGTGGGGTCTTCCGAGAGGATGTATCCCACAATCTGGCTGATGGGGTTGTAGCCCTTTTCCTTCAGGGCGTCATATACCGTCAGCAGGATGCGCTTCATATCGGCCTCGCGCACCTCTTCCATGGAAAAAGTGATCGTGTTGTTGGTGTAATCGTCCGGCATGTGGAACACCTCCAGTTCGTCCCAAAACTTCTCATCCTTTATCATACAGGATAATCCTTGGGAATGCAAGCACTTTTTCCACTGGCGCCCCCTTTTGCTGGGGAAAACCCGCTTAAGAGCGCAGGGCTACCCCCACTTTTGCCAATTTTTCCACGATGCCGTCCACCCAGGGCTGGACCTCCTCTTTTGAGAGGGTGTGCTCTTGCGAGGAGAAGGCAAACCGCAGGGTGATACTCAGCAGGTCGCCCTGCTGGAAGGAGTCGATGAGGGTGACGCTGGAAAGGGTTTCCGCGTCCAAATCCGCCCAGGCAGGGGCCAGCTGGGCATAGGTCATGCCTTGGGGGAGGGCCAGGGACAGGTCGATGTCAATGCCGGGGAAGCGGGAGGGCTCCCGATAGGCAATGTCCGTCTCCTGGATGGCGGCGAAGGCGTCCATATCCAGCTGCGCGCAGACCACGGCGGCTTTCTTGTCCAGCTTGGCAGCCACCGCGGGATGGAGGGCGCACAGCCAGCCCAGCTCCTGCCCCTTGCAGGAGACGAAAGCCGTGTTCCGGGGATGCTGCCAGCCATGCCGGGGTTCGCCGTTTTTAAAGGTGAAGTCCGCCCGCTTGATGTCCCGGCCCAGGGCGGTGAAAATCTCCAGCAGCTCCATGTACAGTTCCTTTTCGCTGCGGGTGCGGCTGTACAGGGCAATGCCCAGTTTTTTCCGCTCGTTGCACAGGCCGTCCTCCTTCACCCCCTCGCAGACGCGGCCGATCTCGAAGATGCCGAAGTCCGGGGCAAAGGGCTTGTTCTCATTCACAAAGCTGAGCAGCGTGGGGCCCATGTTGGTGCGCAGGGTCTCCAAGTCCGGGCTTTGGGGAGAGAGCAGCTTCACGTTCTCTTCCAGGGCGATGCCCAGCTCCTTGCACTTCTTTTGGTCGAACCAGATGTAGGAGTGGACCTCGTGCAGGTGGTACCGCTGCACCAGGATGTCCTTGGTGAAGTTGTCGGCCTTGTTGCCGGCGCTGCGCTTTTCGGGGTAGAGGGCGCTGCGGGTGGTTTTGATTTGGAAGTTGTCATAGCCGTAAATACGGGTGATCTCCTCGATGATGTCCGCCTTGATGGTCACGTCCTTGGTGGCCCGCCAAGAGGGCACCTCCACCTGGAACTCCCGGCCGTCGAACTGGGCGCCGAAGCCCAAAGCCCGCAGGGTCTCCAAAATGCGGTCGTTGCTGATTTCAATGCCGGTGTAGCGGTCCACATAGGCCTTGTCAAAGGTCAAAGAGACCTGGGGGTACTTCTTGCAGTACACATCGGTAAGCCGGGAGATGACCTGCGCCTGCGGGTCGATGTCCAGCAGCAGCTTTACAAACCGGGCGATAGCGGTGGGGCACATCTCCGGGTCCAGGGTCTTCTCATAGCGCATAGAGGCGTCGGTGCGCAGGCCCAGCCGGGTGGAAGACTTCCGCACGCTGACTGCGTCGAAGTTGGCGCTCTCCAGCAGCAGGCTGTCGGTGTCGTCCTCGATTTCAGAATCCAGGCCGCCCATAATGCCCGCGATGGCCACGGGCTGGCCCTTGCAGCAGATCATCAGGGTATTCTCGTCCACGGTGCGCTCCTGGCCGTCCAGGGTGGTGAAGGCGAAGGGCGCCTCAAAACGCTTGACCTCAATCTGGTCCACCTTGGCGCAGTCGAAGGCGTGCATGGGCTGGCCCATCTCCAGCATCAGGTAGTTGGTCAAATCGGCCAGCAGGTTGATGCCCCGGCTGCCGCAGTAGTACAGGCGGATGCGCATATCCACAGGGCTCACCTTTTTCTGGATGTTGCGCACCTTCAAGCCGGTGTAGCGGTAGCACAGGTCGTCCTGCACGTCAATCTGAATGGGCTCTAAATTGTCATAGGCTTCCAGGGAGACCGTCTCCAGGGGCTTCAGCTCCCGGCCGGACAGGGCGGCAAACTCCCGGGCGATGCCGTAATGGCCCCACAGGTCCGGGCGGTTGGTCAAAGACTTGTTGTCCACCTCGAACACCGTGTCCTTAATGGCGTACAGGTCGCAGATGTCCGTGCCCACAATGGTGTCCTCGGGCAGCTCCATCAGGCCGGCGTGGTTGTCAGAGATACCCAGTTCCTTTTCAGAGCAGCACATGCCGTGGGACTCCACCCCGGCAATGGAGGCACAGGCGATCTCCTGCCCGGAGACCATGCCCCCCTCCTTGACGAAGGGGACGATCAGGCCCTCCCGCACGTTGGGGGCGCCGCAGACCACGTCGTAAATTGTATCGCCGGTATCCACCTTGAGCAGGTGGAGCTTTTTAGAGTTGGGGTGAGCCTCCACAGAGAGGATCTTGCCGGCGACCACGTCCCGCAGGTCCTGTCCCATGTGATAGACGTCCTCCACCTCGGCGGTGGAGAGTGTGAACCGGTGGATAAGTGCCTCCAGGTCCAGGCCGGAAAGGTCCACAAAATCCCCGATCCAATTCATAGAGATATACATAGCGGTTTTCCCCCTTCTTTATTCGTGCTTAAACTGGCTCAGGGCCTTCAAGTTGCCGCTGTTCAAATCGCGGATGTCCTTGATGCCGTACTTCATCATGGCCAGGCGGGTCAGCCCCAGGCCAAAGGCGAAGCCTGTGTACTCCTCTGGGTCGATGCCGCCCATCTTCAGCACGTTGGGGTGGATCATCCCGCAGGGGCACAGTTCCAGCCAGCCGGAGTTTTTGCAGCTGGGGCAGCCCTCGCCGCCGCAGATCAGGCAGGAGATGTCCAGCTCGAAGCCGGGCTCCACGAAGGGGAAGAAGCCGGGCCGCAGCCGCACCGTGATATCCCGCTCAAATACCTCAGAGAGCATGGTTTTCATAAAGTAGATCAGGTTGGAGATGGAGATGTCCTTGTCAATCATCAGGCCCTCCATCTGGAAGAACGTGTTCTCATGGCAGGCGTCGGTGGACTCGTTGCGGAAGCACCGGCCCGGGAACACCGCCCGCAGGGGGGCGCCGTACTTGCGCATGATGGCGTTCTGGGCGGCGGAGGTGTGGGTCTTCAGCAGCTGGCCGTTGGAGAGGTAGTAGGTGTCCTGCATGTCTCGGGCGGGGTGGTGCTTGGGGATGTTCACCGCCTCAAAGCACTCATAGTCCGTGACGATCTCCTTGTAATCCTCAATGGTGAAGCCCATGGAGGAGAAGATTTCCTCCAGCTGCCGCTGCACCAACGTGATGGGGTGGTAGGACCCCTCGCTCTGGTCCACAGGCAGGGTTACGTCATACTGCTCAGCAGAGGCAATAAGCCTTTCCTCCTCCGCGGCGCGGATGGCCTCTACCTGTTGGGCAATGCCCTCCTCCACCTGGTGCTTCAGCTGGTTGATGAGCTGGCCCATCTCCTTTTTCTGGTCACCGGCCACAGCCTTCAGGCCCTTGAGCAAATCGGTGACAGAGCCCTTTTTACCCAGGTAGGCAACGCGCAGCTTCTCTACAGCGTCGCTGTTCTGGGCCGCCTGCAGCTCGCTTTCAAAGCGCTGCCGCAGGGCTTCGATCTGTTCCTTCATGTGTGCTGACCTTCCTTTCCTATAGGGGAAATATGGGGACAAAAAAACTCCGCCCCCGAAAAAAGGGGCGAAGTAATGCTTTACTACGCGGTACCACCCAATTTCAGCGGGACGTCCTCCCCTGCAAAAACAGGAGGGGCAGCCCGCCCTCGTTCCGGCCTGTAACGGGACCTTTCCCGTCGGCGCCTAGTGCGGCCCCCTTTCCCAGGGCCGGTTCAGCGCCGCCGCTCCGAAAGGAACTTCTCCCCGCCCGCCGCGCAGCTCTGCTTTCAGCCGGTGGCAGAGCCTCTCTGGCCGGGTGGAGCGGGGGTACTTTCTTTCATCCGCGCGTTTCATCTATCATAGCACAAAAAACCGAGCGGTTCAAGGGGGTGGGGGCCATTTTCCCCGCCTTGCGGGCTGACGGGCGTTTTTTTAAAAAAGCCTTGGGCTGTTCACAAAAGATTTATTGAATCTTGTAAAAAGATATGGTACAATGTTCAAGAAAATCCGCCGGGCGGCAGGCGCGGCGAAAGGATGGGATTGTAAAAATGGGCGACGTTTTTATTGAACGCATGGTAAAGAAAAAGTTCGAGTCCACGGACATGCTGGTAACAGCCGGCATTTTTTTGGCAGTGCTGGTGGTGGCGCTGATCGGCTTTGTGGTGGGCTTTATGATTGTGCCCATACCCATGCTGTCGCTGCTGGTCGCAGGCGGCGCGGGTTTTGGCGGCTACAAGCTGATTTCCATGCGGCTTTTGGAGTATGAATACAGCCTGACCAACGGCTATGTGGCGGTGGACAAAATTATGAACCGTTCCAGCCGCAAGCGCATGACTTCTTTTGAGTGCAGCACGGCCGAGGACATTGGGCAGTACGCCCAGAACGAGGCCCGCTTGAAGAACCAGAGCTTTGACGCGCGGATTTTTGCCACGGAGTACAGCGACCACCGGGATGCCTGGTATATGATTGTCCGCAGCGGCAAGACGGGGAAGACGCTGTTTGTGTTCAACCCGGATGAAGAGCTGCTGGAGGGGATTAAGAAGTTCATCCCCCGCCAGCTGAAATTCGAGAAGTTTGGAAGAAATTGACAGCGGACACAGCGGGACGGGGGGCTTTCCCTTCCGCTGGGAAAGGAAGCTGTAAAAGGAAAGGGAAGGGCGCCGGCCTGTTTAGGCTGGCGCCCTTCCCCGCTTTATGGCGGCAAGTTTATTCCGTATACACTTTTGCCAGGCCGCCCTCGCTGGTCTCGCGGTACTTGGAGAACAGGTCCCGGCCGGTTTCGTACATGGTTTTCACCACCATGTCGAAGGAGATCTTCCGGGTGTAGGTGAGGAAATTGGCCAGGCTCAGGGCGTTGATGGCGCGCATGGCCGCCACAGCGTTGCGTTCGATGCAGGGGATCTGCACCAGGCCGCCGATGGGGTCGCAGGTCAGGCCCAGGTGGTGCTCCATGGCCACCTCTGCCGCGTACTCAATCTGGTCCAGGTCCATGTGGTACAGCTCCGCCAGGCCCGCCGCCGCCATGGAGCAGGCGCTGCCCACCTCTGCCTGGCAGCCGCACTCCGCCCCGGAGATGGAAGCGTTGGTTTTGATGATGTTTCCCACAATGCCCGCCGCCGCCAGGGCGTGGAGCACGTCCGTGTCGGAAAAGCCCTGCTGCTCCTGCTTGAAGAGCAGCACCGCCGGCAGTACGCCGCTGGCCCCGCAGGTGGGGGCGGTCACCACCACGCCGCCGCCGGCGTTTTCCTCGCTGACGGCGAAGGCGTAGGCGCACACCTTCCGGTTTTCCCGGGTCTCGGGGCTCTCATCCATGTGGCGCTGGCGCACCAGGTATTTGGCCTTCCGCTGGACGCCCAGTCCCCCGTGGAGCACCCCCTCGGTGTTGAGCCCCGCGTAGACGGTGGCCTTCATCTGCTTCCACACGTCCCGCAGGTAGTCCCAGATTTCAGGCCCCTCGTTCTCCTCCACGAACTGCCAGAGGAACATCCCATTCCTGCCGCAGTATTCCTTGATCTCCCGGAAGGTGGAAAGAGGGTACACATCTTGGGGGGCCACGGCGGGCTGCCCCTCGATCTGGATCTTTCCGCCGCCCACGCTGAACACCCGCCACTGGCCCAAGGGCCGCTCCTGCTGGAAGGCTTGCAGCGCCAGGGTGTTGGGATGGGGCAGGCTTTCCTCGGGTGTCTCTGTATCAAAGACGATTTCCGTGGGAAGGGGAGCGAAGGCGTCCCGGATGGCCACGTCTGTCAGGTGGCCCCTGCCCGTTTTGGCGAGAGAGCCGTACAGGGTGGCGCGAAACCGGTCCGCCTGGGGAAATTCCTGCCGAAACAGGACGGCCGCGTGGGACGGCCCCATGGTGTGGGAGCTGGATGGCCCCCGTCCAATGCGATACAGCTCCCGCAGTGATTCCATAAGAAAATACCCCCATCTCTGACTTGTTCTTCACTGGAATACACTTATTTTCCCACAGCCCGGGCGGAAAATCAAGGGGTTCCCATGAGAGGGGGAATTTTGCCATTTCTTTTATAAAATTTGGGATATAAACAAAGCGTTTCCTATTGAAATCTTACAGAGCCCGAGTATAATAAAGGTATCAATTCCCTGTCCTAAGGGGGACAGCTGAAGGAGGAAGTAATGATGAAACGCAAACCCATGAAACGCAAACCCATGAAACGGCTCTTTGCTCTGGTGCTGGCCGCCTGCCTGCTGCTGGCCGGACTGCCCCTTTCCGCAGGGGCGACGGGGTCTGTCGATTATCCGATTTCTGTTGGCTTAAGCACATTGATTTATGGATCGATTTCAGAAGATGAAGACGGAGATTACTATGAGTTCACTATTCCAGAAACTGGAACGATTGAACTAAAAGCAGAAGCAGATGTCTCCCAAATTTACTTGCGGATTTATAACAGCGAGAACGAGAGGGTTATCGACGAATATTATCTCTGGGATTCGACAACTGAAAAATTGGTTCTCCAGGAAGAATTCTACCTAAAAGGCGGTACATATTGTTTGGCGATAAACAAGCGGAATGGCAGGCTGGGAAATTATCAGTTTGCAATCGAGTTTACTTCGGCAAATGAAACCATGAGCATAAGAGAAACTTCCTCTTCCACCAATGATACGGTGGAAACGGCGGATTATATCACCTTGGGGAATCAATACTATGCGCAAATGTCTTCTGGCGAAGAGAATGACTATTATCACATTGCAACCACGCGAGCTGGCCGCATAAACCTGCGTTTTGTTGGTGAGTTGGCTCAAGTCTATCTGCGTCTGTATGACGGACATAAAAATCAAATTTGGGGCGATTACTATATTTGGAATAGTACCACCCAACAGTTCACAGCAGATGTAAATTTGGATATAACCGCGGGAGATTACTATCTGTTGGTTTTGAAGCGAAACGGCCACACGGGAAACTACTCATTCTCTACAGAATTTTCCTCTGCCAATGAGAGCTTCAAAGAAAATATGGGAGGGAGCGATAACGGACTGGATACGGCCAATTCAATTGAGCTTGATACGCAGTATAACGGACAGATCGCTCTGAATGATGACCGGGATTTTTATGAGTTCAGTTGCTCATCGGGAACGCTTGATTTTGTTTTCTCTTCCGCAGCGGAACAGATGTATGCCCGCATTTACGACGCGGACGGAAATGAAGTATGGGATGATTATTTTATCTGGAACAGTACCACGCAAAGGATTGATGCGGAGAGAGAGGTCACATTAGAATCGGGAAACTATTATCTGTGCCTATTGGAAAGAAACAGCCGCACAGGCCCCTACACCTTTGCCCTGAGCACCGGCGGTACGCCCATTGACCCGGGCGACCCGGAGAACCCCGAAGAGCCCGAAGAACCCGAAGAGCCCAGCGGCCTGCCCTTTAAGGACGTGCACTCCGGCGACTACTTCTACAATCCTGTGAAATGGGCGGTGGAAAACGGCATCACTTCCGGCACCAGCGCCACCGCCTTCAGCCCCAACGCGGACTGCACCCGTGCCCAGGCCATGACCTTCCTGTGGAAGGCCGCCGGCCAGCCGGAACCCACCCGGACTTCCAATCCTTTCCGGGATGTGAAGTCCAGCGACTACTACTACAAAGCGGTGCTGTGGGCGGTGGAGAACAATATCACCGCTGGCACCAGCGCCACCACTTTCGGCCCCAATGAGGGCTGCACCCGCGGGCAGATCATGACCTTCCTGTACAAGGCGGCGGGGTCCCCCTCCGTCAGCGGCAGCAATCCCTTCCGGGATGTGGCGTCCGGGGATTACTTCTACCGTCCCGTGCTGTGGGCAGTGCGGAACAACATCACCGCCGGCACCAGTGCCACCACCTTCAGCCCCAATGACGGCTGCACCCGCGGGCAGATCGTCACCTTCCTGTACAAGCACTACGCTTCCTGAGCGCGGTAAAGAGAGCTCCCCTCCGGGCTTGCCGGAGGGGAGCTTTTGCGTTTATTTCAGCCGGTAGCTGACAAAGGCCAGATTCTTCCCGTCGGGGGACCAGCTGTTCACGTTCAAGGTTCCCTGGCCGCCGAAGAGCTTTGCCAGCACCCGGGTGTTTTGGCCCCCGGCGTCCATCACCCGGATCTCCACGTTTTTGTGGGCGGGGTGGTCGCCGGGCTCCACATCCCCCTTTTTGTAGGCGATGTAGGCCACCTGGGTCCCGTCGGGGGAAAGGTGGGGGAACCAGCAGTTTAAGTCCTCCTCCCAGGTTATACGGGTCTGGTCAGAGCCGTCCGCGTTCATGCGCCACACCTGCATCAGCCCGGAGCGCACAGAGTTGAACCAGATGTGCTTTCCGTCCGGGGAGTATTCCGGGCCGTCGTTCAGGCCGGGGGTGTGGGTCAGGCGGGTCTCCTCGCCTCCCTCCACCGGGATGGTGTAGATGTCAAACTCCCCGTTGCGCTCCGCGCAGTAGGCCAGGGTCCTCCCATCCGGCGACCAGCCGTGAAGATAGCTGGGGGCCATGGGAGTGATGAGCCGGGGCACGCCGCCGGAAAGGGGCAGGGTGTACACCCGGGAGCGCCCGTCCTCCCCGGTGCCGTGGCTGATGCCCACCCGGGTCCCGTCCGGGGAGAGCACATGGTCGTTGTTGCAGCAGTCCGCAAAACCGGTGTTCACCGCTTCGCTCTCCAAGGTGTCCAGGTGGAATTTCCACAGCCGCCCCCCGGCGTTGTACAGCAGGGCGTCCCCGCCAGGGAGCCAGTTGGGGGCTTCAATCAGGTGGCGGAACTCTTTGAGCACCTGCCTCTGCCCTGTGGCCGCGTCAACAGTCTCCAAAAGGGAGATGGCGTCCCGCTCCTGAAAGGGCTGTTTTTCCGTTCGCACTTCCATGATAAATTCCTCCCAAATAGATTTTAGCGCAGGGCCCCGGGCCGTATTCCCCAAGTTAGTTTTCGGGCCGATCCCCCACCATGTTTTTGGCCCAGATGCCGGAGACCAGCATCACCGTGCCAATTCCCGCCTTGAGGATATCCGCTGCCGACACGAAGAAAAAGACCCATACCACCGAAAGGCCGGTGAACTGGCACAGGCAGAAGGCAATGGGCAGGCACACCACCCAAGTGAACACGCAGTCAAACAGGAAGGTGATGAAGGTCTTCCCGCCGGAACGGATGGTGAAATAGGTGCCCTGGGTGTAGGCGGACAGGGGTAAAAACGAACCGGAGACCATCAGCAGATGGGTGGCGGTCTGGCGCACCGAGGGCTCGGTGTTGTAGATGTAAGGGATAAAGGGGGACACCGCCACAATGAGCCCGCCGATCACCGCGTTGACACACACGCTGAAAAACAGCAGCTTGCGCACGGTGTCCTTGGCGCCCGGAATGTCATTGGCCCCCAGCAGCTGGCCGGAGAGGATGCCGATGGCGTTGCCCATGGCCGCCATGACAATGGCGAACAAGTTCCACACCGTGGAGTTGATGTTAGTGGCCGCCACAGCCTCCAGCCCCCGGAAGGAGTAGCACATGTTCACCGCCGCCGTGCCAATGGACCACAGGGTCTCGTTGAGCAGCAGGGGCGTGCCGGTGACGGCGATCTGTTTGACCAGGGACAGGGGCACCCGGAAATGGCGGAACAACCCCTGCAGGAAGGGGAACTGCTTCCGGTGGCGCCAGGTGCGCAGCAGCAGATATCCCATTTCCGCCCACCGGGCAATGACAGTGGCCAAGGCCGCCCCGGCCACCCCCATTTTGGGAAAGCCAAAGCTGCCGTAAATCAGCAGGTAGTTGCCGGTCAGGTTGACGCAGATGGCAATGAGGCTGGCCACCATGGGAGAGAAGGTCTCGCCCACATCCCGCAGGGTGCTGGAAAAGCACTGGTTTATGGCAAAAGGCAGAAGCCCAAAGAGCATGATGGCGATGTACTCCTTGGCATAGCCCAAAGTGGAGGCGATCTCCTCCGGAGAAGAGGACTCCTTGTTCAAATACAGCTGGAACAGCTGCTCCCCAAAGAGAAGAAAGATCAGAATGCCCAGGGCGCACACCACCACGCTGAACACCAGCCGGAAGCGCAGGGTGTAACGCACCCCCTCGTGATCTTTCTTGCCGGCGAACTGCGCCCCAAAGAGGGAGGCGCCGCCCAGCCCGCCGAAAATGGTCAGGTTGAAGATGAAGATGATCTGGTTGACAATGGCCACGCCGGACATGGGAGTTGTGCCCAAACGCCCCACCATCACGTTGTCCAAAAGGTTGACAAACTGCGTGATGCCCTGTTGGACGATCATGGGCACCAGCAGGGCCAGCACCGACGCGTAGAAGGCCCGGCTGCCAATCAGCTTTTTCCGTAAACCGCTCATATGTTTCCCATTTCTCCTTGCTTTCCAAAGGAATACGTGCCTTAGCCCAAAAGCTCTCCCAGGCTTTGGGCCAGGTCCTCCGGCGGGGTCAGGGCCTGGATCAGCTCCTCATAGTCCCGCAGGTAGAAGTCAGAGAGCCGGGCAATGCCCTCCCGGGTTTCCAGCTGGCCCTCTCCGTCCCCCGAAATGCCGTCCTCCACTGCCACCACGGGGAAACCGGCGGCCTTGGCGGTGCGGATGGCGTAGGCGGAATCCTCGAAGACCACGCTCTCTTCCGGGGCCGCGCCAAAGCTTTCCGCGCAGCGAAGGTACACATCCGGGTGCTCCTTGCTTTTCCCCACTTCTGTGCAGGTGACGAACTCCTCCACCAGGGGCAGCATCCCCAGGCGGCGCAGGGCAGCCAGCACACCCTCCCGGTTGGAGGCGGTGGCCACCGCAATGTGGATGTGATTTTCCTGCAGCAGCCGCAGGAACTCTCCCGCATGGGGTTTTTCCGGCACCCGGGTGCGATAGCCTTCCAGCGCGCATTGGGAAAGCTCCTGGGCAATTTCCTCCACGGTGCCCGGAACCCCCAGGCCCTGGTAATATGCCGCGCATTGCTCCAGGCTCAGCCGGTTCAGGGTGCGGTGCAGCCCCTCTGGGGCATGAATTCCTTTTTGCTGGGCGTATTCGTAAGTGATGTCCCGCCACATGGGCATGGAGTCCAGCAGGGTGCCATCGGCGTCAAAAATACAGCATCGAATCATGGGTTTGCCTCCTCTTCTGCTTTCTGTCCCAGTATAGCAGAAACCGGGGGGCGGCGCAAGGCGGTGCGGAGCCGGGGATAGAAAAAGCACCGCCCCGGCTGGGGGCGGTGCTGTAGAGGGGGCGCGCTTACCGGGGCTCGGGCGCGGGGGTGGCCTCTTCCCGGGACTCCTCTTTGGATTCCTCTCTTCGGGAGGAATCGGGGTCTAGGGCGGACTCCACGGCCGAGCCCACCCGGCTGCCGGCTTCCTCCAGGCCGCTTTCTATGCGGGAGACGGTTTCCCCGGCGCCGCTCTCTACCCGGGAGGCGGTGTCCGACACATCGCTGGCGGCCTTTTCCATGCAGCCCGCCAGGGAAAGGGCCAGACCGGCACAGAGGGCAAAGGCGCAGATCTTATTTCGCAGCATGACACAATCTCCTTTCCTGTAATTTGGCTTCCGTCCCAAAGTCTGGGAGGATGCGTTTTCTAGTGTTTCCAGCGAAGAGAGGGATATGCGCGGAAAGGGCGGAACCGCGCATCTCCTCCAGCCTCAAACCCGCGGACACAGGGCCGGCGCTTTCCGCCTGAGGGAGTAAGCGAAGGGCGCGACTCCGCGGCATGCGTCCAGGCGCAGCGAAACAGCAGAATCCGCGCATCTCCTCCAGCCTCAAACCCGCGGACACAGGGCCGGCGTTTTCCGCCTGAGGGAGTAAGCGAAGCGCGCGACTCCGCGGCATGCGTCCAGGCGCAGCGAAACAGCAGAATCCGCGCATCTCCTCCAGCCTCAAACCCACGGACACAGGGCCGGCGTTTTCCGCCTGGGGGAGTAAGCGAAGGGCGCGACTCCGCGGCATGCGTCCAGGCGCAGCGAAACAGCAGAATCCGCGCATCTCCTCCAGCCTCAAACCCGCGGACACAGGGCCGGCGTTTTTCGCCTGGGGGAGTAAGCGAAGGGCGCGACTCCGCGGCATGCGTCCAGGCGCAGCGAAACAGCAGAATCCGCGCATCTCCTCCAGCCTCAAACCCGCGGACACAGGGCCGGCGTTTTCCACCTGGGGGAGTAAGCGAAGGGCACGACTCCGCGGCATGCGTCCAGGCGCAGCTTGGTTGAAAAAGTTTTTTGAAAATGATAGAATACCTTAAGGAAGTTGTAAGGGAGGAAACGTATTATGATAGTTACAGTGACACTGAACCCGGCACTGGACCATTTCATCTTTTTGGAGAGCTTTGAGCGGGGCGTGATCCAACGCTTTTCCCAGGATGCATTTGCCCCCGGAGGCAAGGGGGTAAACGTCTCTTTGCTGCTGTCCTCCCTGGGGGTGGAGAACCGGGCCCTGGGCCTGGCCGGGGGCTTTACCGGACAGGAGCTCTGCCGCTTGCTGGAGGAGGCTGGCTGCCAAACGGATTTCGTCCAGCTGCCCCAGGGGAATACCCGGGTGAATGTGAAGCTGCGCTGCGCGGACGGAGAGGAGACCGCCTTTAACGGCGCCGGTCCCGCCATTCCGGAGCAGGCGGTGGAAGAGCTGCTGGAAAGGCTTTCCCGTTTGCGGGAAGGGGACGCCCTGGTGCTTTCCGGCGTGCTGCCCGCCGCCCTGCCGGAAACGGCCTTTCCCCGCGTGTTGGAGGCCGCCCGGCAGAGAAAGGCCCGGCTGGTGGTGGACATGGAGGGGGACCCGCTGCTGGCGGCCCTGCCCTACCGGCCCTTCCTCATCAAGCCCAACGAGGAGGAGCTGGCCCAGATTTTCGGCATTGCGGGCAGCCTGAACGTGCAGGAAGTGAAGGAGTACGCCCGGGAGCTTCAGCGCATGGGGGCGCGGAACGTGGTGGTCTCCCTGGGGGCCAAGGGCGCCCTGCTTCTGGAGGAGAACGGCCAAGCGCTGTTCTGCCGCAGCGTCCGCGGGGAGGCGGTCTCCACCGTGGGGGCGGGAGACTCCCTGGTTGCGGGCTTCCTCTATGGGTACGAGCTTCACGGCAGCGCCCTGGGCGGGCTGAAGTGGGGCGTGGCCGCAGGGGCGGCCACGGCCTTCTGCGAGGGCATTGCCACGGGGGATCAAGTCAAGGCGGTTTTCCCCAGAGTGGGAGAGCCCCATCCCGTGTGAGCGCTTTTCTCAACGGCTGGCTTGTGAAATGCCGGAAAAGCGCCGCGGGGCCTAGAATTCAGTTGACACCGCCCTCTGTTTCACAGTACAATGGTAACAATATAAATCCTTCCCACTGCGAAAGGATTGTGATTTGCAGCGGGAGTTTTGCCGGAACATGGAGGCAGCCCTGATGGATAAACGAGAAAACCAACCCCTGCAGGAGGAGCTCCGCTCCTCCCAGGTATATAGAACACTGAAAAGTTCAGGCATTCCCATGGCAGGAAAGCTTGCGGAGGGCCTGGGCAAAGCGGCGCAAGGCTTGGACCAGGCGCTGAACTTGGGCAAGAATGGAGGCCCGGGGCCCGGCGGCCACCCCTATCAGGCGCCCCCGCCACAGGGGGTGGGCCAAGCGCCCCAGCCGGGACCCAGGGCTGGGCAGACGCAGCAGACGCGGCAGGCGGGGCATCAGGCGCCGCCCCAGGGAAGCGCTCCACCCCAGAATGGAACAAAGCAGGCCAATGGCTATTACCGCTATACCTATACCCAGGGCAAGCCCGTCGCGCCGCCCCCCTCCCAGCAGGCAAAGGCCCAGAGAGCTGCGGCGGCGCAAAGGGCGGCAGCCGCGCAGCATGCGGCGGCCAACCAAGCCGCTGCCGCCCAGCGGGCGGCGGCAAACCGGGCGCGGCAGGCTCCCTGGCAGGGGGCGCCTGTCCCCCCGGGTGCTGGGCAGCCGCCTATGAAAATGGTGCGTAAGGGAAGCCCCGCCAAGTTTTATATCACAGGCGGCGTGGCCCTGTTCTACGCCTTGAGTTTCCCATTGTACGAGCCCTATCACTTCATCGTTTTTGCTGTGGTGCTGGTATTGGTGTTCCTGGCTTCGGGAGCACTGTTCAAGGGGAAGAAAATGTTCGTGCCGGTGGAGCCGGAAAAGCCCAAGGAAGAGCCGAAAAAGGAGCCGGAAAAACCGGAGAAGTCCCACACAGGGGACCCAGAGGTGGACAAGATTATCGACGAGGGCCGGGAGTATTTGAAAAAGCTCCGTGCCGCGGATGACGCCATTCCCGACGAGACCCTTTCCGAGGACATCACCCGCATGGAGCGGGCTTCCGCCGATATTTTCCGCTATATCGCCGACCATCCGGAGAAGGCGCAGCAGATCCGGAAATTTATGAACTATTACCTGCCCACCACCATGAAGCTTTTGAACAGCTACCAGCGGCTCTCCGCCCAGAACGTGAAGGGTGAGAACATCACCTCCACCCTGTTTAACATCGCGGGGATGATGCACACGGTGGCGGATGCCTTTGAAAAGCAGCTGGACTCCCTCTATGCGGAAGAGGCCATGGATATTTCCGCGGACATCACCGTGTTTGAGACCCTCTTAAAGCAGGAGGGATTTGTGGAGGAAGAAAAGCAGGAGGAGGCCAAAAAATAAACCGCAGAACGGTGAAAGGCGGGGGTTCGGCGCCTGGCCTTTCCGCCAGCAGCCCCGTCATTTTCAAAGAAATTCCAGAAACGCCCGAGCGGCGGTTTCCATTATGAGAAGCAAGGAATGATCAAGGAGGTTAGAAACATGCCCGACGATATCAAATTGACCTTGGAAAACGAGGCCCCCAAAATGCCCACCCTCACCCTGGAGGGAGTGGAGACCCCCTCTCTGACCCTGACCCCCGAAGAGGCGCCCGCGCCCCAAAAGCCCAAAGAGGATGAGATCTCCTCTCTGGACGAGAGCGCCCTTACCCCCGAGGAGCGCCAGGTGGTGGAGGACTTTGCGGAGAAAATCGACATCTCCAACAGCACCTTGGTGCTGCAGTACGGTTCTGCCGCCCAGAAGAAGATTGCCTCTTTCTCCGACAACACCCTGAACAATGTGCGCACCAAGGATTTGGGCGAGGTGGGGGATCAGATTTCCCAGCTGGTGGTGGAGCTGAAGGGCTTTGATATCCAGGAGGAGGAAAAGAAGGGGATCTTTGGCTTCTTTAAAAATACGGGCAACAAGATCACCGCCATGAAGGCCCGGTACGACAGCGCCGAGCACAATGTGAACAAGATCGCCGCGGCCCTGGAGTCCCACCAGGTGCAGCTGATGAAGGATATTGTCATGCTGGATAAGCTCTACGAGATGAACCTGGGCTACCACAAGGAGCTTTCCATGTACATCATCGCCGGGAAGAAGAAGCTCCAAAAGGAGCGGGCCACCACCCTGGTGGAGCTGGAGAACAAGGCCAAGCAGTCCGGCTTGGCGGAGGACGCCCAGGCCGCCAACGACTATGCCCAGCAGTGCGACAACTTTGAGAAAAAGCTCCACGACCTGGAGCTGACCCGCATGGTCAGTGTGCAGATGAGCCCTCAAATCCGCCTGGTGCAGAACAACGACAAGCTGATGAGCGACAAGATCCAGTCCACCCTGGTGAACACCATCCCCCTGTGGAAGAGCCAGATGGTGCTGGCGTTGGGCCTGGCCCACTCAGAGCAGGCGGTGAAGGCCCAGCGGGAGGTCAGCGACATGACCAACGAGCTGCTGCGCAAGAACGCCGAGCGCCTGAAGATGAGCACCATCGAGACCGCCAGGGAGTCCGAGCGGGGCGTGGTGGACATGGAGACCCTGCGCCAGACCAACCAGTCCCTTATCCAGACTCTGGACGAGGTGGTGAAGATTCAGGACGAGGGCCGGGCCAAGCGCCGCGCCGCCGAGGCCGAGATCGGCCGTTTGGAGGGCGAGCTGAAGCAGAAGCTGCTGGATATCCACACCTGAGCACAGGTTTTGCCCCGGCCCGAACAAGGGGCCGGGGAACCTTCTATTCCTAGAAAGGGAGGCTTGTGAAATTGAAAAAGAGCAGCATTGTGGGGGCCTGCGTCATGGCGGGGCTCATCCTTCTTTCCATCCCCGTAGGGGTGCACACCTCGCTGACGGACCTGCGGGACGAGGCGGAGGGCTCCTATTATTACGACCAGACCGGCTACGCCATCTATCAGGGGCTGGAGGCTCGGGAGGCCACCGGCAACAACCTGATCACCGTGGCGGAACGCTATACCAGCCAGAACCCGGAGCTGACCGGCCTGATTGGGGAGCTGGAGTACGCCATCTCCCTGACCCAGAACAGCTACAGCGATTTTTCCGACGAGGCCCAGGCCAACCAGTTGATGGGAGACGCCGCCCAGAACCTGTATGAGGAGCTGAAGCAGACAGAGCTCTCGGAATCGGATGAAAAATACCCGGATCAGCTCATTGCCGAGATGGAGTCTGAGCAGGACAAGATCAACCGCTCCAGCTACAACGACGACGCCCGGGAGTTTAACGCCAGGCTGGAAAAGTTCCCGGTAAACCTGCTGCGCTTTGTGGCGGGGGTGGAGCCTTTGGCCACCTATGATCTGGACGAATAAACGAAAGGAGGCGTCCGCCGTGACACTCGCAAAGCGCGTCCCGAAAAAAGCCCTGGCCTTGGCGCTGGCCCTGTGCCTGGCCTGGGGCCTGGCGCTGCCCGCCCTGGCTATTGTGGTGCCGGAGCGCCCGGAGAACCAGTATGTGCTGGATGAGGCCGGGGTGCTCTCAGAGGAGACGGAACAGGAGATCATCACCCAGAACCAGAGCCTCTTTGAGGAGACCGGCGCCCAGATCGCGGTGGCGGCGGTGGACTTCCTGGGCGGGGAGGACATTGAGGACTACGCCAACTATATGTTCAACTACTGGGGCGTGGGTGACTACGAGCGGAACAACGGCCTGCTGCTGGTGCTGGCCATTGGCGAGGACAACTATTATGCCACCTCTGGCTACGGCATCGAGGACTATTTCGATGGGGCCAAGCTGCAAAGCATGCTGGATGAGTACTTGGAGCCGGACTTCGCGGTTCAGGAGTACGACGCCGGGGTGAAAAAGTTCTTTGAGGCTGCCCTTTCTGAGATGGAAGGCTATTACGCCGGCTACACAGAGCCCTCCTCCCTTGTGGAGGACCCCAGCTATGACAGCTACGAGGAGCCCAGCTTTGCCTACGATGTGGGGCGCTCTGTGGGCCAGTTCTTCGGAAGAGCGCTGCAGATCATCGTGATCCTGGGAGTGGTGCTGGTGATTTCCCTGGTGCTGCGGGCCATGCGCAACGGCGGCGGCCGGGGAGGCCCCCGTTCCGGCGGCGGAGGCGGCGGTTTCTGGACCGGCATGTTCCTGGGCAATATGATGGGCAGCTCCCGCAGAAGGGGCGGCTGGCGTCCGCCCCCGCCTCCTCCGGGAGGGTTCGGTCCCCGTCCCCCCAGGGGCGGTGGCGGCTTTGGAGGCGGCTTCCACAGCGGGGGCCGCTCCGGCGGATTCGGCGGCTCCCGCGGCGGAGGGGGCGGTTTCCGCAGCGGCGGCGGCAGCCGCGGCGGCGGAGCTGGACGCCGTTGAGCACAGGAAAAAGGCTCTTCCGTGGGAAGGGCCTTTTTTAGACAAAAGCGTCCGGCCTGTTTGCGGGCCGGGCAGGATGGGAGAACAATGAAACGCTATTTTCTCTTTGACCTGGACGGCACCATCGCGGACAATGGGGAGGGCATCCTCAAATCCGCCCAGTACGCATTGGACGCGTTCGGTATCCACAACGAGCCGGAGGAGCGCCTGCGCCGGTTTGTGGGGCCGCCCCTGCATCAGTCCTTTATGGAATTCTATGGGTTCTCACAGGAACAAGCCTTTGCCGCGGTAGAGAAGTACCGGGAGCGCTACCGGGTGAAGGGCGTGTATGAGAACCGGCTTTACCCCGGGGTGCGGGCCCTGGTGGAAGGGCTCTCCTGCCGGGCCAAGGTGTGCCTGGCCACCTCTAAGCCGGAGGTGTTCGCCCGGAAAATCTTGGAGATGCAGCATGTGCTGCCCTGTTTTGACGTGGTGGTAGGCGCGGAGCTGGACGGCTCCCGCACGGACAAGGCGGAGGTCATCCAGGCGGTGCTGAAAGCCCTGGGAGATCCGCCCAAAGAGCAGGTGGTCATGGTGGGCGACCGGAAGCACGATATCCTGGGGGCCAAAGCCCTAAGCCTGCAGTCCATCGGCGTGGAGTACGGTTTTGCCCCGCCGGGGGAGCTGGAGGAGGCCGGGGCGGACTGGACCGTCCCCACGGTGGAAGGTTTGCAAACGCTGTGCCTGTCCCTTTGCGGGGCAGGCAACGGATAGGGAGGGAAGGCAAATGGAAAAGAAAGTGTTGGTTGTGGTGGATATGCAGAACGACTTCATCACAGGCGCCCTGGGCACCCCAGAGGCCCAGGCCATTGTGCCCCGGGTGGTGGAGAAGATCCGGGGATTTGATGGGACAGTGCTCTTTACCCAGGACACCCACGGGAAGGATTACCTCCAGACCCAGGAGGGGAAAAACCTGCCGGTGGAACACTGCCTGCGCGGCACCTGGGGCTGGCAGCTGGAGCCCCGGGTGGAGGCGGCGCGGAAGAGCGCGCCCATCGAAAAGCCCACCTTTGGCAGCAAGGGCCTGGCGGAGGTGCTGAAAGCACGGCACACCTACGAGGGGCCCCTGGAGGAGATTCAGCTCATCGGGCTTTGCACAGATATCTGCGTCATCTCCAACGCGCTGCTGCTGAAAGCGTTTTTGCCAGAGGTGAAGATCTCGGTGGACGCCGGCTGCTGTGCCGGGGTTACGCCGGAGAGCCACGAAAACGCCCTGAAAGCCATGGCTGCCTGCCAGGTGGAGATCCTATGAAGCGCCTGGTCTTGATTGGCGGGCCCATGGCTGTGGGAAAGACCGCCGTCTGCCGGGAGCTGAAACACCTCGCCGCCCCCTGCGCCTTTTTGGACGGAGACTGGTGCTGGGATATGGAGCCTTTCCAGGTGACGGCGGAGACCAAGGCCATGGTGCAGGAGAACATCGCGTTCCTGCTGGGACAGTTCCTCCGCTGCCCCGCCTATGAAACCGTGATCTTCTGTTGGGTGATGCACCAGCAGGAGATTCTTGACGGGCTGCTGGCCCGCCTGCCCCTAGAGGGCGTGGAGGTGTTCTCCCTGTCCCTGCTGGCCAAGCCGGAGACCCTGTGGGAGCACATCCGCGGGGATGTGGAGCGGGGCCTGCGCACCTGGGACGTGCTGGACCGCAGCTTGGAGCGGCTTTCCCACTATGGGGAGCTGAACACCCACAAGCTGTGGGTGGATGGCCTGACTGCCAGGGAGGCGGCGCAGCAGATTGCCGCCCTTTTGGAGGAACAGAAAAAGGACCTGCCTTAAAGCAGGTCCTTTTCTTGTTGGCAGGGTTATTCTCCCGAGGTAAACTCCTGAGAGACGATGACGTTGCCCTGGCTGTCCTTGTAAGTGACTACCACCACGGGGTTTTCCACATCCACAGCGGCTTTCAGGGTCTGGGCCACCAGCTCGAACGTGGAGGCCTGCTCCTGCAAAGCGGCGGACAGGGCGTCAGCGATGCCCTCGGTGTTGACGTCGGGGCCGTAAGTAAATTCGTAGATCAGTTTGTTGCCCTCCGCCAGAACATCCACTCCCAGCTCTTCGGTCTGCATAGCCTCCAGCTGGGTTTGTACGATATCGGAGTTGACGAATTCCTCAATGGAGGAATACATGCCGGTAACTTCGCCGGCGGCTTCCTCTTCGGAAGACGCAACAGCTTCCGCTTCGGATTGAGCGGCCGAGCCAGCTTCTTCCTCAGCCTCCAGAGCGCTCTGCTCTGCCTGGCTTTCGCTGGATTCGCTCTGGCTCTCTTCCACAGTGCTGCTGGCGCTGCTCTCCGAGGGGGCAGAGCTTTCCCCGCCGCCGGAGCAAGCGCTTAAAGACAGCAGGCACACAAGGGCCAGCATGGCGGCGAACAGTTGGACAAACTTCTTTTTCATAATCGGTCACGCAGCCTTTCCGCGTAAATTGCCCGGACTTCCTCGTCCCGGGCTGTTTCCAGTATAGAGGACGGGAGGGATTGTGTCAAGAGAAATGAGTGCGTTTGATGTAAAATTTATTTTATTCCCGTATATTATGCGATTTTTTAGGGCGATTTATATAAAAATGCCTCGTTTGGCCCTTGCAACAACTTGTTACAAGGCGTATAATCAAAAGTAGTTTGATCCCGGGGAAGGACAGCCGGGGATTTATTTTTGTTCACAGAAGGAGAGATGCTGCATGGAACGCTTTACCGCCAGCCAATGCCCCCATGGGGTGACCATGATTACGGATTTGTCCGGGGTGCACTGCTTTTTAGTGGAGGGCCGGGAAAAGGCCCTGCTCATCGACGCCATGACCGGCCTGCGGGGCCTGAAGGACTTTGTGGCGACCCTGACGGACCTGCCCGTAGAGGTGGCCGCCACCCACGGCCACATGGACCACGTGGGAGGGGTGTTTGAATTTGGCGGCTGCTATATCCACCCTCTGGACATGCCCATGCTGGCGGAGGAGTCCCTGCGCGCCCGGGTCAGCTATGTGAAGGGCCAGCTGGAACAGATGGGGGCTTCTGCCTTCCCCCAGGAGGGAGACTTTGTCCCAGACAGCCCTGTGACGTGCCGTCCCGTTAGGGCCGGGGACAAGCTGGACCTGGGCGGCCGCGCCTTGGAGGTTCTGGAGGTGCCGGGCCACACCCAGGGCTCTGTGTGCTATCTGGACCCGGAGAGCGGGGACTTCTTCGCGGGGGACGCCTGCAACAACAACACCCTGGTGATGATGGATACCTCCGCCACCATTGGGGAGTACCTGTCCGCCCTGGGGGCGCTGAAGCAGCGCCAGGGGGAAATAGAAAATTTCTATATCTTCCACGGGGAGACCCCTGTGGCCAAGACCTGCATCGACGACAACATCCAGTGCTGCGAGGACATCCTAGCGGGCACGGATGACCATATCCCCGTGGAGTTTTTGGGGCGGACGGGCTATTTGGCGAAGGAACGGGTTCCGGGGGCCTTCCAGCGGAAGGACGGGCGCTTCGGCAACATCATGTACACCCAGGAAAAGGTGAAATAACACAGCCTGCTGAGACGGCAGGGAGAAAGAAAAGAGGGACACGCAGCCATTGGCTTGCGTGTCCCTCTTCTGTTTCAAAGCGGGGCCGCTTTGAAAGGAATGTTAGTGCAGCATGGTGACTTCTTCCTCGTGCAGGTCCTTGGGGTTCACCGCCACGGGGAGATAGGCCTCATACAGCTTGTCGTCAAAATTGTGGACCAGCTTGCATTCCCTGTCCAAAAGCATGGTGGGCAGGTCGCCGGGCACACAGGGGTCCCACTGGGGCAGGCCGGGTGCGGTGGGCACGCCGGTGCGGGCAAAGTTCACGAACAGGCTGGACATGGTTTCCTCCAACTGGTCAGAGACGCCGGGTATGTTGCACACAGGCACCTTGTCCGTGTTGTGGAACACGAAGGGGATGTCCGCGCAGTGCCAGGCCGGGGTGCCGTCGTCGATGGGGAAGTCGAAAGTGAACAGATAGTTGTAAGTGGCGGACTGGGCGTGCTCTGCCTTCTTGCGGCAGAAATCCTTGGTGGCCACCCGGGAGAAGGTATCCAGCAGCACCAGGTCGGTGATGGGCCGCCCGGGGTAGCATTCCTCAAACAGGGGCACCAGCTCTTCGGTCTTGTCCCTCAGGAACTTTCGCAGGTAGGTCAGCTGGTCCTCCCGGCTGCGGGTGCGCCGGTCCGGCAGGCCGGGGCCAAAGGTGCACATCTCTCCGATGACGGTGCCCACCAGCACAGGGATCGTTCTGGCGTGGGGGGTGAAGCCCACCACCCGGGGGTCGCCGGGGTAGTACTCGTTGGGGATGGGCACGCAGCCCACATAGCCGCCCTTTTCCTGAATGGCGGGAGAGACCTTCTTATAGGCCTCTGCCAACGCCTCATAGGGCAGGGTTTCCAGCTGCTCTATGTCCTCTTCCGCCAGGCCCAGCTCTTGCAGCATGGCCTGGACCAGGGGGCGGCTGTCGGGTTTTTCCGGGCACAGGGTGCCGTTGTACACGCCGCTCATAATGATGCCCTTTTGGAACAGGCCGTTGGCCGCCGGGGTCTGCATGAGAGAGGAGACCTTCCCGCCGCCGCCGGACTGGCCGAAAATGGTGACGTTCTCCGGGTCGCCGCCGAATTGGGCAATGTTGTCATGCACCCACTGGAGGGAAGCCACCAGGTCCGCGTTTCCGGCATTGCCGGAGTTCCAGTACTTCTCCCCATAGGGGGAGAGGTCCAGGTAGCCCAGAATGTTTAAGCGGTGGTTCACGGTGACCACCACCACGTCCCCAAAGCGGGAAAGGTTTTCCCCGTCATAGGCCACATGCTCAATGGAGGAGCCGTCCCGGAAGCCGCCGCCGTGGAGCCAGACCATCACCGGGCGCTTGGCCTGTGGGTCCAGGGACTGGGTCCACACGTTCAGATACTGGCAGTTCTCGTCCTTGGGCCAATAGCGGTGGGGGATCTTCACTTCACCAGAAGCGGTTTCCCGGTTCAGGATGGGGCTGACATAGCCGTAGGAAAGGGCGTCCCGAATCCCCTCCCAAGGGGCAACGGGCTGGGGCATCTGGAACCGTTTGGCGTCCGCGTACTTAATGCCATGGAAGGTATAGGTGCCGTCCACCACAAACCCGCGCAGCTTCCCGGCGTTTGTCTGCACCACAGGGCTGGCGGCAGAGCAGATGAATTCTTTTGCCATAATACATACTCCTTCATTCAAAAGATTTTGGATATATTATAGCATAGTAATCCGGCGCTTTCCAGAAGGTTTTTGTAAAAAACTTCAAAAACTGACAGGGCGCTCTTTAAGAGAGGAAGAGCTCCTGCTTTGCGTCTTCCATTCCCGGGCAGGAGAGGGTGAGGACTGCCTTGCCCGGCGTGTGCCCTGCCCGCAGGATTGCCATGGCCCGGCCGTCAAAGCTGGTGATCTTCCCACTTTCGTAGTTCTCATCGGTGAGGGGGTTGGCGGAGGCAAAGCTCAGCAGGCTGGCAGCCCCCTCCACCCGGGCGCTGAGGGGAAGCCGCACCCCCGGCACCCGCCGGCCTTGGGCGTCCTGAAACTCCACCAGGACAAACAGCAGAGACTCCCCATCGGCCCGGGCTTCTGTGCTTTCCGGCCGCAGGACCAGGCGCGCCGGCTCCCCGGCGGTCTCCAGCCGGTCCCGGGAGAGCTCCGCCCCGTTCCGGTAGCTCACTGCCTCCAGCACACCGGGCTGATAGATGGTCTCGAACCGGGCGGTGAAGCGCTCTACGGGTTCCGCGCCCAGGGACTTTCCATTGAGGAACAGCTCCACCCGGTCCCCGGGGGAGTAGACGTCGATCTGAATGGGATGGCCCTCAAAGCCGGGGTAGGTCCAGCTGTTCCACACCTGGGGCCAGGCCCACCGGCTGAGCAGCTCTTTTTTGCCATAGGTCTCCGGGTCCCGCACAGCCAGATAGGTCTCTGTGCCGCCCCACACAATTTTCCGGTAGGCCAGCTGGGGACGGGGCTGGTTCAGGATGTCCCAGTCGGCGTCGTAGGCCAGCTTCCAGGGGTAGGGCCGGCTGTTGTGGTCGGCCAGCTCCTCCTCTGGGGTGGAGGGGTCCACATAGACAGCGGCGCCGATGCCCGCCTCGCCGATGTAGTCGGCAGAGGTCCAGGTGAAGTCCCCGATGACGTAGGGGCACTGCTCCACCAGCTCCCACACCCGGCCAATGGCCATGGGGAAGGACTCCGTCCCGCAGATGACACGGCTGGGGAAGAGCGCATGGTCGGAAAGGTACCGGTCCTCCATGTAGTTATAGCCCACAATGTCCACGGGAGAGGCCATGCTCTCGGTGCGGTCCGCCCAGATTTCGTTGGTGTAGCTGGATTCTCCGTTCTGTCCCAGCGGTTCCCCTGCCCGGCGCTGCAGTTCTTGGGCGTCCTGGTCATCCAGGCCGTTCCACAGGGTGCACAGGGCCAGCAGCACCGGCCGGGTGCTGTCCAGAGAGCGGACCTTCTCCGCCAGCCGCTGGGAGACCCAATATCCGTCTCCCGTGCCGGCCCGCTCGAAGACCTCATTGCCAATGGACCAGATGATGACGCTGGGGTGGTTTCTGTCCCGCAGCACAAAGGCTTCTACATCCCGCTCCCACCACTCGTCGAAGAACTGGTGGTAGCCGTGGGGCGTTTTGCCGATGTGCCAGCCGTCAAAAGCTTCGTCGATGACGAAGAGGCCATACTCGTCGCACAGGTCCAAAAACCGCTGGGAGGGCGGGTTGTGGGCCAGCCGCAGGGCGTTGTAGCCGGCCTCTTTGTGGGCCTTCAGCACCCGGCGGGTCTGGCAGTCGAAGTCCGCCGCGCCCAAGGGGCTGGTGACATGATGGATGCAGCCGCCCTTGAGCTTCACGGTTTTGCCGTTGACCCGCAGGCCATGGACCGCGTCCACCGCCACGGTGCGGATGCCGAAGCGGGTGGAGGCACGGTCCACCGGGGCCGCATTGCCCGGGGAGGTGAGGGCGGCTTCCGCGGCGTACAGGGCGGGGGTGTCCACATCCCACAACTGGGGGCTTTGCACCACCAACCGCAGCCGGGCGGGGGCAGTCTCGCCCGGCTCCACCCAAACCGAAGTACGGCCCTGGGCCGCCTCCCCGCCGGGAGCTGTCAGCGTAAGGTCCACATGGCCGTGGAAGGGCAGGGCGCCGTCATTGACCACCCGCACCTCCGCGGAAATGGTGGCGGTGTCCCCGTCGATGCTCTCTGTTTTTATGAAAATGCCCCGGTGCTGGATGCGGCACAACGGCCCGTGCAGCAGCTTTACCTCCCGGTAGAGGCCCGCCCCCGAGTACCACCGGCAGTTGGGGGCCTGGGTGTTGTCCACGGCCACCTCCAGGCGGTTGGGCTCTCCAAAGCGCACCCGGCGGGTCAAGTCCACCACAAAGGGCGTGTAGCCGTAGGGGTGGAAGCCTAGGCGGCTGCCGTTGAGAGAGACCGTGGTGTTCCCATACACGCCGTCGAACTCCACAAAGACTTTCTCCCCCTCCCACTCCTGGGGGATGTCCAAGGTTTTCTCATAGGTCCCCGCGCAGCCGGGGAAAAACCCAGAGGCTGCGTTGGCCTCCCTGCTTTGAGGCAGCCCTACCTGCATGTCGTGAGGCAGGTCTACAACAGTCCTTTCCGGCGTGGAGAACCGGTCTGGAACACCCCGGTAAAAGCTCCATCCGGCCATAATGCGCTGTTCCTGCATGATGACTCCTCCAATCCATGTTCTCCCAGTGTCCCTGGGATATTTGTCTATACAACTATTATAGCATTTCCTGCCCCCTTTGTAAAGGAAGAGTCCCTTTGGCTTCGCTCCCCACCGCGCCGCCGCTGGGCAGGAAGACGGCAAAATGAAGCAAACAGGGAGTTGCGTTGGACAAAAAATGTTAAATAATCATAAATGCCGCCATTTTGTTTTCCAAGCTCCCTCCTTATAATAAGCTGCATAGAAGAGGCCGGATACCCAAAATCCCGGACTTTGTTTGGGGCGGCATGGAGAAAGGATGATGAAGTTTATGTCAGTGAAATCAGTGGGAAAAGAGAGGGTGCCCTGGTCGACCCGGGCCATCCACACCTGCAGAGGCATTCGGCGGAACTGGGGGCTGTACCTGCTTCTGCTCCCCGCGGTTGTGCTGCTGTTCTGCTTTAACTATCTGCCCATGTACGGTGTGCAGATTGCGTTTAAAGATTTTACGCCTTCCAACGGCATTGAAGGGAGCCCCTGGGTGGGGTTTGCCAATTTCCAAACCTTCTTCAACTCCTTTCAGTCTAAAAACCTGATTTGGAATACCATCACGCTGAGCCTGTACAGCCTGATCGCAGGCTTCCCGTTCCCCATCTTCCTGGCGCTGATGATGAACCAGATCCGGGTAAAGCGTTTTAAACAGACACTGCAGGTGGTCACCTATCTGCCGCACTTCATTTCCACAGTGGTTATGGTGGGCATCATGCTGATCCTGCTCTCTCCCAGCAACGGGATCTACGGCAACTTGGCCCACGCGCTGGGGGTCCAGAGCCCGCCCAACATCATGGGGCAGGCAAGCGCTTTCCAGCACATCTATGTGTGGAGCGACGTTTGGCAGCACGCCGGATGGGACAGCATTATCTATATTGCGGCCTTGGCTGCCATTGACCCAACACTGTATGAGGCGGCCACCGTGGACGGCGCCAGCAAGTTCCAGCGTTTGATTTACATAGACCTGCCCTTCCTGATTCCCACCGCTGTCATCCTTCTGATTATGCGGGCCGGAAACATTATGAACCTGGGATTTGAGAAAGTGTATCTGATGCAAAATCCCTTGAACACCTCTATCAGCGAAGTCATTTCCACCTATGTGTACAAAATCGGCATGATCAGCAACCAATACAGCTTGTCCGCTGCGGTGAACCTGTTCAATACCATCATCAACTTTGTGCTGCTGGTGCTGGTCAACGGGGTCTCCAAAAAGCTGGGGGACACCAGCCTGTGGTAAGAGCGTGCGGATGCAGAGAATTTTTGGTGAGAGAGGCGAATCTGTTCTATGACACAAGCAAAGAAAGCAAAGAAACAGGCCAGCGGCAAGGATATTGCCTTTAATATCTTCTTGTACGCCCTGTGCATATTGATCCTGATTATCATTGCGTACCCGCTGTACTTTATCATCATCGCGTCCTTCAGCAATCCCTCAGAGGTTGCCAACGGAAATGTGTGGTTCTGGCCCAGCCAGTTTACCGTAGACGGCTATAAAGAGCTGTTCCGCCACGGAGATATCTGGATGGGCTATTGGAACACCATCCTCTACACTTTGGTGGGCACCCTCATCGGCCTGGTGGTCAATATCTCCGCAGCCTATTCCCTGTCCCGAAAGGACCTGGTGGGGCGCAAGCTGATTACATTTTTCTTCATTTTCACCATGTTCTTTAACGGCGGATTGATCCCCACCTATTTTACCATTCGGGATTTCCACCTGTACGACACCTTCTGGGTCATGGTGCTGCCCTTCTCCGTGGTGGTGTACAACATCATTGTGGCACGGACCTTTTTCGACAGCAGCCTGCCCAAGGAGCTGCTGGACGCCGCCCAGATTGACGGATGCGGGAACCTGCGGTTTTTCTTCTCTATCGCCCTTCCCCTTTCCAAGGCGGTCATCGCTGTTATTGCGCTGTATATTGCAGTGGCCCAGTGGAACTCCTATTTCAACGCCCTGGTCTACATCCGCAGCGAGAACTTAAAACCGCTGCAGCTGGTGGTGCGAAATATCTTAATTACCAACCAGTCCCTGGTGGGCGCCGGCGACGGCCTGGCCGCCCAAGAGGCTATGCGGCTCGCCAACCTGATGAAGTATGCCGTTATCATCATCACAACCGTACCCATTATGTGCGTGTATCCCTTTGTGCAGAAGTATTTCAGCCAGGGCGTGATGATCGGCGCCATCAAGGGATGAGTCCCTTCCCTATGTGACACTGCCGCTGCCACATGCGCTGCGGTTGAAAAGTCAAAATATCCAATTGCAAGGAGATGTAAACATGAGGAACAAATGGACAAGAGTGGGCAAGGCCCTGCTCTGCCTGACCCTGGCGGCTTCCATGCTGGCAGGCTGCGGCGGAGGCGGCGGAAGCAGCAGCTCCAGCGGGGCTGCGGAAAGCTCTGGAAGCGGAGAGGCCTCCACCTCCAGCGCGGCGTCCACTCCGGACGAAAACTTCAATGAGACCGGCCTTCCCATCGTCAACGAGCAGGTAGAGCTGACCTTCCTGTATGTGAAGGGCGCCAACATGGCGGACTTTGAGGAAAACGCCATGTTCCAGCAGATGGAAAAGGACACCAACGTCAAGATCAACTGGCAGTATGCCGGCGACGCGGACTGGTCTGAGCAGAAGTCCCTGCTGCTGGCCAGCGGGGACCTGCCGGACGTTTTCTTCGGCAGCAACTCTTTGAAGGACATGGACATCGCCACCAACCTGGAGCTGTTCATCCCGCTGGAGGACTATGTGGAGAAGTACTGCCCCAATATCCAGGCGGCTTGGGAGGCTGAGCCCACCATGGAGAAGATGGTCACCAACCCGGATGGCCATATCTACACTCTGCCCGGTAAAAAGCCCCTGCGTCCCAAGGGCTGTGACACCCCCTTCATCAACCAGAAGTGGCTGGACAACCTGGGCCTGGAAATGCCCACCACCGTGGACGAGTGGTATGAAGTGCTGAAGGCCTTTAAAGAGAAGGACCCCAACGGCAACGGCGTCGCCGATGAGATCCCCCTGACGGGCAGCGCCAAGCAGAACCTCTTTGACTGGATCCGTTACATCAACCCCTGGGGTATTACCGACAGCCTGGAGGAGAACTATCTGGCGTTGGACCAGGAGACAGAAAAGCCGGTCTTTATCCCCGCAGACGAGCGCTATAAAGAGGCTGTGGCCTTCTTCCACAAGCTGTACGCAGAAGGCATTATGGACCCGGAGTTCATCACGCAGGACGGCTCTATGTCTGACGCCAAGATGAAGAACGAGGAAGTGGCCCTGGTGGGCACCGGCATCACTTGGGAAGTTACCTCTGGCACCCAGCCGCACCAGGATGAGTACGTCCCCATGCCTCCTCTGGCAGGCCCCAACGGGGACCGCTACATCCGCGGCAATGACCAGACCATCACCTATTCCCGCAACGAGTTCACCATTACCACTGCCTGCGAGCATCCTGAGGTAGCGATGCGCTGGGCTGACTGCTTCGCCACCGACGACATCTCGGTCCAGTCCTACTGGGGCCCCTATGGCGTGGTGCTGGAGAAGCAGGATGACGGCACCATCACCTTCCTGGATCCGCCCGAAGGCAAGACTGGCGACCAGTGGTACTGGGAGATCTCTCCCCGCGACCACGGCCCCAAATATGTGAGCCCCGAGTTTGAGGAGAAGATCATCCTCCCCGAGGACAGCGGCGACGGCGCGAAGCTGAAGGAAGACGAGATCATGAAGGAGTTCGTGGCCAAGCCCTATCCCCTGGTGAACTACACCAGCGAGCAGGCCGAGGAGATCTCCTCTCTGACAGTGGATATCTACAAGTATGTCAACGAGTCTTGGGCCAACTGGATTGTCAACGGCGGCATTGAGGAGCAGTGGGACGCCTATGTGGACCAGCTGAACCAGATGGGCCTGGAGCGCCTGATGGAGATTTATCAGGAGGCTCTGGACGTATACAATAACGCAGGCTGATAAACGCTATTCGTTTCGCTTAAAAGTAGTTTGTGCGGGGCCTGGAGGCTGATCCGGCTTCCAGGCCCTGCCTTTACTTTCTGGGCGCCTGGAGAGCGTTGCCTGGCAAGACCGCAGAATTTTAGGAGGAGTTTTGTACAATGGAGAGAAAGGTTTTTCGTGTGGGCAGTGTGGGCATTGGCGGGATCTCCCGCGGCGTGCACCTGCCCGGAATTGCCAAAAGCCCAGATTTGGAGCTGGTGGCTGTGTGTGATCTCAAGCCGGAGCGGATGGCCTATGCCCGTGAGGCCTATGGGATTGCGGAGGATCACTGTTTTGCGGATTATCACGATCTGGTCAACTGCCCAGATGTGGATGTGGTGGACATCTCCACCTCTAACAACGCCCATTTTGAGGTGGCAAAGGCCGCCATTGAGGCGGGAAAGCCCTATTGCCTGGAGAAGCCGGTCACCCTTACCGCGGAGGAGGCCGATATCCTGGCCAAGATGACAGCGGAGCGGGGCCTGCCCAGCATGGTCTGTTTCTCTTACCGGTTTAAGGCTGCGGCCCGTTACGCCAAGGAGCTGGTGGACAAGGGGCTGCTGGGGGAGATTTACCACGTTTACATGCAGTACCTGCAGGCGGGCGGCGGCCCCTCTTACGACCTGCCCCGCTCTTGGCGGTATCAAAAGTCCCTGACAGGGACGGGCGCCCTGGGCGATCTGGGCTGCCATGCCCTGGATTTGGTGAGCTTTGTCACCGGGAAGGATTACTGCAAGGCAGTGGGCCATGCCGATACCTTTGTGCACCAGCGCCGTTTGGAAGAGGGCGAAGGCATGGGCGAGGTGGATGTGGACGATTTCTGCCATTACCTGATGGAGATGGATGGCAAGACTTCCGCGAATTTCTCCGTTACCCGGTTTGCCTATGGCCGCGGCAACTATCAGCGCATGGAGATCTATGGCAGCAAGGGGGCGCTGGTTTACAGCCTGGATGTGACCCCTGGGGTGGATGAGCTGGAAGTCTGTATTGGTTCCCCCTATGACCGGGTGGGCGCCTTTACAAAGCTGCCGGTGCCGGACCGCTTCCGCACGGACCAGATGCAGTCCTTCGCGGATATTCTCAACGGCCGCGGCGATGGGATGGCCGCCACCATTGAGGAGGGGCGCCGTATCCAGCATGCGCTGGACGTGATCATCCGTTCGGCAGAAGAGGAAAAATGGCTGCCCTGCCGCTGAGCGGGCAGCAGGTTTCGGAGAGGAGTTTTGAATAGATGGCAATTCGTGTTACAGTTTGGAATGAGTACCTCCACGAGGTGCAGTTCCCGGAAGTGGCAGAGGTGTACCCCAAGGGCATCCATGGGTGCATTGCGGACTTTTTGAAGGACGCGGGCATGGAGGTGCGCACCGCCACCCTGCGGGAGCCGGAGCACGGTCTGGCCCAGGAAGTGCTGGACAACACCGACGTGCTGATCTGGTGGGGGCACATGGCCCACCATGAGGTGGCAGACGAAATTGTGGACCGGGTATATAAGCGGGTTTTAGAGGGTATGGGGCTCATTGTCCTGCATTCCGGACACGCGTCGAAAATTTTCCAAAAGCTGTGCGGTACGGACACATGGAAGCTGAAATGGCGGGAAGATGGGGAGAAGGAGATCCTGTGGGTAGTGGACCCCAGCCATCCCATCGCCGATGGCCTGGATGAGAAGATCATCATTCCCCACGAGGAGATGTACGGCGAGCGGTTTGACATTCCCCAGCCGGACGAGCAGGTGTTCATCAGCTGGTTCGAGGGCGGAGAAGTGTTCCGCAGCGGGTGCTGTTGGCACCGGGGCAAGGGAAAGATCTTCTATTTCCGCCCCGGCCACGAGGTGTTCCCCATCTACCACCAGCCGGAGATCCAGCATGTGATCATCAACGCGGTGAAGTGGGCCGCGCCCATTCGCTTCCCCAATACGACCTTTGGCAATCCCCCGCCGGTTGTGCCTGTGCAGGGGAAAATGGAGCACAGTGTGCAGGGGCTCCATGAGCAGAAAAGCATCACTTGAGAAAGAGTCCCGTGAAGCGGGCCCCTGTGGCTGGCGGCATCCGTCCCGCAGGGGCCCTTTTCAGGAACGCAAGGAGGTATTATTTTGAAGCTTCAGGCAATTTTGCATATTCCCAAAAGCAGCGCCTATGCCTACCCGCTGGCGCCCAAAAAATTCCATGTGCGGCTGCGCACCGCCAAAGATGATGTGGAGCAGGCATGGCTGGTGATTGGAAACCAGTACCTGTGGAAGACCCGAGAGCGCTTTCCCATGGAAAAGACAGGCTCCGACGCGCTGTTCGACTATTTTGAAGCCACATACTGCTGTGAAGACACCCGCTTGGGCTACTATTTTGAGATTTCCAGCGGGGAGGAGTGCCTGGTCTACGCAGAGAGCGGTTTCCACAATCCCCATACGGTCAATATTGATGGGGAGCGCACGGAGTTCCTCCATTTCCAGTTCCCCTATATCCACGCGCAGGAGGTGCACCAGCCCCCTGAATGGGTGCGCAGCGCGGCTTTCTACCAGATTTTCCCCGAGCGCTTTTGGAACGGAGACCCCGCCCTTTCCCCGGAGGGGACAGAGCCCTGGGGAACGCCGCCTACCCCCTCTAACTTTATGGGCGGCGATTTGAAGGGTGTGGTTCAGAAGCTGGACCACCTGACAGAGTTGGGGGCGAACGCCATTTACCTGACCCCCATTTTCGAGGCCACTTCCAACCATAAGTACGACACCATCGACTACACCCGCATTGACCCCCATTTTGGGGACGAGTCCACCCTGGTGGAGCTGGTGCAGCAGGCCCACCGGCGGGGAATCCGCATTATGCTGGACGGCGTATTCAACCACTGCGGCTTCTATTTCCGGCAGTTCCAGGATGTGCTGCGCCATGGAGAAGCCTCTCCCTACAAGGACTGGTTCCACATCCATTCCTTCCCTGTCACGCTGGATCCCCCCAATTTTGACGGGTTTGGCATAGGGCCCGGCATGCCCAAGCTGAACACCCAAAACCCAGAGGTCAAGGAGTATCTTCTGGGGGCTGTGGCAAAGTGGACCCGCACGGGTATCGACGGCTGGCGGCTGGATGTATCCGATGAAGTGGACAGTGACTTTTGGAGGGAATTCCGCAGGACGGTCAAGGGCATCAATCCAGAGGCCGTCATCATCGGAGAGAACTGGTGGGACGCGGAGCCCTGGCTGCGGGGAGACCAGTTTGACGGGGTGATGAACTATGAGGTCCAGCGGGCTTGCGTGCTGTACTTTGCCCAGCGGAAGATCCATCCCCAGGAGCTGCAGGAGCGCCTGACGCGTGCCTGGATGCGCAATACGGATCAGGCCAACTTCTCCATGCTGAACCTTTTGGACAGCCACGACACGCCCCGGTTCCTCACCGAGTGCGGGGGAGATATAAACAGGCTGATCGCGGCGGCGGTCTTCCAATACTCCTATCCCGGGATGCCCTGCACCTACTATGGCACAGAGATTGGCATGACAGGGACAATGGACCCGGGCTGCCGCGCCGCCTTCGACTGGGACCAGGAGCATTGGGACCAGCCCCTGTTCCAGATGTATCAAAAACTGATCCGGGCCCGTCTCCAGTCAGAGGCGCTGCAAAAGGGTACGCTCCGGTTCTGTTCCCAAGGCGAGGTATTCGCCATGAAGCGGGCGACGGCAACAGAGACGGTCCTCACGGCCATCAACCAGACAGACGCCCCCCAGACCTATACACTGCCTTGGCAGGGCAGAGGAACGGACCTTTTGGAGGGGAATGTCTATGAATCTACGGGGGGAAGCCTTTCCATCCCGCTGGCCCCCGGCGCCGCCGCGCTGGTTCGCTTAGAGCCCACCGCGTGAGGGGGTTCCTCCCAATAGGGAATGGCAAAAGCCGCGCTCTTCAACGCTTGGTTGAAGGCGCGGCTTTGCTTCGTTAAATGCCTTCGGAAAGGGCTTCGCCTTCCGGCGGCTGAAATTCCAGCTGTGGTTCCTCCAAAAGATCCAGGGCCTTTTGATAGCGGGTCTGTTTCCAGTCCAGCAGCAGGCGGTACTCCCCGCTTTGCAATGCTTGTACGATTTGGTTGTATTCCGGTTCCACCTCCTCAGGGGAGCAGTCCTCTACCAGGCGCACCACTTGCGTTTGGCAATAGGCGGTTTTCCGTTCTGCCACAGCGGCCAAGCGTGTGTTGGAGTAGTGGGAGAACAAAATCTCATAGTGGGTGATGGGCACAACATAGGGTTCCTCCGGTGAGGCGGGCTGCGGCTTGGGCTGTT
The DNA here is from genome assembly GCF_025630755.1 of Acutalibacter sp. LFL-21. NCBI lineage: Bacteria > Bacillati > Bacillota > Clostridia > Eubacteriales > Acutalibacteraceae > Acutalibacter > Acutalibacter sp. LFL-21. The sequence continues at coordinate 230,983 of NZ_JAOTNT010000001.1, read as the reverse complement.
GGTCAAGCAAGGTTTCCAGCCCTGCCGCCCGGAGGGCCTCTTCCTGCTGGAGGGAAAGCTCCATATTTTGGAGATAGAAGCCTGCCAGCAGCCGGGCCTGGGCCTGGGGATGAGGGCTGTCCTTCAGAAACAGGGTGGAGGGGTATTGCTCGTCAAAGTTGTTGGCAAAGGCGGGCTCCCGGCCGGAATCGGAGCGAATGGGGGAGATGGCTTCATACTGCTTTAAGATGGGGTGGTTTTCCGGCAGCTGGGCCAGCAGGCGTCCCAGCCCGGAAGAGGAGGCTAGGAAAAGCTCCCCCTCCTCCAGCTGGGAAAGCAGGGTATCCTCGCTGAGGGTAAACACATCCGGGGAAAGCAGGCGCTCCCGGTAAAGGGTGTTCATGTATTCCAGTGCCTCCAGGGTGGCTGGATGGAAGAAGGGGTCCTCCCATTCGCCGCCGGAGACCGGGGAGGCGCCGAACATTTGCTGCAGGCTGGAAAGCTCCAAATAGCAGGGCGTCAGCTCGGGAGAGGTTTTTCGGATGGTTTTCAGCTGCTCTAAAACGCTTTCTTTTTTCTCAAAGTCCGTGCGTTCCCAGTGGAATTTTTCCAGCAGGTCGCGCCGCGCGATCAGGACAGTGTCCGCCTGTTCGGGTTCCTCTGGGGAGAGGACGGTGTCCGTATGGGGATACGCATAGACTTTTCCCAGCAGATTGCCGCACCACAGGACAAAATCTTTTGGCAGGGAGAAGCCCGGCACCTGCTGATCCAGCAGGTCCTGCAGAGGCCAGAACTCCCCGCCGGTCTCCAGCCGCTTAAAGCTGGAGTCTGTGTACCAGCAGGTCACCAGGTCCACGGGCAGCCCGGCCGTGTTCATGTTTAGAAATTTTTCCATGGTGCAGAAGGTGAGCTCAACAGGCATGCCAGCCAGCTGGGCGCACTCCTCCTGGGTGGGGAAGAGCGCCTGGTAAGAGGGGCTGCCCTCTCCATTGGGGGTGACAAACACCCACCGCAAAGCGGGCTCTGGTTCTGTGGGAAGGGGCTTGAAAGGGACGCTGCGGGAGTGAACAAAGGTAAACGCGGTTAAAACCAAAAGGCCCGCAATTCCCGCGGCGGCAAAGCAGGTTCTGCGCCTGCGGCGCAGCCAAAGGGAGAGCTTGTGGAAATGGTTCATGGATCCCACCTCTTGTTTTTTTATCACAGCAATTGGAAAACCACAAAAATCTTATAGGAAACCGCTATAGTTTTTGATACACTAAATCATAAGCGAAAATCAGAGAAAAGTCTAGTGGAATCCTTCAAAACTGTAAAATTGCAAGGTGCTATCCCAGCGTTGACGAAGGGAGGGATGTGTATGAAACGCTGGTGGGATGGGCTGAAAATCTCCCACAAGATTGTTTGGGCCTTCTTGGGTTTGATCGCGTTTCCCTTTTCCCTTTTGCTGCTGTGGAATTTTGGCTCCTTTGCCGTCCAGTATGAACAGCAGCTTTCTCAAAGCGGCCAGTATATGCTGGGGATGGTGGTGCAGGATGTGAATGAAAAGCTGGACCATGTGGAGATGCTGGTGCACGCGCTTTCCTCCAACCGAAGGCTGATCTCTTTTCTTTCCCACGATTATACCGGGGCTGCTTCCTACGAGGAGTACACCCAAACGGTGCTCCCCCTGCTGCAGGGGGTGGGGAACACGGTGTCCCCGCCTATCGACCGGATTTTCCTTCTAACGGACAACACCAGCATTCCCGAGGGGTACAGCACGGTGTATCATAGGGACTCTGCGCCAGAGCAGCTCCTTCTAAAAATCCCAGAGGATGGCCGGGAGGACCTCTGGTATGTAAAAGCGCAGGACGGAGAACAGGTGTTGTATTACCTGTGCCCCATTATAGCGGATTCCCGCAAAAGCGAGGGCTTCCTGCTGGTGAAAATGCGGGGCGAAAAGCTGTTTTCAGAGATTGGCAAGCCCCAAGAAGGGGGCACGGCCCTGTTTTTGCTGGATGAGGAAAACCGGCCGCAGTTTTCCAATGTTGAGACAGAGCCAGGCTTTTTGTTCCCCAAAAGCCAGGTCCCCCGCGGGCCGGTGCGGTATTTTTCCGCCCCTCTGGACCGGCTTCCCCTGCAGGTGGGGGTGGCACTTTCCGCGGGCGAGCATGGAATCCTGCAGAAAAATTCCCTGGTTACGCTGGCGTTTATGGGAATCCTTTCCTTCCTGTTTTTGTCCCTGTTTTATTCGCTGGTTCGCTCCATCATAGCCCGGCTGCGCCGGTATGGGGACGATATAGAGCGCATTGCCGGGGACAACTTCCACGGGGCGCTGGCGGTTGACCGCAGGGATGAGATTGGCACGATTGGAGAACAGTTCAACCGGGTTTTGAACAGGATGCGCGTGCTGATGCGGGAAAATATCCAAAAGGAGACCGCTTATAAGGACGCCCAGCTGAAGGCCCTTCTCCTGCAGATCAACCCCCACTTCATCTACAACACCCTGGACATGTTCGCGGGAAAGCTTACACTGGACGGGGAATATGAGGTGGCGGACACCATGTGCGACTTTGCCCAGATGATCCGCTACAACACCACGGCCTCCAGCACCATGCTGCCTTTGCGGGAGGAGCTGAACCATGTGAGAAATTATGTGAGCCTGCAAAGGTGCCGCTATGGGAACAGCGTGGTGCTGCGGGTCCATGCGGCGGAGGCGCTTTTAAACCTGCCCATTCCCCGGTTTTTGCTCCAGCCCATTGTGGAAAATTCCTTTGAGCACGGCTTCGCCGGCAAGGCGCCGGACGCGGAGCGCCTCATTGTGGTCAGCGCCCGGAAAGTGGGGAAGAGGCTGATTTTGCGGGTGCGTGACAACGGCCAGGGGATGGAGCCAGGGCAGGTGGAAGCCATGAACCGGAAGTTTGCCCAGCCCTATGACGCGCTGGCCCTGCACCATGAGAAGGAGCACGGGATTGGGCTGGAGAACATCAACGACCGGCTGCGCATATTTTCCCGCTCAGATGACAGGTTGGTGCTGCGAAGCAGAAGGGGGCGGTATACCAGCATGTTTATTTTATTGGGCCAGCAAGAGTGAGAGCCGGCGCGGAAGCCCTGTGCCTTTGGGTGGATTCTTCAAAGCAAATAAGCCAGAAGAGGGCTAGCCCTCTTTTTCCGTTGAGAAACTCAACGGAAAAAGGCGGGGCTGTTTGTGATGCGGGGGTCTCCCGCGGGGACAGGCGGGGTGAAATGAAAGGATTGCCAGGAGGAAAAAGGAGGAAGAGAAGATGCTTTCCATTCTAATTGTGGACGATGATCCTCTTTTGTGCGCAGCTATGCGGCGCAAGATCCAGATTGTGGATCAGGGGAACGGGCTGGGTGTCCAAGAGGTGGCGGCGGCCCATTCGGTGCAGGAGGCCTGGGACCTTCTGCGCAGCCGGCCCATCAATGTGCTGATCAGCGATATCCAAATGCCCTATCGTTCGGGGCTGGACTTGGTGCGGGAGGTGAGCCGTTCCCGCCCGGAAATTCAGCTGGTGGTGTTAAGTGGCTATGACGACTATGAGTATATGCGGGGCGCTTTGCACTGCGGTGTGGTGGATTATCTGCTGAAGCCGGTAAAGCTGGTGCAGATCCAAGAGGTGCTGCTAAAATGTGCGGAAAACCTTCGCTGCCAAGAGGAGAGCTCCCCGCGGCAGCAGCCCCAGACGGCCTTGGGGGAATGGGCAAAGGGGCTGCTTGAGGGGAGAAAAGAGGAGCCGCCCTGCGCCTTTCCCCATCCGGTCTTTTGGGTGGCCTGGAGCTTTGGAACAGGGGAGGACCAGGGCCCGCAGCTGCTGCGCGGCTTTTGCGAAGAGAACCAGCCGGCGGGCGTTGCGCTTTACCCCATAGAAACCGCAAACGGAGAGGGCCTCCTGTTTTTGAATACGGAAAGCCGCAGGCAGGCGCCGGTCAAGGCGTGTTTAGAGGCCTGCCGGGCGTACAGCGCTTCTCGGGGGGTGGACATCCGTTTTGCGGTCAGCTGCCCCTTCACGTCTCTGGAGGAATATCCAACTTTTTACAAAGAGGCCCGGTACACCATGGCTTACCGGCTGTTGGAGGATTTTTCCATTCGCTTCGCCTCTCCCCAATGGTCCGCAGAAAGAAGCCGTCTGCCCCGGTATCAGTCCAGGATTCATTCCGCCTTTCAAAGCCGGAATTTTTCAGGAATCTCGGAATGGCTGCAGAGGATCTTTTGTCCCGCCTTTTTTCAAGAGGAGCCCTTTCCCGAAGAGATCCGCAGCTTTTACACCTATTGGGTCTCCCAGGTTCAAGAGATGGCGTCTGGCTTTCACATGGAGCTGGAGCCCTTCCCGCACTTCAGCCGGTTTGGCAGTTTAGAGGCCATGCGGGAATATTTGGACGGCGTTCTGAAGCAGGTGGAGGCCGCAAGCCGCGTCTCCACGGATAAGTACGCCTATATTCTGTCCACGGCCACGGAATATGTGGAGAAAAACTTTAATCGGGAAATCAGCATGAATGAGGTGGCGGAAAAGGTCTCGGTCAGCTATACCTATTTTAGCCGCCTGTTTAAGGAACAGATGCATCAAAGCTTTTCCGAGTACGTTGTGTCGGTGCGGATGCGGGAGGCCAAGCGTTTGATTCAGGAGGACCCTTCTATCAAGATGAAGGATGTGGCGGCCCTGGTGGGCTATGAAAGCGTGTACGCCTTTTCCCGCGCGTTTAAACAGTATTTTCACGTTTCCCCTAAGCAGGCACGGGCGTAAGGGGACGGGGTTTTATTTGAAAAATCTCAAAACAAAAAGCATCGGGCGGAATGTCCGATGCTTTTTGCTGCTTGTAAGGGGTTGAAAACCAACCCTCGTTGTAAAAGGGCCAAAGAGGCCGGTCAGCCCGCCAGCCGGAAAGCCCTCCTCACAGTGTAATGCGGATCTGCTCCTCGCCCTTCAAGGGGAAGAAGGTGCAGTCGTTGCCGAAGGTGCGCTCGGGGAGGAGGATGAGGACGTTGACCTCTGGGGAGTCCACCACGAACTGGCGGCCGTGGAGCACGCCAGGGTTGAGGCGGACAAAAGTGCCCTTGGGCACCCGGAAGGCCACCACCGTCTCCGGGTCCACCCGGAAGCTGGAGGGCCCCACAAAGATGTCAATGTCCCCATCCAGGGGCAGGATGCCCTCGCAGGTGAACTGGTGGTACTCCAGGGCGGAGATGACCCTCTCACATTCCGAGACCCGCGCCACGCACACGGAGGCGGGCATCCGCCCGTCCAAATGGAGCTTCAAAAGGTCCGGGGCAAAGATGTTGTCCCCCTCCCGCCTCTCGATCTGGGGCACACGCAGCAGGTCCATAAAGTCGCCGTAGGGCCGGAACGCCTCCCGGTCCAGGGCCTGGGGATGTATCTCTCTCATAACACATCCCTCCCTCACAAACTGTAAACGCCCTGCTCGTCGGCGTCATCGAAGATGAGGCCGAGATAGCGCGCGGCCTCCCGCAGGACGGGCTTGTAGTTGCCGTAAATGCCGCCCACATGGTGGATGTAGGGGCCGAACATCAGCTTCTCTTCCCAGCGCTTCCAGTTGTCCGTCTCAAACCAGACATAAGTGCCGTTGGTCTGGGGTCCGTCCACCGCCCGGCCCTCGCCGCCGAACAGGTAGTACTTCCCATCACAGTCATCGAACCGGCACACGGTGATGTCCCCCTTCTTCAGCTCAAAGCGCTCCTGGCCGCCCACCAGCCGGGCCTGGCAGCCAGAGTCCTTCAGAGAGTAGGGGAAGGGCCCGCAGTGCCACAGCAGCTCGGCGATCCGCTCAAAGTCCAGGTTGGGCGTCTGGACGTAGGCCCCGTGGGCGTTGCCCACCGCCACCGCCAGGGACCCGCACCCGGTCCGCTCCACGAACTCCACCGCCTGCTCCACGTTGGTGTAGTGGTCCGCGTTGACAATGTCATCCACATTTGCCCCGGACCCCACATGGCCCAGCTCCGCCTCCCAAATTTTGCAAAACTCCGGTGGTTGCCGCCATGGGGCAGCGGCCCTCTGCGCGCTTATTTCAGCCGGAGGGCATACAGCTCCCGTCTGGCGGTGATGTACAAATACTCCTTGTCTGGACCAGCCTCCAGCACACAGGCAGGACGGTCTCCCAGTCCTATGGCGTCTACCTTTTCCCCGTTGCGGAACACATAGAGCAAGCAGTCCGGGACATAGGCCTCGCCGGATTCTGTCATGGCAAAGCCATACTCTCCCCGTTCGGCCCACACCCTCGGGCTGGAAAGGACAAACCCCTCTTCCACCTGCACCTGCACAATGCACTTGTTGTACTCGTCCACCAGGTAAGCAGCCTTCCCGGGGCGGAGGGGCGTCAGCCCCGTGGCCCGGGCCAGAGCGGGCTTGTGAACAATGGCGGTTTTCCCATCGGGAGCCAGATAGCAGTGGGTGTCCCTCTTCTCAAAAGAGCGCATCATGTCCCCGCTGTCCCTCCATTGATTGGCAGGGTAGTAGAGCACCTCTGGCTTTGCCTCTTCCAAGGGGACAATGGGGAGCAGCTCCATAGAGGCTTCTGGCGCCCGGGGGTCTAACGCGCAAACCCGAATGCGCCTGTCATGGGAGAAGAAGGGGTAATAGCACCCGCCGCCCGTGTCCGCGCCGAACTCATCGGTGGAAAGCTCTTCCACGCCGTCCACAGTGGACCCCTTCACAGGCTGGTATTCGGTGACCACCAGCAGCCGGCCCTGGGTGTCGCAGGCAAGAGACAGGGGCTGGAAGTGCTGGCTGGTCAGCAGGGCCAGGGTTTGGGATACGGGGTCCCAGCGGTAGATGCGGTACAGCCGGGAATCACAGAGATAGATGCTGCCGTCCGGCGCCTGGCACAGGGCGTCCACGCAATCCAGGCCAGAGGCCAGCTTGGCAATTTCGCCCTTGGCCCCGGGCAGCTTTTTCTGCGCTGCCGCCTGGGGGATGGAAAGCCGCCCCAGCTGCCAAAAGCCTGCGCGTTCCCCGGTGTTGCCGTCCACATACAGGTTCTCAATGGTGTACTTCATCTGGGTGAAGTTGTGGCAGTTGAGAAACTCCAAGTTCTGGCAATTCCAGGCCCGCACCACACTGGGATAGGGGTTGTCCACCCAGATGACCCGGAAGGAGTAGAAATTGGCGAACAGCAGATTCCGGCAGTTGGTCAGCTCATAGGGCTGGCAATAGGGCCCCTCGGCCACTTCTTCCTCTGTCTGCATGCACAGGAACTGCCAGTTGGCCACGTTGCGCATGAGCACCTCATGGCGCACATGGTGCTCGATGGACACCTGGTACATCACGCCGGGGGTTTCGGTTTCCGAGACGAAAAACCCAGCTTCCGCATAGGTGTTGGCGGTCCACACATCCTTAAAGGCGCCTCCGCCATTTTCGGTGATCCACAAACTCCAGTACTGCGAGTCCCAGGGGCGGTCCGGGTCCACATCCGCTGTGCGGGAGGGGTTGTAAACGGGCACGTTTTCCTGCTGCTGGGTGATTTGGCCATGGCCGCCCACAAACTTCACATCGTTCATGTAGGAATCGGCAGAGGCCATCCACTTGCAGCCCACGGCCCGGGGATTGCGGGACGCGGTGTCGATGCCAAGGCCATTGACCAGGTTCCAGCCGCCCCGGCTGGTCTCCAGAACCGCCTTGGGGGCGCCCATCCCGGCCCAAGCGGGGCTGTTCTCCTCGAGGACCAGCTGGGTGGAAATGGGATTCAGGCCGATGAGGGCGTTCCCCTCCCGCATCCGCAGGGTGTCACGGACAAGGTAGATCCCCTGGGGAAGGTAAACGGTATCGCACTGGTCCAGTGCTTGTTGCAGAGCGGCTGTGTCATCTGCCACACCATTTCCCAACGCGCCGAAGTCCCGCACATTGCGCCAGGTCTCCTGGGGCGGCAGGTCCTGGATCTCCCGGGGGAAATGGGGCGCCTCAGGAAGAGGCTCCAGCTCCACCAGGGTTTTCCGTTCCGGCTCCTGCTGGCCCAGGGTCAGGTCATCTCCGTGGAACAGGCTGTGGAGCAGGTAGGCGCCAGAGCTGCCCTGGGTCACTTGGCCGCTCTCCCTGCCCAGCAGGAGCTGGGGGACATTGCTGCACCAGAGGTTCCGCAGGTTGATCTGGGTGCAGCTGTTGTCCTCGCGGGAAATTTGGATGGCCGGGCCGGAGATGTTCTCCAGCACACAGTCCTTCCAGAACAGCTTTTCCCAGTAGCCGTCCATCACGATATCGGCGGCGGGAACGTCCTGGAACTCCACATGGCTGAACGTCAGGCCGCACTCCCGGGACAGGATGGCGGATTTCCGCTGGCCGGAAAAGGCGCTTTCCACCAGGACAAAGGGCCAGCCGGGAGAGCATTTGGTGGTGTAGATGCCGTACTCTCCCCCCAGAAAGACCAGGTTCTCCATTTCGTTCCCCACATCAAAGATGCCTGCCTTGCCCTGGCCAATGTCGAACACACAGTGGGAGACAAAGCCATGCTGGGCAAAGTGGGCCCGCATCACCACGGCGGCGGGGTTCCCCTCTTCAATTTGAAAGTCAATGTTGGAGACGGCGCTGTAAAAAGTGCCGGCGTTGGCGTCTTGAATACGCCCTTCCACCCGGGGCATGTTGCCCGTGAACCAGAACATGTACACGGCCTCCCCCTTGTCATCCTGGGGGGCTTTCTGAAAGCCGGGGGTGTTCTTTTTCAGGACGAACTTCGGCCGGTTTTTCCCAAAGCCGATCATGCGCACAGCCCGGGGCAGGTAAATGGTCCGGCTGACGCTGTAAGTCCCTTCGGGGATCAGCACGATTCCCCGCTTGTCCTGCTGTTTTACGCTGTCCAGCAGAGTCTGCAGCCGCTCAGTCACATCATACACGCCTTCCGCATCCGGTGTCAAGCCGTCTACGTGAAGTACCACAGCTTTTGGATCGTCCAGCTGCAGGGGATAGACAGAACGGGTGTGGGCAAAACGATACTGCTTCATCATATAGGTAAACTCCTCTCCAAATTCCGGCCCGGCCGGAATTGTAATTTAACCCTTTACTGCTCCAATGACGATGCCCTTTACAAAGTATTTCTGGAAGAAGGGGTACACCACCAGAATGGGCAGCGCGCCCATCACGGCCACCGCCATACGGATGCCTGTGGAGGGCAGCACAAATTCCTCGTTTTGCTGGAGGGATTTGGCCGCGTCGCTGTTACTCATCAGGAACTGTACATCCAAAAGCATCCGATTCAATAGCACCTGAATGCTGAACAGCCGGTCGTCACTAATATAGTATAGACCATTGAGCCAGTCATTCCAATAGGCCAGGCCCACCAAAAGGGCCAGTGTGGCAATGATGGGGATGGACATGGGAAGGACCACCCGGATCAGGATGCGCAGCTCTCCCGCACCGTCAATCCGGGCAGCCTCATACCATAAGCGAGGGCGCTTGCAACCGAGCAGCCGAGCCGAGCGTGACTTTTCGCGGAGAGGAGCGGTGCTGCGCCCCAGTGGGGCGCGTCCAGCACCGACCGAACCGGCAGGTGAGACCAACCCGAACGGTGAAGCCGCATTTTGCGCAGAAAAATGCGGCGAACCACAAGGGTTCGCCGCGACGTGGTTGCGGGGGCAGGATTTGAACCTACGGTCTCGGCTGCCGCCTCGGTCGGGCCTGGACGCGGCCCACCGGGCCGCAGGCCCCTTCGGGAAATCCAGGTTTTATGCGGCTTTCAACGATTTCTCTTTTTCTGGCGTGCGCTGATATTCGCCGCTTTTTGGTAACTTTCTTGAACAAAACTTGAACAAATCCTTGAACAGAAACCGGCGGCTTTTCACACTCTCTCCATCAGCTCCAAAAGCCAGCGGGGTGGAGATCCAGGGGGCTAGAGGGGAGGGGGCTTTTTTTATGTGTCCACTTTTGCACACTTTCCCCGCGTACCATGACAACGTGATCCCCGCCGGGTGTCCACCGGCGATGCTTGCGGGTACGGGAAAAGCGCCTCCCCATTTTCTGGAAAGGCGCACATTTTAAACCCGCACTTCTGTCCCACAGGCAGCGGCGCTTCCTACGTTTTCCCTAATCGCCACGCGCGCGCACGCGAGACCCAAATTCTATGGAATGTCGTGGAAGTCTCACCTGCCGGTTCGGTCGGCGCTGAACGGTGTCCACTGGACACCAGCGCCCCCGAGTAAAGCCCCCAAGGAAATTCCCCGTTTTTTTCGAGGGGGGGAGTCCGACACCTTTGCTTGGATGCTCAACTCGCAAATCACAAATGAAAATTTCAGTTTAGAAATTCATCATTTCGTGATATTCTTCGGGAAAATCCTTTCCACAGTTCCGCCTGCACCTGCTACACTGGGACGCTTGCCGCCCACTGTGCCGTGTGGGGTCATGCCCACCCAGCCGTCGGGGATGTCATAGGTTCCTCTGTGTTCAGTCAGGTGTTTGTAGGGATCACCCTTGGGCAGAGGCCGGTTTGCGTTCTCCGCCTCGCGCAGCATCCCGCCTAGCTGTGTCTCCACGGAAAACTGAGGCCCTGTGTGAATCCCTATGTGGTCGCCGTCACAAGACCCGGTAAAGAGGGAAGGAATGTCGTTTTTTAAGAAGTTGTCCGCTTCTATGTAAGGCTTTACGAGCTTTTCCGTGATCTCGCGCCGGAAATCCTCAAAAGCCTTTAGGGCCTTGCTTACCTTGGCGGAAAGCTCCTTCACCGCCTGTTCTTTTTCGGCAATGGCCTTCTTCAGCTCCGCTTCCAGCTGTTTCTCCCGCTGAATCGCGTAAGGCTTGACGGCTGCCGCTGTAGTTTCCACCGCCTCGCGGAAAGCATCGTCCCGCAGCACAGAGGAGGAAAGCCCGTTCACCACGGCAACCCATTCCTTCATTTTTTCCGGCGAGCCTGTCTCCTGGGCGGCTGTCCATGCCTGTTCCAAATCAAAGGGGTTGTTTCGGGGTAGCTCCATCTGGTCTTTGGTGCCGTTGTTCCGGCTTTCGTTCAATTCCAGAAAGCGCCGGTACATGGCCGCTTTTTTGGCCTTCACAGCTTCACAGGCTTTCGCGTATTCTTGCAGGGCTTGCTCAAAACTTTCCCGGTCGGAAACAGGTGTGGCTGATTCAGAAGTTTTCACCGGCGCGGCTTCTTCCTGGGCAACAGGGGATTCAATGGGTGTTTCCTTCGGCTTTTTCCAAGGATAGTTCATCATTCATCAACCTTTCTAGAAAAATTTTTGTATGGTAAGAGCGCGTCCGCTCGAATTTGCAACCGGGGCGGCAGTCAATTTTTTCCATAGGCAGCCTCCTTCCGCTTCACGTCCTTCTGCATCTCCCGCACCAGCTCCTTGTACAGCTGCTTGCCGTCGGTGGCCTGGGTGTGGATGGTGATGGCCCCCTCCTCGATGGTGTACTGGCGGCGGTTGTCCGTGCTCTGTTGGATGATCTGCTCCCGCCTTATGGCCCCCACCGCCCTGGCGGAGTCCGCGGCAAAGGCGTTGAGCTCCTGCCCCGCCTGATACCACAAGTCCAGGGCCCGGGAGCGGTTTCTTTCCAGGGGGATGACCATTTCATCCCCCGCCTCGCCGATTAACGCAAGCTGGGGTTCATCAACCAGGCCGCCGTCTGCGTAGGCAGAGACGCTGTTTGCCGTTAATCCAACTGCCCCCCGCGCTGCGACTGTATAGTAAATAGTGCGGCTGTTTGCCACCGACTGGGCAATATCCAGTGCCACGCCGACAGAGCTGGCGATATCGGGTGTTGCCACCTTCACCGGGCCCACTGTGGCGCCGGAGATGGTGGTGTCAAATTGGTTCACCGTATCGGAAGCCGACTTCTCCGCCTCCATCAGCAGTGTGGGCGTGTTGTCCCGCACGCCGTCAGCGGTCTTTTGCACCAGCCAGCGTCCATTTTCATACACCAGGCCGTATTGGGAAGCGATTCCCTCGGCGTATTCTGAGCTGTATGAAATGCCGTATTGGTTCATTAGGTCCGCCATCTCCTGAGCGGCTTGGGCTGTATCGTCGGAGAGCTGTGTCCACATCCCCGTGGAAGCGTCCCACACCAGGCCGGAATAGTCGGATGCCATGACAATCGCTGCCCCGCCCGCCGCCAGCAGGGGGGCTGTCACAGCGGTGCTCAGGGTGTTCCCTGCGGAGGAGAGCTTCCCGCCTACGGCTTCCAGCTTGTCCCCGACACTTTGAATTTTGTCCCCCGCAAGGGTGGCCCGGTTGCCCGTGTTTTCCAACTCCTGGGAAAACGTGGCAAGCTGGCCCTTGGCGGTTTGCAGCCTCGATTCCAGGTTGTTCACTGCGGTGGCCTGCTTCGCCAGGGCCGATTCCGCCTTAAGTGCTTCCTCGGAGTTCTCCCCGTGGAGCTGCCGGGCGGAGTCCAAGGCGGTTTCCAGGCGCTTTAACTCCTGGTACTGCTTGTCATACTGGCTGGTGAGCAGCTTGATCTTGTCCTGGGTTGCGCCGATTGCCTTGGTCAAAGCCTGCTGCTTCTTGGTCACGCCCTCCACCGAGCGGTCGTTCTCGTCGTACTCTTTGGAGAGGGTCCTAAGCTGGTTTTGCAGGGCCCGGATTTCGCTGTCAATGGCCTTGATAGAGTTTTTAAACTCCTTTTCCCCTTCAATGCCAATCCGCGGGCCGATATCGTATGCTGGCATATTGTGTCATTCCTCCTTGTTTTTACTTGCTTGTTCTATAATTCGCTCTTCCACGCTTCCTCGATCAAAATACCAGGAAAACCACCCGGTGCCGTGATAGGCCGCCGTCTCCAGCACTTCCTCCCGCAGATGCAGCACCGTGGGCTTTCCCCGGAGAAGCTGCAAGGCTTTTGATTCTTCCCGGCGCACCTCCTGGGGCGTGATATGCAGTGCCAGGGCCGTTTCCATTCGTGTGTGCCGTTGGGTGAAGCGGTGCCGCAGCACAGCACTCTGCACCACAGACAGATCCCCCAGGGCTTGCTCCAGCACGTTGTGGAAGTGCTCCCGCTGGGCGGTATCGTCCACCGCCAGGAGCGCCGCTTCCGCTTTTTCATCCGGGATGGTGTCCCCCTGCTCCCGCCCTTCCTCATCCCCGGGGATGGGCCGCTCTAGGCGGTCAGCGTGGTTGAGCGCGTCCGCCTTGTGGAGCATCCCCATACAGGCCCGGAAACGGTTCTCTGTGGCCCTGGAAAGATAGGTGGTGAACTGATACCCCTTCTCTGGTTTGTAAGCCTGCACTGCGTCCCAGAGGGCAAAGAAAGCTTCCTGCTGCAAGTCCTCCAACGCCACCCCACGCTGGGCGCAGCGGTCTTTCCCCTGGCGGGTGTAGAACCTCCACGCGAGAGAAAACAGCAAGGGCCGGACAGCGCCCCACAATTCCGTGAGCGCCGCCCGGTTCCCGTTCTGTATGTCCAAGGTAAGCTGTTCGTTTGTCATTGACGCAACCCCCGAATCCTGGTAAAATGGTGATAGAATCCAGGGCCGGGGAACAGCTTTCACTCCGGTGATTTCCGCGACAAGAAATCTTTCGGTGCGCAGGGGCGAGCGAGTGGAACGAGCGGCGGCGCGGCTTGTCCTGTGCGGTCACGCACCCGCCCCCGTCTCTGGTAAAATAGTCCTAAGAGGTGGGCTGTCCCAGTTGTGGGGCGGCTCTTTTTTATGCTGTTTTGTCTCCTTGCATGGTGGATTCCGCGACATAAACGGGACGGTTTGCACTATGCCCGGGCCGCTTTACGGCCCGGTGCTGGTGTCCAGTGGACACCGTCCAGCACCGACCGAACCGGTAGGTGAGACCCCGCGTCTTGTCCTGCCCGGCCACGGGCGCGGCTCTTTTTTTATGAGCCGTAGGTGTGGGCCGCCTCGCTTTGCGCCACGTCCTCCAGGGTGCGCAGCCGGTCGAACAGCACCCACAGGCAGTCGGAATAGACCTTCACCCGCTCCGGCTGCATGGTGTCTGTGCCCTCTTGCTCCAGGTTCTCCACCAGCAGGCCCACCAGCTGCCTGGTTTGCCCCAGCTCGATGCCCAGGCACTCCAAGGCGGTTGCCGCTTGAAAAAGCCCTTGCCCCGCCGGGGATTTTGTGGTATCCTGTCCTTGGATATGTTCTACATTTGCGCTCTTGGAAGTTGCAGCTTCCAGGGGCGCTTTCTTTTTCTCTTGCATGGTTTAGCCTCTCCTTTCATTGCCAGCTTTATAAATCTCTCAACACCTCCACGGCGTGCTCCTCCAGCTCCTTGGCAATCACCAGGACAGAACACTTTTTCAGCTCCGGCTCGTACCAGGCGCAGTCTTTTTGCAGGCAAGGGCAAAACCCAGCGGCTTCGCGCCTGCTCAGAATGGGGCAAAAGGCTTTCTTTTCTTCCATGTTGTTCCCTCCCTTCACTGGTCAAATACGAACACTTCCGCCAGGCAGCCGTGGGGGAAGAAATCCAGGGCTTCCAATTCTTCCCGGCTCATGTCCTTGTGGATGCGGTAGGCTTCCTTCACGATAAAGCCGGGTTCTTCCCGTTCCAGCTTGTCCGCCAGCCGGTTCGCCGCTTCCAGGGACGGGATTTCATCCTCCGCAATCTGCGAACAGGCCCGCAGGTTTTGGCCCTTGCTGTTTTGGGCCATGAGTATCCAGTTTTGCATGGTGTTTCCTCTCTTTCGTGGTGTGGTGGGACACTTGGGACACTTGGTGGGACACTTGCGGGACACATAAAAACCGGCTCAACCCCGCATGGTTCCTGGCTTGGGACACTTGGGACACTTCTTTTTTATTTCTTATATATAAGAGAGTGAAAAGAAATAGGGAATACACAGGAAGTTAGGGAAGTGAGGAACACACTGTGTATAGATACACGTTGTGTATCAAAAAGAATGTTTAGGTGTCCCATGTGTCCATGTGTCCCAACCCCCATTCTAGAGCCATTTTTTGGGGGCGCCTTGGGACACTTGGGACAGTTAGGGGGCATTTTGGGACACTTCCACGGGGGAAAATGGGCGGTCATAGCGAATAGAACCGCGCACGAGAAACCGCCGGTCTAGGATTTCAATTCCCGCGAATCCCCGGACTTTCCCGCCCTGGCTGTCCGGCACATGGTTGCTGGCCTGGATGCCCAGCCGCTGCTGTTCCTGCTTTAAGTAGGAGGTCACGCTTTTCCGGCTCACGGGCTTTTCCCCGTTGGCATAGCACCAGGCTGTGTAAGCGTCGTACAAGTCCACGCCGGTGATTTTGCGAGACAAATCCCCCAGCCGCACGGCGTTTTCATCCGCCAGAAACCCCAGCAGGTTGAAGCTCTCCTGTTTGGTTTCCTCCAGGTTTTCTCTTGCCCGCTGGCTGATGGTGAACTCCCAGCCGTTGGAGGTCAGGCGGGAAAGCCCCTCCAGCATCCAGTTGAACACGCCGCTTTTGCCCTGCAAAATCTTGTCGGGCAAATCCCTATCGTCCCTGCGGCCCTCTTGTTTGGGCTTGGTGGTGAGGATGATCCGCCGCCGGAAAGCCCCCTCGCTGTGGTCGTACAGGGTGGAGAAGGGCACGTTTCCAAAGGCCATCAGGCGGCAGGTGAGCATGGCCTGCACCGCCTGCTTCCCCTTGCGCTCAATGGAGAGGGGGGCGTTTGCCGTCACCAGGCGCTTTTGCACCTGGCTTTCTTTGGTGGCGGACACGCCCATGTCCTCATCCAGAAACAGCAGCTTTCCCTCCAGGTTTGCCAGGGTGAAGCGGTTGCGCTCCAGGTCGTGGAGGCTGCCAGAGGTCATAGAGGCGCCAAACACCCCTTTGAGCACCTGGGTGAGCACGCTTTTCCCCTCGCCGCCGCTTCCAATGAGAAAGAGCATTTTCTGGGCCTTGGTGGTGGGGATGCAGCAGTAGCCCAGGAACTCTTGCAGGGTCAGCACGTCCTCCGGCTCCAGCAGGGCGTTCACATAGTCCAGGAACACCGCCGGGGGCTGGGCTGCGGGGTCGTACTCCACGTCCAGCCGGTTCTGGGTGATAGACCGGTCTGCATGGAATACCCACTGGGGCGCTGTTGCTTTCGGCGCGGACGCGCTCGCACGGCCAGCACAGGCGCGGCGCAGCTTGCCGGTCTCGCCTGCCAGCTCGGCCGGGCCTGGGCGGTCCCCGCTGGGGACCAGGACCCCCTGGCGCGAATTGTCCTGTGCGGTCACGCACCCGCCTTGTACATGGATTTTCGTTGGGTCTGCCTGGGGCGCTTCCTGATAGCAGAAGCTCCGCAGGGCCGCAAGCAGGTCTTTGGCCTTTTGCGCCAGCCGGGTGGTGACGTAGGGGGAAAGCTCCTGGGTGATGCGCTGCAAGAGCTTGTCCCGCTCCACCAGGCCGTTTTCGTCGTAGAACACGCCGCCCCAGCAGGCCATATCCCCGTATTTTTGGCGGAACGCGTCGCAGAAGTCCGCCTCAATCACCCGGCCTTGAAAGAGCCACGCTGGGGAGTCCGTGGCCTCCCGCTCCTGCTTGCCCTTGCGCCGGAACTGTTCCAGCCCCCGGTGAAAGGCTTTGCGGTGTTCCTCAAAAGTCTTTGCCGGGATGCCCAGCTCTTTTGCGTGTTCTCTGAGGGCTTCCGTGCGCTGCTGCTGCCGGAATGGGTCATCCTCCACCAGATACACCGCCGCGAAAGCGGTTTCTGAAAGCGCGTCCTCTTTGCTTTCCAGGCTCTCCACATATCCCTGAAAGGCCGCCTGGGTGGTCAGGCTAAAAACGTCCAATTCCTCCAAGCTCTCACCGCCTTTCGCCCAGTGCCTGGGCTGTCAATTCGCGGCGCGTGGCCGCGCGGGACGATTCGCGCCTTGGGCAGCTCGCTTCGCTCGTGCTCATCAGGCCGCCAGCGCACGCCCGCGCCGATGGTTTCGCTGTGACCTTCCCGCCTCTGCCGCAGGCAGAAAGGCGGCTTGTCCAGTCCGGCCACGGACCGGCGGCTTTCGCCGCGCTTGATCGAACCGCCAGCGCACGCCCGCACCGCTGGTTTTGTCTTGTCCATCCCGCCTCTGCCGCAGGCAGAAAGGCGGCTTGTCCAGTCCGGCCACGGACCGCCTTTCCTGGTTGATTGCGCCCCCTCATTCTGCAATCCTCCGAATCTTCCCGTACACCACCGGCGCTTCCTCTTGGGGCGTGCCCCTTTCCAGCAGCTCTAAGAGGTTGGGCCAGTAAATCAGGGACTTTTTCCCCATCTGGGTGTGTTTCAGCTCCCCCCCGGGCGCAGAGGGTGCGCAGCTGGTTTTCCGATAGGCCGATGCCCTCCGCCTTGCACCGCTGGGCCGTCTTGGGGATGGTGGCCACTTGGGTGAACTCTGTCATTGTTCATGCTCCTTTCTCGTTGCAAGTGATGATGGTTTCCCGTTCCAGTTTGGAAAGTGACATGGGTTAGGCCTCCCGCTCGTTGCGTATTTGGGATTTACGGTCAAAAAAAAAGGCCGCTGGGTTTTGCATCTCCAAAACACGGGAAATCGCTTCCATTTCTCCCAGGGTAAACTGCCGCTTCCCGTTCAGCTTTCTGCTGAGGGAGTTGGGGGAAATTCCCACCAATTCCGCCAATTTTCCCTGGGTCATGCCCTGCTGTGCAAGAGCCGCCCGCAGCAAATTGGAATGCAATGTTCTTCACCTCCTTCTGTTGCGCATTTGGGATAATTTTAGTATAGCCCGCTTTTCCCTGTTTGTCAACCCATTTGTGCAACGATTTTGAAAAATCAGTTGCATATTTGGAACAGATGGGCTATACTAAAGGATAGAGAGAAAGGAGGCGGCTGCTGTGTGGAACGAGACAAACAAGGAAATTGCACGCCGCTTAAAAGAGCGGCGGGAGGCCTTGGGGTACAGCTTCCAGCAGCTGGCAGAGCTGACAGGCATGAGCAAATCCACCTTGCAGCGCTATGAAAGCGGCGCTATCAAAAACATCCCCCTGGCCCGGTTGGAAACCTTGACCACCGCCTTGCAAACCACCCCGGAGCAGCTGCTGGGCTGGCAGATGGTGCAGGCCATGCGGAACACCCCCGAAAAGAGCGCTTTGCCTGATGATTATGCCGCCATCAACACACTGCTGAACAACCTGTATTACCGTATAGAAGAACGGGAAGACGGCTTCTATTTTACCGGGAACCGCCAGTGCGGCCTGCTTTCGCCGGAGGAAATGGCCGCTTTGCGGGACAAAGTGGTGGAATATCTGGATTTCCTTATGTCACAGCTGGAGCGGGACGTGTTCCAAAAGCAGAACAGCGAGGAAAGGTAAACCGCTTTCGGGAAAAGCGAAAAGGAGGCGAACGCCGTGGAAGAAATATTGCAGGAGCTTCGCTCTTTGTGCGAGGCGGGGAAAATCACCTGGACGCGCCACGCCCTCACCCGGATGCTCCAGCGGGACATCACCCGGGAGGAAGTGAAAGCGGCAGTGATGCGGGGCCGTATCATTGAGGAATATCCCCAGGACTACCCCTACCCCAGTTGTTTGCTTCTCCACGTCCTGGAAAAGCCCCTGCACGTTGTGTGCGGCGCTGGGGACGGGCAGCTGTGGATTATCACCGTGTACAGGCCAGATCCCAGCCAGTGGGAAACAGACTTTGCTACCAGAAAGGAGAGTTTGCCATGAAGTGCTTTTTGTGCAAGGGCCAGCTGGAGGAACAGCTCACCAATTTTATGATTGACGTGGACAACTGCTTTATCATCGTGAAGAACGTGCCCTCCCAGGTGTGCGGCCAGTGCGGGGAGGTGTCCTACTCCGACGAGGTGGCCGCCAAGCTGGAGCGCATTGTGAAAGCGGTGCGGAAAGCGGTTTCCGAGGTGGCCATCGTCAACTATCAGGACAGCGTGGCCTAAAGCCGCTTTCGCCCATGACGGAGAAAGGAGGCTTTACATTGGTAGCCACAGCGAGGCGTAAGCGAGGGCGCTTGCAACCGAGCAGCCGAGCCGAGCGTGACTTTTCGCGGAGAGGAGCGGTGCTGCGCCCCAGTGGGGCGCGTCCAGCACCGACCGAACCGGCAGGTGAGACCAACCCGAACGGTGAAGCCGCATTTTGCGCAGAAAAATGCGGCGAACCACAAGGGTTCGCCGCGACGTGGGTTAGGGTGATAAAATAGATGTCAATGAAAAACGCGGGCAACAAAAATCGCGACCACCACAAAAGTGATGATCGCGACTTGGGAGCGGCAGCTTGCCGCTGGGTTAGGGTGATAAAATAGACGTCAATGAAAAACGCGGGCAAGAAAAATCGCGACCACCACAAAAGTGATGATCGCGACGTGGGAGCGGCAGCTTGCCGCTGGCGCGCCAGGAGGGACTCGAACCCCCGACCTTTTGGTTCGTAGCCAAACACTCTATCCAGCTGAGCTACTGGCGCATGGGCTGTTCTCTAACAGCCTTATAATTATATCTGCAAAACGGAAAAATGTCAAGCGTTTTTTACAGGTCTTTGAAATTTTGTTAAAGAGAAGCCGTAGGGGGAAAGGACGTGAACGCTTTCCAGGGTTTCGCCCAGCAGCAGGGTTCCTCCCTCCATGTCTAAGCCAGCCCTTAAAATGCTCTGGGGACGGCTGCTGCGGTTGACCACCAGGGTCAGGCTGTGGCGGGCATCCTCTGTGAACACGAACCTCTCAAAAGCCAGCAAGTTGCCGTCGGCGTACAGGGTGCGGTAAGAGCCCTTCCCTAAGATGGCCTTTTCTTGGGCCCGCAGCATTCCCAGCCCTTTGTACCACTGCAGCAGGTTCTTCCCCTCACGGCCCCAGGGGTAGGCTCCCCGGCAGAAGGGGTCCCGATAGCCCTCCATGCCAGCCTCGTCCCCATAATACAGGCAGGGCACACCGGGCAGCAGGTATTGGATGAGGGAAGCCAGACGCAGCCGCTTGAGAGCGGTGTCCCGCTGCTCGGGGGTGAGGGACTGGGCCGCCTGCCACTCCCGGCCCCGGTTCCCGGCGGGCTCGCCGCCCAGCACAGTCAGGGCCCGCTCCGTGTCATGGGTGCCAATGTGGTTCATCAGCAGCCGCAGGCACTGGGGCGGATAGTTCTCCACAATGCTCTCCACAGATTCCGCAAAATTCCGGGGGTCGCCGCCCAGCAGAAAAGCGAAAATGGCGTCCCGGAAGGGGTAGTTCATCACCGTGTCCAGCTGGCCCCCCAGCAGGTAGCGCCGCCGCACACCGTAAGCCGTCTTGTTGGAGGCGTCCTCCCACACTTCTCCCAGCACAACCGCGTCCGGGCTCTCTGCTTTTGCCGCAGCAGTAAGGTTGTCCAGAAATTGGTCGGGCAGCTCGTCGGCCACATCCAGCCGCCAGCCAGATGCCCCGGCCCGCAGCCATTTGCGGATGATGCCGTTCTCCCCATTGATATACTCGTTAAAGCTGGGCTCGGTCTCCTTCACGTTGGGCAGGGTCTCAAAATTCCACCAGCACTCGTAGTTTTGGGGCCACTGGCGGAAGGTGTACCAGGGGTAATAGGGGGACTGCTGCGAGTTGTACGCCCCCTGGGTGGGGTAGCGCCCCTCCCGGTTGAAATACACGCTGTCGCTGCCGGTGTGGCTGAAGACCCCGTCCACCAGCACCCGGATGCCCAGTTTTTTCGCCTCGGCGCACAGGCTGCGGAAGTCCTCCTCGTTCCCCAGCAGGGGGTCGATTGTCGAGTAGTCCGCCGTGTCATAGCGGTGGTTGGAGTGGGATTCGAAAATGGGGTTTAAATACAGGCAGGTGACGCCCAGCTCCTTCAAATAGGGCAGTTTCTCCTGAATGCCCCGCAGGTCCCCTCCAAAGAAGTCCGTGTTGGTGATGACTCCCTGCTCGTTGGGGGCCCACACGGGCTGCTGGGACCAATCGCTGTGGAACGTCCGGCCAGAGGGGATGTTCCCCTTGGGCTGCTGGGACTTGTAGAACCGGTCCGGGAAGATTTGGTACATCACGCCGCCTTCCAGCCAGTCGGGGGTCTTGAAGTTTTTGTCGTACACCGTCAGCTGCCACTGGTTGTTGCCGCCGAAGATGCCGTCCCCGGCAAAGCCACGGGAGAGCCTTTGGCTGCCCCGGTGGGTGCGCACCTCAAAGTGATAGAAATAGAGGCCGGGCTCTTCCGGGGTAAAGTGGCATTCCCACCACTCCTGGGAATTTCCGTTCATGCCGCACCAGAACAAATCCAGCACCTGGATCTGACCGCCCTCCCGCTGGATGATGAGATGGGCGGCCGAACAGCTCAGCTCTCGGGGGAGTGTGATGCGGAAATGGATGGAGGTGCCGTCCGCCACGGCCCCAAGGGGGTCCCGGTATTTCCGGCTGCGGGAATTAAACATGCTGCTTTGCGCCTTCTTTCCAAAATTTCACTGAGATTCTAACGGGGCTTTACAGAGAGCGCCCCAAGAAAAAGCGCGGCGCAAGGCCTGGCTTCTCAAGGGCTCCGGCTCACGCTGCGCTTTTTGTTGTAGACTTGCGAGAGGGTTATTTCTCCAATTTTTTGGCGTTCAGGTTCTTTACCGGGGGCACGGGGGAGGCGTGCCAGATATTCCCGCAGTAATCCCGAATGGCCCGGTCCGCGGCAAAACGGCCTGCCCCGGCAATGTTCACCAGGGACATGCGGTTCCAGTTCTGCTGGTCGCGGTACAGCGCCATTGCCCGCTGCTGGGCCTCGTGATAGGAGCGCAGGTCCGCCAGGGCCATGTAGCGGTCCTCCCGGAGCAGGGCATTGAAAATATCCTTGAACTGGCCGCCGTTCATAGAGCCCATCTCATCCATGGCCCGGTGGATGAGGCCGTCGTTCTGGTACTGGTTGTTGGGGTGGTAGCCCGTGCGCTTGAGCTCTTCCACCTGAGAGGCGGTCATGCCGAAGAGAATGATGTTCTCGTCCCCCACGGTCTGGTGGATCTCCACGTTGGCGCCGTCCAAGGTGCCCAGAGTGACCGCGCCGTTGATCATAAACTTCATGTTGCTGGTGCCAGAGGCCTCTGTGCCGGCCAGGGAGATCTGCTCACTGATCTCCGCGGCGGGGGTCAGCAGCTCGGCCCAGGTGACGCAGTAGTTCTCCACAAAGATGACCTTCAGCTTTTTGTTCACCCGTTCATCGCTGTTGATGGCCTTGGCCAGGGCAGCGATAAATTGGATGATCTGCTTGGCAAAGTAGTAGCCCGGGGCGGCCTTAGCCCCAAAGAAGAAGGTGTGGGGCACAAAGTCCGCGTTGGGGTTCTCCCGCAGCCATTGGTAGGTGGCCAGGATGTTCAGGGCGTTCATGTGCTGGCGCTTGTACTCGTGCAGGCGCTTGACCTGCACATCGAACAGGGTAGAGGGGTCCACAATGTCCCCCTGGGTCTTCTTCAGGTACTTGGCCAGCCGCTCCTTGTTGGCCTGCTTGATCTCCTGCAGCTTCTGCAGCACAGAGGCGTCCTCCGTATATTTCCGCAGGCCCTGCAGCTTATCCGCGTCGTAGATATAGTCTTTTCCGATCAGGTCGGTGATGAGCCCGGCCAGCTTGGGGTTGGACTGGTTCAGCCACCGCCGGTGGGCAATGCCGTTGGTCACGTTGGTGAATTTAGAGGGCTCCTCCACATAGAAGTCGTGGAACACATCGTCCTTCAAGATCTCGCTGTGCAGGGCGGAGACGCCGTTGACGCAGTGAGAGCCGATGACCGCCAGGTTGGCCATTTTCACATAGCCGTCGTTGAGGGGGGCCATGCGGTAGATCTTGGCCTCGTCCACGCCCTTGGCGCGCATTTCGTTCCAGAAGCGGCGGTCGATCTCCTCCACGATCTGGTAGATACGGGGCAGGCGCATCTTGAACAGGTCCCGGTTCCAGGTCTCCAGGGCCTCGCTCATCACGGTGTGGTTGGTGTAGGCCACCGTCCGCTTGACGATGTCCCAGGCGGCGTCCCAGCCATAGCCGCACTCGTCCAGCATCACCCGCATCATCTCGGGGATGGCCAGCACGGGGTGGGTGTCGTTCAGGTGGATGGCCGCCAGCTCGGGCAGCTGGTCCAGGTTGCCGTGGGCGTACAGGTGCCGCCGGATGATATCCTGGATGGAGGCGCTGACCAGGAAGTACTGCTGAGAGAGCCGCAGCAGCTTGCCGTCGGTGTGGTTATCCTCGGGGTAGAGCACTTTGGTGATGACCTCGCTCATAGCCTGCTGCTCCATGGCCCGCATATAGTTGCCGCCGTTGAAGAGCTTCATGTCAAACTTGTCGTTTTCGGCCTTCCACACGCGCAGAAGGCTGACGCCCTTTCCGTCCATGCCGGCAATGCACATGTCATAGGGGATGGCGGTGATGGAGGTGTAGTCCTTGTGGCGCACAGAGTGGTACTGGTCGTGCCACTGCTCCTCGATGTGGCCGCCAAAGCGGACCTCCACAGAGCTTTCCGGCACGCGCTGCAGCCAAATGCCGCCGCCGGGCAGCCAGGTGTCCGGCAGCTCGGTCTGCCAGCCGTCCACCAGCTTCTGGCGGAACAGGCCGTATTCATACCGCAGGGAATAGCCCATGGCGGGATAGCCCTGGGTGGCCAGGCCGTCCATAAAGCAGGCCGCCAGGCGGCCCAGGCCGCCGTTGCCCAGGCCGGCGTCGGGCTCCTGTTCATACAGATTGTCCAGCTTGATATTGTATTCCGCCAGAGCCTTGCGGAAGGGCTCCTCCAGGCCCAGGTTGTACAAGTTGTTGCGCAGAGAGCGCCCCAAGAGGAACTCCATGCAGAGATAATAGATTTGCTTGGTGCCGGTTTTCTCTGCGTTCTGAACAAACTCAGAGCGGCCCTTGGTCAGCAGTTCCCGCACAATCAGGACGCTGGCCTTGTAATATTCTTCGTCGGTGGCGTTTTCCAAAGAGACGCCGAAGGTGTGGGCCAGCTTGTCACGAATGGCCTCCTTAATCTGCGGAACTGTCATTTTATAATCCATGCAAATTCCTCCAAATGTGTTTAAAATATATAAAATTATTTCTTGAAATCCGCTGAATAATTAGTATCATGTGCATTGTACACTAAAAGAAATGGAAAAACAACCGCAATAAAGCCCCAAGCTGCGGCTCCATATTTGGCAATTCTCAACAAATCGGGGCCTGCGCAAGGGGGAAACGGTCCTATGTTGTATCTATCATACCACAGAAATGGCCGGGATACAACAAAAATCCAGGAAAAAAGGGGCTTCTCCGCCGGGGAGGCCCCACTTTGGGAAAAATGCAGAAAAAGTGGGGAAAGGCCTTTTCCAAATCCGTGTTTTGCAATATAATATAAACTACGTAAGCGCCGGCCCAAGGGCAGGGCGCGGGAAAGGGTGGTCATTTGTATGGAAAAAAGGCGTGTGCGGCTTGAGATCAACGGTGTGGTCTGCGGGCTTATCACCCAGGAAAGCGACGAATATATGAGATCTCTGGCCAACGAGCTGGAGGAAAAGCTGATGGAGGTCCAGCTGGCGTCCCCCTATATCACGCGGGAGGCCGCGGCCCTCACTGTGGCGCTGAACTACTGCGATGATGCCAGGAAGAACGGGCAGAAGAGAAAGCAGCTGCAGGACCGGGTGGACGAGCTGGAAGTGGAGGCCGAGGTTTGGCATGAGGAGCGGGCCGATATGGTTCAAAACGGCCCCAACCCAGAGACCCGGGCCCGCATAGAGAACCTGATCCGGCGCAACAACGCCCTGCAGGAGATTGCGGGCGAGGTGGACGAGCTGCGGCGGAAGGCCGCGGCCCTGGAAAAGGAGAAGAAGGCCCTGGAAGAGCGTGCTGCGGGAGGGCCCCAGCTGGAGGCGCTCCACCGGGAAGTGGAGCAGCTGCGGGAGGAAAACCAGCGGCTGCGCCAGGGGATGGCAGGGGCTGCCCCGGACAACGAGGCCCTCTTGGAGGAGCTGGAAAAACTGGCTGCGGACAACGCCGCCTTAAAGCAGGCCGTGGAGGAGAAGGAATCTCAGGCGCAGAAAGCGGAGCAGGAGCGCCAGGCCACCGTAAGCGCTGCCAAACGCGCTGTGGAAGAGGCCAAACGGCTGGTGGATGAGGCGCGTGCCGGCACCGGAGAGAGCTCTGGGGCTGTCCCAGAGGGGCAGACCTCCCTGCTGGGGGCAGGCCTGGAGGAAGAGGCCGGGGAAGGGCCGCAGAAGCAGCCCCACAAGCGGAAAAACCCGCTGCGCCATGAGGAGGATTTTGAGCAGGAGGGCTTTGTCAGCTTTTTTGAAAAGAAATGAGCAACGAGTATTTTGAGATTTTGGCCCCTGCCGGCGGGCCGGAGGCCCTGAAGGCCGCTGTGTTTGCCGGGGCGGATGCGGTGTATTTGGGCGGGCCCGCCTTTGGCGCCCGGGCCAGCGCCAAGAACTTTTCCTGGGAAGAGCTGGCAGAGGCGGCGCGCTTTTGCCATGCCCGGGGCGTGCGGGTCCATGTGACGGTGAATACCTTGCTCAAGGACCGCGAGCTGCCGGACGCCCTGGGCTTTGTAGAGTACCTGTGCTCCCTGCCGGTGGACGCGGTGCTGGTCCAGGATATGGGGCTGTTCTCCCTGCTGCGGCAATGGGCCCCGGCGCTGCCCGTGCACGCCTCTACGCAGATGAGCCTGCACACGCCTGGCGGAGTCAAGCTGCTGTGGGAGCTGGGCGCTTCCCGGGTGGTGCTCTCTCGAGAGCTCTCCCTGGAGGAAATCCGGGAGATCCGCCGGGCCTGCCCTGTGGAGCTGGAGAGTTTCGTCCACGGGGCCCTGTGCATGTCCGTTTCAGGGCAGTGCTACCTCAGCGCCCTTTTAGGGGGGCGCAGCGGCAACCGGGGCTCCTGTGCCCAGCCTTGTCGGCTGCCCTTTGCGGCGCCGGGCGGCACCGGCCACGACCTCTCTTTGAAGGATCTCTCCTTTGTCCAGGAAGTGGAACAGTTGAAAGGGGCGGGGGTGTGCTCCGCCAAGATTGAAGGGCGGATGAAGCGGCCGGAATATGTGGCTGCCGCTGTTTCCGCCTGCCGCCGGGCCGCCGATGGGGAGCAGGTGCCCCAGCAGCTGCTGGACGGCCTGGAGGCGGTGTTTTCCCGCTCTGGGTTTACAAAGGGATACCTCACAGGGCAAAGGGGCCGGGAGATGTTCGGCACCCGCACCAAAGAGGATGTGACCGGCGCCACGGAGAAAGTGTTTTCCTCCCTGCGGAATTTGTACCGGGGAGAGATGCAGCGAGTGTCCGTTTTTTTGGACTTGGAAATCCAGGGGGCGGAGCTGCGCCTCTCCGCGCGGGATGGGGAAGGCCATCGGGCCGTTTCCGCCGCGCCCCTGGGGGAGGGCCTTTCTTTGCTGCCCCGGGAGCGGTGCGAGCAGCAGCTGAAAAAGACGGGGGGCACGCCTTTCCGGGTGGAGGGCGTGTCCGTGCCGGAAGAGGGTGTTCCCTGCGGAGTCTCTGTGCTGAACGCACTGCGCCGGGAGGCCTTGGAGCAGCTTCTGCGCCTGCGGGAGCGGCGCAGCCCCATTCCGTTTTCCAAAGGGGAGCTGTTCTTCTCCCCTCGCCCCAAGCGCACGGGGGAGCTGCCCCTGCGCGCCCATTTCCGAAAGGCCTCTCAAGTGTGCGCGCAGGCAAGGGACTGCCGGGAAATTGTGCTGCCCCTGGAAACGCCGCTCGAAGAGCTGCTCCGTTTGCGGGAAGAGGGATTCCTGTCCATTTTTTTGGACATCCCGCGCGGGCTGTTCGGAGAGGAAAACAGGACAGTGAAGCAGGTGAAGGAGCGGATGCAGGCGGGCTTTCTGGATTTTGTGGCGGGGAATTTGGGAGCCGTCGCGTTGGGAAGGGACCTGGGCGCCCGGGTGCACGGCAGTTTTTCCCTGAATGTGTTCAACACGGCTGCGCTGGATTTCTTTCAGAAGCTGGGCCTTTCCACGGCGGAGCTCTCCATGGAGCTTACGGCCGGCGAGGTGTCCCGGCTGGGCGGGGAGCTTCCCCGGGGCCTGATGGTCTACGGCCGCCAGGCGCTGATGCTCACCCGCAACTGCCCGCTGGCCAATTCCCCCAAGGGATGCCTGCACTGCAAGGAGCCGGGATGTTTGACCGACCGGAAGAGGAAGAAGTTCCCCGTGGTGTGCCGGGGCGGCAGAAGCGTTGAGCTGCTGAACTCTGTCCCCCTGTGGCTGTGCGATTTGAAGCGGGAGCTTTCCCCGGTGGATTTTGGCATCCTCCGTTTTACCGTGGAAAACCCTGTGGAATGTGGGGAGATCCTAACCGCCTGTTTTCGCGGCGAAACACCGGGGTTTGACTACACCCGCGGGCTTTTTCACCGGGGCGTGGAATGAATGTGGAAAACTTGGTGGAAAGTGTGGATTATTTTATGTAAATACCGGTTCAAGGCCCGATAAGCCCTGGATTTTGAAAATGTGGAAAAGCTGGATGTGGAAAACTTGGCCGGAGGGAAAGGAGAGTTTAAGCGTATGGAGGAATCAATGGTTTTGCGCATGAAACGGCTGCGGCCCGGGGCGGAACCGCCCCAGCGCCAGACAGCGGGCAGCGCGGGCTTTGACCTGAAGGCCTGCATGGAAGAGCCTGTCACCCTGAAGCCGGGGGACCGGTCCACCTTTTGCACCGGCTGGGCGGTGGAGATCCCCGAAGGCTGCGTGGGGCTGGTGTTCTGCCGCAGCGGGCTGGGGGCCAAGCACGGCGTCTCCCTGCCCAACTGCGTGGGTGTGATCGACAGCGATTACCGCGGGGAACTGCAGGTTCCCCTGGTGAACTTGAGCCGGGAGCCCTATACGGTGGCGCCTGGCGAGCGCATTGCCCAGCTGGTGGTTGCGCCGGTGTGCCTGCCCGTGGTGGAGGAAGTGGAAGAGCTTACCCAAACGGCCCGAGGAGAGGGCGGGTTTGGCAGCACGGGGAAATGAGCTTCCGCCCCGGAAAGCGCGGCCCCGCATATCTTGTGGGGTGGGCGCTGGAAAGGTGCATATATAAGGAAAAATGGGTTTTTATAGGTTTATGTAAACTTTCGTCTTGAGAAATGCTGGAAAATAGGCTATAATATTTCATGTTCCCGGCTCTCGGGGCAGGGGCGCTCTCACGGGGAACGCTCCAGGAGAGCTGGCGGCTCTTGACAATGTGTGTTTGCGGGAAAACGGGAAACCATAAAAAGTGCCCCGTTTTTTCTTGGGACTGAATTGATATAGGCGGGTACGCCCGCCCCTGCGAAGTGGAAATCTATGGCCCGTGGGGGGCCGGAAAGGTAGAGTTTTTGGTATGGCGGCAAAGGGATTTCTTTCTGGGTTCTTTTCTATGTTTACGATGTTCTCCAAGGACATTGGCATCGACTTGGGAACTGCCAATACATTGGTGTTTATGCGGGGCAAGGGCATTGTCATGCGCGAGCCCTCTGTGGTGGCGGTGGACGTGCGCACCGATGAGGTGCTGGCGGTGGGCAAGCAG
The DNA here is from genome assembly GCF_025630755.1 of Acutalibacter sp. LFL-21. Classification (NCBI taxonomy): domain Bacteria; kingdom Bacillati; phylum Bacillota; class Clostridia; order Eubacteriales; family Acutalibacteraceae; genus Acutalibacter; species Acutalibacter sp. LFL-21. Next base: position 202,799 of record NZ_JAOTNT010000001.1, on the reverse strand, counting down.
GCCAAAGAGATGCTGGGCCGCACCCCCGGCTCCATTGTGGCGGTGCGCCCCCTGAAGGACGGCGTTATCGCCGATTTCGATGTGACCGCGGCCATGCTGAAGTATTTTATTAAAAAGGCCCTGAAGTCCGGCACCCTCAACCGCCCCCGCATTGTGGTGTGCATCCCTTCCGGCGTCACGGAGGTGGAGCGCCGGGCTGTGGAGGACGCCGCCCGCCAGGCCGGCTCCAACAACGTGGACCTGATAGAAGAGCCAATGGCGGCCGCCATTGGCGCGGGCCTGCCGGTGGGCGAGCCCACTGGCTGCATGGTGGTGGACATTGGCGGCGGCACCAGCGAGGTGGCCGTCATCTCCCTGGGGGACATCGTCACCTCTGTCTCTGTGCGCATGGCCGGGGACAAGTTCGACGAGGCCATTGTCAGTTATGTAAAGAAAAAGTACAACCTGCTGATCGGTGAACGCACCGCGGAGGAAATCAAAATCAAGATCGGCTCCGCCTTCCCCACCGAGGAGACCATCAATGCCTTTGTGGAGATCAAGGGCCGCAACCTGGTGGACGGCCTGCCCAAGAATGTGACCATCCACGCCGACGAGGTGCGGGAGGCCCTGGCGGACAGCGTGATGATTGTGGTGGACGCCATCAAGGACACCTTGGAGAAGACCCCGCCGGAGCTGGCGGCGGATATTATCGACCGGGGCATTATGCTCACCGGGGGCGGGGCCCTGCTGCGGGGCCTGGACAAGCTGGTGGCCCAGGAGACGGGCATCCCTGTCCATGTGGCGGAGCGCCCCTTGGACTGCGTGGTGGAGGGCACCGGCAAAAGCCTGGAGGTAGAGCTGCCCAAAAACCGCTACCGCGGCCGCAGGAAATAAGGCGGGGCCTGCCCTGCCGGCGCCTGGAAGAGGGGGCGCCTTTCGCGCTGCCCGCCCAAAGGGGGATGGGCGCGGATGTGAGGAAGCATGAGGACTGCTGGGACCTCCCGGCAGTCCGCATTGGCTTTGACGGGAATTTACCAGAAGGAGCGCTTTTGCTTGAAGGACTTTTTCAAAACCAGCTCATTTAAGGTTCTGGCCATCGCGGTGGTGGTGCTGCTGGGGCTGATTATCTATACGGCTACGGCGGGGGGCTCTCTGCTGGCAAGCCTTTTGGGCTTTGTCACCTCTCCCATGCAGAGTGTGAGCACCCAGGCCACCGGGGCCGTTACGGAGTTTGTGGATTTGGACGCCCTTTCCCGGGACGAGCTCAAATCCATGATCGACAGCCTGACCCAGGAGAACGCCCAGCTGCGGGACCAGCTGGTGGACTATGAGAACACCCTGCAGGAAAACGAGCAGCTGAAGGTCCAGCTGGAGATCACGGAGGAGGAACCGGAGAACACCCTGCGGGCCGCCACGGTCATCGGCCGGGACCCCAACGACGTGTTCTACGGCTTCTCCATCGACCAGGGCACCCTCAACGGCGTGGAGGAAGGCGACCCGGTGATTACCCAGAACGGCTTGGTGGGCATTGTCAGCCAGGCCTACGCCACCACCAGCAAGGTGACCACCCTGCTGTCGGAGGACGTGAAGGTTTCGGCGGTGGACTCTGCCTGCGGGGAGAGCGGCGTGATCGCCAGCGACATCGCCTCGGCCAGCTCTGGGCTGCTGCGCCTGGAGTACCTGCCCAGCGACACCCAGGCGCAGGTGGGGGACATTATCACCACCTCCGGCGCGGGCAGCGCCTATCCGGCGGACATCATCATCGGCCGGGTGGAGAGCGTGCAGAAATCGGAAAGCGATATCTCCCAATACGCGGTGGTGCGCCCTTATGAGGACCTGACCAGCGTGCAGGAGGTCTTCGTCATCATTGATTTCCCCGGAGCTGGGGAGGGGGAGGACTACCTTGCCCAGGCCGACCCCGAGGGTACGGAGGATGCGGAATGATAAGGGACCTCAATAAGCTGATCCGTTATTTGGCCTATGTGCTGGAGCTGCTGGTGCTGTTCATGCTGCAGGAGACGCCGGGCCTGCTGCCTTCCATCTTTGGAGCAAGGCCGGTGCTGCTGTTTCCGGCGGTGGTGGCCATTGCCATGCTGGAGCCCGAAGTGCCCGCCCTGCTGTTTGGCGTTGTGGGGGGGCTGTTCTGCGATTTTGGCCTCTCTGGCATGCTGGGGTTCCACGCCCTGGTGCTGGGGGTGCTGTGCTTTTTTATCAGCCTGGTCATCCGCACCTACCTGCAGAACAATATGGCCACGGCCATCCTCACGGGGGTGTGGAGCATTGGCCTGGTGGTGCTGGCCCAGTGGTTCTTTCTGTATTTCTTCCAATATTCCTATCCGGCCTATGCCCTTACCCACCACTATCTGCCAAAGTATTTTTACACCCTGTTGTTCCTTCCCCTGCTCTATCTGCTCAACCGGGGCCTTTCGCAGGCGCTGGGCGCGCAGGAGAAGGGGACCCTGTAATGTGAGAAGCAATTTGCCCGGGAAAGGAGGCCCTCCCTTTGAAAATGCCCAAGCTGGGAAAGATCGGCCGTTCCGCCGCCTGCATCCTGTTGGTGCTGGCGGTGTTTGTGGTCTATGAGCTTCGCCTGGTCCAATGGCAGCTTGTGGAAGGGGATAAATATGAGCAGCTTTCCCTTTCCAGCCGCACGGACACCATCGAAATCGAGGCCGCCCGGGGGGAGATCCTGGACCGGGACGGCACTGTGCTGGCAGGCAACCGCTCCAGCTACAACATCGTCTACGACGCCCTGGACATGGACTATGACCGGCGCAACGCCACCATCATCCAGGTCATCGACCTGCTGGAGGAGCGGGGGGAGACCTGGCGGGACCGGCTGCCCATTGTCCTGGCGGAGGATGGGACCTACCAATATAAAGAGGACAGCGAAAGCGCCATTCAAACCTTGCAGGAGGCTTTGAGCCTGGCGGAGTACGCCACAGCGGAGGAGTGCATGGCAGAGCTGGCCCAGCAGTACGACTGCCAGGGATATTCCAAAGAGGATATGCGCAACGTGGCTTCTGTGCGCTATTCCATGACCCAAGATGGGTTTTCCCGCACCAGCCCCTATGTCATTGCCGAGGATGTTTCCGCCGAGACGGTGGGCGTCATCAGCGAGCGTTCGGAGGAGTGGCCCGGCATCGAGACCCGGGTGGCGGTCACCCGGTATTACGGGGAGGACGGCGCCTTGGCCCCCCATGTGGTGGGCTACACCGGCGTTATTACGGACACCCAGTACCAGCAGGCCGTGGAGGACGGCACCACCTATGACGCGGAGAACAACATCTCTGGCTACAAGTGGAGCGACACCATGGGCCGCTCGGGCATTGAGGCCGCCTTTGAGGAGGAGCTCCGCGGCCAGCGGGGAGAGGAGACCATTTATACCGATTCCAGCGGCGGAGTGGAGAGCACTGCCGTGACCACCGCCCCGGAGGAAGGGCACACGGTGCAGACCACCCTGGACTCTGACCTGCAGCGGGTGGCCAACCTCTCCTTGGAGAAGAATATCCAGGGCAATATTGACGCGCGCAACTGTACCTCTGGCGCGGCGGTGGTGCTGGATGTGGACACCTTTGGGGTGCTGGCCTGCTCCTCCTACCCCACCTACGACGTGAACCAGCTGGTGGAGAGCATCGCCGGGGACGGGGAGTACTACAACAACCTGCTGGCCGACGAGAACCAGCCCATGGTGAACCTGGCCCTCAACGGCGTGTTCATCCCTGGCTCGGTGTTCAAGCCGGTGGTGGCCCTGGCGGCCCTGCAGGAAGGGGTCATCAGCGCGGGCACCACCTACACCTGCGGCGGCGTGTGGAACTATTTTGACCTGAGCCAGGGCTGCCTCTGCGGCGGCGGCACCTGGAACCTGTACGGGGCCCTGGCCCACTCCTGCAACACCTACTTCAGCAACGTGGGCTTAAACCTGGGCATTGCCCGGCTTGCGCCCTATGCCGAGTACTTCGGCCTGGGCACCACCACCGGCGTGGAGATTGGCGAATCCACGGGCACCATGTCCAACCCCCAGGAGTACCGGGAAAACCACGGTGTGAACTGGACCGACGGCGTATCCGCCCAGACGGCCATCGGCCAGGCGGACAACATGTTCACCCCCATCCAGCTGGCCACCATGTGCGCCACCATCGCCACCGGCGGTGTGCGTCTGCAAACCCACTTTCTGGACAAGATCACCGACTACACCGGTGAAACGGTGCTGGAGGAGTATGAGCCTGTGGAGCTGTACGACGCGGGCCTTTCCGGCAATGTGCTGGGCGTGGTGCAGGCCGGCATGCAGATGGTGGCCACGGAAGGTAATGCGGGCACGGTGTTTGCCAACTACCCGGTGTCCATCGCCTGTAAGACCGGTACTGCCGAAACCTCCACAGGCAAAAACGGCACCGAGCCCAACCTGAGCTTTATCTGCTACGCCCCCGCGGACGACCCGGAGATTGCCGTGGCGGTGATGATCGAGCAGGGCAACACCGGCAACTACGCCAAAAATGTGGCCAAGGACATCCTGGACCAGTACTTCGGCTTCTACACCTGGGACGAGGACGGCAACAAGTACGACCAGGAAGGCAACCAGGTGGACGATGACGGTGTCATCATCAAGACGGCCGAAGAGCTGGCAGAGGAACAGGCCGCACAGGAGCAGCAGAGCGGGGACGCCTCCTCCGACAGCGAGGACGGGGACGCCGCCAGCCAGGAGCCCTCTGCCTCTCCCACCCCGGGCCGGGGCAACGATATCCCAGACACACCCTTTACAGGGGAGAGCGCCTCTCCCGCGCCGGATGCCAGCGGTGAAAGCAGCGGCGAATCCAGCCAGGAGGCGAGCGGCGCCAGCTCTTCGGAAGAGAGCGCGCCCGGGGTGCCTTCGGGCGCACCCTATTACAGAAGGGAGTAGGCGGGCCCAGGTGGGGCGTCTTGTTCAAAAGAATCGCTTAAAAACTGGATGTTCGCCACATATTTTATTTCAACGTATAATTTGCATCTATTTGTTTTTGACAATTTGCTGGAAGTGTGCTAAGATGATAGCCGAGGTAGAGTAATTTATGGGTATAGCAACAGTCATCACGTCTGGAAAGGGCGGTGTGGGCAAATCCACTTTGGCGGTGGGGCTGGGCCGGGCTTTGGCCAAGCGGGGCCGCCGTGTTTTGCTGGTGGATTGCGACGCGGGCCTGCGAAGCCTGGACCGCATGACCGGTACGGAAGAGAACCTGGTGTTCGATATGGCCGATGTGGTCTTTGCCCGGTGCGCTCCGGCAGAGGCCATTTACCCCTGCGGGGAGGCAGAGGGCCTTTTCCTGCTGCCGGCCCCCTCTCTGGGAGAGGATATGATCCGTCCGGCGGTGATGAAGCGCCTGGTGCCCCTGCTTTCCCGCTATTTTGACCACGTCCTGCTGGACTCCCCTGCGGGGGTGGGCGGTGGGTTCCGCTCGGCCGCCTGCGGGGCGGACAGGGCCATTGTGGTGTGCAGCCCGGACCCGGTGTGCGTGCGAAGCGCCGGCGCCGTGCGGCAGCTGCTTTCCAGGCTTTCTATTTCTGATATGCGTTTGGCGGTGAACCGCTTTAACGGCAGGCTTTTTTGGGAGACCGGCGTTTATGGCGACCTGGACGGCGTCATTGATGAGGCGGGCATCCGCCTTTTTGGCGTTGTTCCAGAGGATTTTTCTTTAGCGGCCTCCTTTCTAAAGGGGAAAAGCGCCCGGGAGAATTCCCCCGGGATGATGGCGCTTTCCCGCATGGCGGGCCGGCTGGAGGGGGAGGCTATCCCCATTCCGGATTCTTTATAAAAATTAAAATTCCAGCATAAATTACATAAATGGGGTACAGACGAGCTGTATTGGAAAAGCAAGGAGGAATTGAATCAAGATGAACATTGCAATTACGGCACATGACGCGAAAAAAGAATTGATGGTGCAGTTCTGCATTGCCTACTGCGGCATCCTCAGCCGCTACACCCTGTGCGGCACCGGCACCACCAGCAAGATGGTCTCTGAGGCCACCGGCCTGGAGATCCAGCGGTTTTTAAGCGGCTCTCAGGGCGGCGACCAGCAGATTGCGGCCCGCATCGCCTGCAACGAAATCGACCTGCTGCTGTTTTTCCGGGACCCGCTGAACCCCAAGTCCCACGAGGCCGCCAACGACATGAACCTGCTTCGCCTGTGCGACATGCACAACATCCCGGTGGCCACCAACATCGCCACGGCCGAGGTGCTCATCCACGGCTTGGAGCGGGGCGACCTGGATTGGCGCAATATCCTGCGGGATTGAGCTTTTTCCTGTTGCAAAGAACGGGAAAAGCGGCTATAATAGGACACGTCCGGCAATGACGCGGGATGAGTACCTTCGGATGCCCGGCAGAGAGAGGGGGCGCCCTTTGGGCGCTGCGAGCCCCCTTGGGGAATGAGGAAGGGAAAGACGCCCGCCAGCCGCAAACGTATAAAAAAGGAGAGCGGGGTTTCCCGCTTTTGAATCAGGGTGGCACCACGGAGAGACCTTCGTCCCTGGCACGGCCTTTGTTTGCCGCGTCCCCAGGGGAGGGTCTTTTTTCTGTCTCCGGCGGCAGGCGCGAATGGTCCAGCCGGGGCCGCCCGGCGTTCTTTGGCCCCTTTCTGCGGGAGAAAGGGGAGACATGGCGCAGTTTTCCCCAGGGGGGAAACTGAGAAAGGAGACATCAGAATGGAACTCATCACGAAAGCGCCCAAGGGGACGGTGGACATCGTTCCGGGCAAATCGGAAAAATGGCAGGTTATGGAGGACGTGTTCCGCAGCGAGGCGGAGCTCAACGGCTTTGGGGAGGTGCGCACCCCGGTGTTTGAGCACACCGAGCTGTTCCTCCGGGGCGTGGGCGACACCACCGATGTGGTGGAAAAGCAGATGTACACCTTTGAGGACAAGGGCGGGCGCTCCATTACCCTGCGGCCCGAGGGCACGGCCGGGGCTGTGCGGGCCATGCTGGAGAACGGCCTGTACAACGCGGGCTACCCGGTGAAGCTGTACTACCTGACCTCCTGCTACCGGTATGAGAAGCCCCAGGCGGGCCGCCTGCGGGAGCTGCACCAGTTCGGCGTGGAGATGTTCGGCGCCGCCCAGCCCGTGGCCGACGCACAGATCATCGCCATGGCCCTGTCCGCCTTTAAGCGCCTGGGCCTGGAGGACGTGGGCCTGCAGCTGAACTCCATCGGCTGCCCGGAGTGCCGCAAGGAGTACCACAAGGCCTTGAAGGAGTACTTCACCGCCCGGAAGGACCAGCTGTGCGACACCTGCCTCTCCCGGCTGGAGCGCAACCCCATGCGCATTTTGGACTGCAAGAGCCCCGAGTGTCAGGAGGTGGCCCAGGGCGCGCCCAAGATCACCGATTACTTGTGCGAGGACTGCAAAGCCCACTTTGCCAAGGTCCAGGAGTTTTTGACCGCCCTGGGCATCGAGTTTGAGATAGACCCCGGCCTGGTCCGTGGCCTGGATTACTACACCCGCACCGTGTTCGAGTTCCCCTCCAAGAGCCTGGGCTTTGCCCTGGGCGGCGGCGGCCGGTACGACGGCCTGGTGGAGGAATTCGGCGGCAAGCCCACCCCCGGCCTGGGGTTCGGCCTGGGCCTGGACCGCATCATGATGGCCCTGGAGGCCCAGCAGGTGGAGTTCCCCCAGCCGGTGAAGTGCGAGGCTTACATTGCCTCTATGGGGGACGCGGCCCAGACAAAAGCCCTGCTGCTTATGGAGGAGCTGCACCGCTGCGGCATTCCCGCCGACTGCGACCTGTGCGGGCGGGGTCTGAAGGCCCAGATGAAGTATGCCGACAAGATCGGCGCCAAGTTCACCATGGTGCTGGGTGACAACGAGCTGGAGGCCGGAAAGGCCGAGCTGAAGAACATGAAGACCGGCGAGAAGAGGAAAATTGCCATCAGCGGCCAGGACTTTATCAATGATTACGTCACGGTGAGCACCGAGGCGGAGGACTTCTCGCAGGACGGGATTTTCTTTTAATGGGATGCCGCCCGCCTATTTGATGGGCGGCATTTGGATGGCCAAAACGGCAAGCCCTGTCCGAGGGGCGGCTTTCAGAAACGTGAGAAAGGGAAAGAGGAACTATGACACAGACAAAGTATCGCACCCACACCTGCGGCCAGCTGCGCATGGAGCATGTGGGCCAGACCGTTACCCTGGCGGGCTGGATGGAGAACCTGCGGGAGGTGGGGAGCAACTTCGGCTTCCTGGTCCTGCGGGACTTTTACGGCACCACCCAGGTGGTCATCGAGACAGAAGAGATGATGGAGCAGGTGAAGGCCCTGAACAAGGAGACCACCATCGCCGTCACCGGCCTGGTGCGGGAGCGCACCAGCAAGAACCCCAAGCTGCCCACCGGCGACATTGAAGTGGCCCCCAGCCAGATTACCGTGCTGGGCCGCTGCCAGTACAACGAGCTGCCCTTTGAGATCAACTATTCCAAGGACGCCGGCGAGGACGCCCGGCTGAAGTACCGTTACCTGGACCTGCGCAACCCCCAGGTGAAGCGGAATATCGTGCTGCGCAGCCAAGTGGTCTCTGCCCTGCGCCGGGCCATGGAGGACCAGGGTTTTCTGGAGATCACCACCCCCATCCTCACCGCCTCCTCCCCCGAGGGCGCCCGGGACTACCTGGTGCCCTCCCGCAAGCATCCGGGCAAGTTCTATGCCCTGCCCCAGGCTCCCCAGCAGTTCAAGCAGCTGCTGATGACCTCCGGCTTTGACAAGTACTTCCAAATTGCCCCCTGCTTCCGGGACGAGGACGCCCGGGGCGACCGTTCCCCCGGCGAATTCTACCAGCTGGATATGGAGATGGCCTTTGCCGGGCAGGAGGATGTGTTCGCCGTGCTGGAGCAGGTGCTGCCCCCCATTTTTGCCAAATACGGCGCCTATCATATCGCCTCCCAAGCGCCCTTCCAGCGCATTCCCTATTTCCAGGCCATGGAGGAGTTCGGCTCGGACAAGCCGGACCTTAGAATCGACCTGCGGGTGAAGGACGTGACAAACCTGCTGCAAAACTGCGGCTTTGGCCCCTTTGAGGGGAACCTGGTCAAGGCTGTGCCGGTGTCGGGCTGCAAGCTGACGAGAAAGGCCATCGACAAGCTGTGCGCCGACGTGGAGGTGCAGGCGGGGCAGAAGCCCTACTGGTTCCGGGTGGACGACAAGGGGGAGATCGTGGGCGGCATCGCCAAGTTCCTCAACGCCGGCCCGGCCTTGGCCGCCCAGGTGAAGGAGGCCCTCTCCCTGGAAAACGACACCCTGGTGCTGCTGTGCGCCGGGACCCGCTCTCAGGTGTGGAAGACCTCCGGCGTCATGGTGAAGCTGGCCGGCGCCCAGTGCGAAGGCCACCTGGACAAGGAGCGGTACGAGTTCTGCTGGATCGTGGACTTCCCCCTGTACGAGATCGGGGAGGAGAGCGGCCAGCTGGAGTTCTGCCACAACCCCTTCTCCATGCCCTCCGGCGGCTTAGAGGCCCTGCTCAAGGCCGAGCGGGGAGAGACCGACCCCTTGACCATCCTGGCCGAGCAGTACGACCTGGTGTGCAACGGTGTGGAGCTGTCCTCCGGCGCGGTGCGGAACCACGACCCGGAGATCATGGTGAAGGCCTTTGAGCTGGTGGGCCTGGGAGAAGAGGACGTGAAGGCCAAGTTCCCCGCCATGTACAACGCCTTCTGCTACGGCGCGCCGCCCCACGCGGGCATTGCCCCCGGGGTGGACCGGATGGTCATGCTGCTGTGCGGCGAGAGCTCCATCCGGGAGGTCATCGCCTTCCCCATGAACAAGAGCGCCCAGGATTTGATGATGGACGCCCCCGCCCCCGTCACCCCGGCCCAGCTGGAGGAGCTCTCCATCCAGGTCGTGGAACATTCGGAAGAAGAGTGAGCAAAGCAGGATAAAACCTTGTGAAATCAGCCCCCGGCGGCGTTGTGAAACGCTGTTTGGGGGCTGTATATTTTGGGTATTTCTCAGAGGGAATTTCAAAAACCCACAATATATAGTGTTTTGCCTGTTGACAGCCCCCCTGCTTTGGACTATAATAAAAAGCGTCCTCCCCCGAAGAACTGGGGGAGGATACGCCCCCTCTGGGAGGCTCAATGAGAATTTGAGAAAGAGGAAAACGCCATGCTGAAAACCATCATCAAGCGCAGTGGGGAGCAAGTCCCCTTCGACGCTTCCAAGATACGCGGCGCCATCTTTAAGGCCAACGTGCGAAACGCCACCGAAAAGATGAGCGACAAGCAGCTGGACCAGCTGACCCAGGCTGTTGTGGCAGAGCTGGAAAAGATGAAAGAGGTCCCCACGGTGGAGCAGATCCAGGACGTGGTGGAGGAAAAGCTCATTGCCGCCGACTATGCCAAGACGGCCAAGGCCTACATCTTGTACCGGGCCGAGCACCAGAAGCTCCGCGAGATGGACGACGAGCTGGTGAAGATCTACTCTGCCCTCACCTTTGTGGCCGCCGAGGACGTGGACCTGAAGCGGGAGAACGCCAACATCAACGCGGACACCGCCATGGGCACCATGCTGAAGTACGGCTCTGAGGGCGCCAAGAGCTTTTATGATAAATACGTCATCCCGCCCCACATCGCCAAGGCCCACGCCGAGGGGAAAATCCACATCCATGACAAGGATTTCTACACCCTGACGGAGACCTGCTGCCAGATCGACCTGATCAAGCTGTTCCACAACGGCTTCTCCACAGGCCACGGCTATCTGCGGGAGCCCAACGCCATCTCCAGCTATGCGGCGCTGGCCTGCATTGCCATTCAGGCCAACCAGAACGAGATGCACGGCGGCCAAAGCGTGCCCAACTTCGATTACTCCATGGCCCAGGGCGTGGATAAGACCTACTCCAAAGAGTATTTTAAGGCTTTGATTCAGTTTATTCAGCTGGAAAAAGGCATGCCTTACGACCAGGTGAAGGCCCTGGTGGACAACGTGAAGGAGAACCTGGGGGAGCGGGTCAACATGGACCAGGCCCAGGAATTTGCCCGGAAGTTTGTGGACTACCTGCCCCGCCATCAGCGGGAAAACGGCTTCCAGGAGATCACCCAGGAGGAGGCCCAGAAAGCCGCCGGCTACGCCGCCGAGACAGCTTGGCGGGAGACGGACAAGGCCACCTACCAGGCCATGGAAGCCCTGGTGCACAACCTGAACACCATGAACTCCCGGGCGGGCGCCCAGGTGCCCTTCAGCTCCTTGAATTACGGCACCGACACCAGCGAGCAGGGCCGCATGGTCATCCGCAACCTGCTGTTGGCCACCGAGGCCGGCCTGGGCGACGGGGAAACCCCCATCTTCCCGGTGCAGATCTTCAAGGTGAAGGAAGGCGTCAACTACAACGAGGGCGACCCCAACTACGATTTGTTCAAGCTGGCCATGCGGGTCTCCGCCAAGCGGCTGTTCCCCAACTTCAGCTTTTTGGACGCCCCCTTCAACCTGCAGTATTACAAGCCCGGCGATTACAACACCGAGGTGGCCTACATGGGCTGCCGCACCCGCGTGATGGGCAACGTCCACGACAGGAACCGCGAGGTGACCTGCGGCCGGGGCAACCTGAGTTTTACCTCCATCAACCTGCCCCGCATCGGCATTGAGGCCCAAAAAGATATCAAGAGATTCTACCAGATCCTGGATGAGCGCATTGACCTGTGCATCGAGCAGCTGCTGCACCGGTTCAAGATCCAGTGCAGCAAAAAGGCTTACAACTACCCCTTCCTGATGGGGCAGGGGGTTTGGATTGATTCTGAAAAGCTGGACCGCAACGACTCTGTGGCCGAAGTGTTGAAGCACGGCACCCTCTCCGTGGGCTTCATCGGCCTGGCAGAGACGCTGGTGGCCCTGACCGGCAAGCATCACGGCGAGAGTGAGGAAAGCTATCAGCTGGGCTATGAGATCATCTCCTACATGCGCAAGCGCATGGACGACAAGTCCCAGGAGACGGGCCTGAACTTCACCCTGCTGGCCACTCCCGCCGAAGGCCTGTCCGGCCGCTTTGTCCGCATCGACCAGAAGAAGTTTGGGAAAATCCCCGGCGTCACCGACCGGGAGTACTACACCAACTCCTTCCACATCCCGGTGTACTACCCCATCAGCGCCTTTGAGAAGATTAAGAAGGAAGCGCCTTTCCACGCCCTGACCAACGCGGGCCATATCAGCTATGTGGAGCTGGACGGGGACGTGTGCAAGAACATCGACGCCTTTGAGAGCGTCATCCGCTGCATGAAGGAGGCGGGCATCGGTTACGGCTCTGTGAACCATCCGGTGGACCGGGACCCTGTCTGCGGCTATAACGGCATTATCGACGACGTGTGCCCCCGCTGCGGCCGCCACGCCGGGGAGGGCGTGCCCCTGGAGAAGCTCCAGGAGCTGCGCAAGAAGTACCATGACGTGCCGGATTACTCCTGCCTGATCCGATAAGTCCGTGACCGGACGGGACAAGCCGGTTGTCTTGCCTGCGGCAAGGCCAGGAAGGTCCCAGCGAAGCCAGCGCCGCGGACGCGCGTTGGCGGCTCGATCAGCACGAGCGTCAGCGAGCTGCCCAGGGCGCGAAGAGACAGCGGAGGCACTCCGCCGCGGACGCGCGTTGGCGGCTCGATCGGCACGAGCGTCAGCGAGCTGCCCAGGGCGCGAAGAGACAGCGGAGGTACTCCGCCGCGAATCGCTCCATCCGGGCACGGCCCTCAAAATCTTGTGGGATACTGTTGACAGGGACACAGGATTCTGCTAAAATAAGAATAGTTCTTGATTTTTGATAGAGAAACCCTTTTGGATTTTAGAATAAGGAGGAATTTGTCATGGCAAAGACAGTTGTGGAAAATAAAGAGCAGGTTTTGGTGGGCGAGGGCCGGGACTTCGAGCGCATCCGCCGCATCACCGGTTACCTGGTGGGCACCATCGACCGCTGGAACAACGCCAAGCGGGCCGAGGAAAAGGACCGGGTGAAGCACACCCTTTCCAACCTGTAAGAGAGGGCTGTCATACATGGGAAGCCGGATGGGGAAACCCACCCGGCTTTCTTTTCCAAATATGTTTGCCGCTAAGGAGAGAGAGGTATGGAACTGACAATCGCCGGCGTTATCAAAGAATCCATTGTGGACGGGCCGGGCATCCGCTACACCGTGTTCACCCAGGGGTGCCCCCACCACTGCCCGGGCTGCCACAACCCCCAGACCTGGGCCTTCGAGGGGGGGCAGCGGACCACGCCCCAGGCTTTGTTCGAGGACTTTCAAAAGGACCCCATTTTAAAGGGCGTCACCTTCAGCGGGGGGGAGCCCTTCTGCCAGCCGGAGCCGCTGGCGGAGCTGGCAAAGCTGGTCCACGGCGCGGGGAAGGACGTGGCCTGTTACACCGGTTGGACCTATGAACAGCTGCTGGAGAAAAACGACCCCGCCGTCAACGCCCTGCTGGCAGAGGTGGACCTGCTCATCGATGGGCCCTTTGTGCTGGAACAGCGCAACCTGGAGCTGCGCTTCCGGGGCAGCGAGAACCAGCGGCTCATCAACATGAAGGAGACCCGTAAGCAGGGGCATGTGGTGCTGGTGGAAGAGGAATAGCAGCTTGAACGGGGAGGGCTGAACGCCCCCGGCCAGATTGCTGTCTTTTTAACAAATTAGTCATTGATTCTTAGGCCCCGCTGTGCTAGAATAAACACTGGAAGACAAGCACAAATTTTGCCATTGGGCGAAAGGAGATCATACAAATGACCAACAATAAGTCCGTGCTGGCTTGGCTTGACGAAATGAAAGAGCTGGTCACTCCCGATGAGGTCGTCTGGATCGACGGCTCTGAGGAGCAGCTGGAAAGCCTTCGCAAGCAGGCCTGCGAGACCGGTGAGATGATTAAGCTGAACCAGGAGAAGCTGCCTGGCTGCTATCTGCACCGCACTGCCATCAACGACGTGGCCCGTGTGGAAGGCCGTACCTTCATCTGCTCCCGCAAGGAAGAGGATGCCGGCCCCACCAACCACTGGATGGAGCCCCAGGGCGCCTATAAGATGCTGTTCAACATTGCTCGTGGCAGCTACAAGGGCCGCACCATGTATGTGATCCCCTACTCCATGGGCCCCATCGGCTCTCCTCTGGCTAAAATCGGCCTGGAAGTCACCGACTCCATCTACGTGGTGCTGAACATGGCCATTATGACCCGCGTGGGCCAGGCTGTGCTGGACGTGCTGGGCGACAGCGAGGACTGGGTGAAGGGCCTGCACTGCAAGTGCAACATCGAGGAAGAGAACCGCTATATCTGCCACTTCCCCGAGGACAACTATATCATCAGCGTCAACTCCGGTTACGGCGGCAACGTGCTGCTGGGCAAGAAGTGCTTCGCCCTGCGCATTGCCTCCTACCTGGGCAAGAACGAGGGCTGGATGGCCGAGCACATGCTCATCCTGGGCATTGAGAATCCCCAGGGCGAGGTGAAGTACGTCACCGCCGCCTTCCCCTCCGCCTGCGGCAAGACCAACCTGGCCATGCTCATCCCGCCGGAAGGCTACCGCAACAAGGGCTACAAGGTTTGGACCGTGGGCGACGATATCGCCTGGATGCGCCAGGGCGCCGACGGCAAGCTGTATGCCATCAACCCCGAGAACGGCTTCTTCGGCGTGGCCCCCGGCACCAACATGAAGTCCAACCCCAACGCTCTGATCTCCACCCAGAAGGGCACCATCTTCACCAACGTGGCCCACAACCTGGATGACAACACCGTGTGGTGGGAAGGCCTGGACAAGAATCCGCCCGAGAACGCTCTGGATTGGACCGGCGAGCCCTGGAATGGCAAGACCTCTGAGAAGAAGGGCGCCCATCCCAACAGCCGCTTCACCGCTCCCGCCAAGAACTGCCCCTGCATCAGCCCCGAGTTTGACAAGGGCGAGGGCGTGCCGGTTTCCGCCATCATCTTCGGCGGCCGCCGCGCTCAGACCACTCCCCTGGTGTACCAGTCCCGCGATTGGAACAACGGCGTGTTCGTAGGCTCCATCATGGCCTCTGAGACCACCGCCGCCGCCACCGGCGCTGTGGGCGTGGTCCGCCGTGACCCCATGGCTATGCTGCCCTTCTGCGGCTACCACATGGGCGACTACTTCCAGCACTGGTTCGAGATGGGCGAGAAGCTGGGCGAGAACGCTCCCAAGATCTTCAACGTCAACTGGTTCCGTCTGGACAGCGAAGGCCACTTCCTGTGGCCCGGTTTCGGCGACAACTTCCGCGTGCTGGAGTGGATCCTCAAGCGCTGCGAGGGCAAGGTGGACGCCAAGGAGACCGCTATCGGCTATGTGCCTTACGCCGAGGACATCAACCTGGAGGGCATTCAGGACTTTGATATCGAGACCCTGAAGTCCATCCTGGAAGTGGACAAGGCTGCCTGGGCCAAGGAAGCCGAGGGCATTGAGGAGTTCTACAAGCAGTTTGGCGACAAGCTGCCCCAGGAGCTCCGCAACCAGCTGGAGACCCTGAAGAAGAACTGCGCCGAGTAAGCTGCTTTTCTCACCCTTTTATTTCAACCTCTTCTTATAATGCTTTTAAGGGGCTGCCGTGAAAACGGCAGCCCCTTTTGTATCCCCCTGGTTTCCGGCAAAAAAATTTGCGGCAGGCGGGATAGAACGCTCCCCTGCCGGGTATAAAGTGTGAAGAGCTTTTCAAAAGGAGGTGGAGGCCATGGAGGAGCAGGAGTTCACCGGCTACGTCCGGGAATACACAGACGCCGTCTACCGGGTGGCCTTCCACGCCTGCAAAAACCCGGCGGACTCCCAGGACATTGTGCAGAACGTGTTCCTGCGGCTGTACCGGGCCAGCCCCACCTTTGAAAGCAAAGAGCACGCCCGGCGGTGGCTCCTGCGGGTGGCGGTGAACGAGTCCAGGCGGCTGGTGTGCTCGCCGTGGTTTCACAGGCGTGTGCCGCTGGAGGAGTACGCCCAGTCCCTGGGGATGGAGTCCCCCCAGGAGACCGGGCTGTTCCAGGCGGTGATGGGCCTCCCGAAAAAGTACCGGGTGCCTTTGTACCTTTACTACTACGAGGGATACCCGGTGAAGGAGGTGGCCGCTCTCTGCGGGCTGAAGGAATCCACAGCCCAGACCCGTCTGCAGCGGGCCCGGGAGCGGCTGAAAAAGGAACTGAGCGACGATTAGAAAGGGGAGAGACAGATGGCTCTGAACACACGGTACCGGCAGACCTTTGCCAAATTGAAGGCGCCTCCCCAACTGGAAACGGAGGTTTTGCAATTGACAGAACAGAAGCGCAGACCGAAAAAGTTCATCGCCCGGCGGCTGGCTGTGGCCGCGTTGGCCGCCGCCCTGATGGGGGCCTTGGCCGTGGGCGCCAACGCCGCCACCGGTGGTTCCTGGTTGGGGGAGTTTCTCCAAACGATCACCGGGGGCCGGTTTACCGTGGAGGACGTGGAGACTCACGGGAATTTGATCCGAGGCCGCTTGGTGGACGGTCAGGGAAACAGCGTAGGGGAATTCGCGGGAGTGGATTTGGAAGATTATGTTTCTCAAGACGTTCCTGGTCAGGAAGTTTATGTGGAGGTTTATTCTGACCGGATGGCAAAAGCCGAGTTGTATACTTTGCCACCCCAGGAATAAAAACAGGGGAGAGCGTTCGCCCTCCCCTTTTTTGCGCAAAAAAACAGCCTGGAAATTCCAGACTGCTTTTTCATGAAACGAAGAATCTTATAAAACTTTGGAGAGAAACTCCTTCAACCGGGGGTTCTGGGGGTGGGTGAAGAAGGCCTCGGGCTCGTTCTGTTCGGCGATATTGCCTTCGTCCATAAAGAGCACCCGGGTGGCTACGGAACGGGCAAAGCCCATCTCGTGGGTGACCACCACCATGGTCATGCCGTCGTCTGCCAGTTCCTTCATAATCTCCAGCACCTCGCCCACCATCTCCGGGTCCAGGGCGGAGGTAGGCTCGTCGAAGAGCATCACATCCGGGTTCATGGCCAAAGCCCGGGCAATGGCGATGCGCTGCTGCTGGCCGCCGGAAAGCTGCTTGGGGTAGGCGTTGGCCTTGTCCGGCAGGCCCACCCGCTCCAGCAGCTCCAGGGCCTTTTTGTCGGCCTGGGCCTTGGTCATCAGCTTCAGTTTGGTGGGGGCCAAGGTGATGTTCTGCTTTACGGTCATGTGGGGGAACAGGTTGAACTGCTGGAACACCATGCCCATGCGGGCCCGCAGTTTGTTGATGTCGTTTTTGGGGTTGGTGATGTCCACGCCCTCAAAGGTGATGGTGCCGGAAGTGGGCTCCTCCAGCAGGTTCAGGCACCGCAGAAAGGTGGACTTGCCCGAACCGGAAGGCCCGATAATGGCCACTTTCTCCCCTTTGGAGATGTGTTCGTTGATACCTTTAAGAACCTGATGGTCCCCATAGGTCTTGGTCAAGCCTTTAACGTCGATCACTGGCGCGCAGCCTCCTTTCCAGAATCCCCTGGAGCCAGGTGAAGATCAGCACCAGGATCAGGTACATCACCGCGGTGATGAGGTAGGGCCACATGGGTTCATAGGTGCGGGCCACAATCGCCTGGGCAAAGTAGACGATCTCTGTGCCGGCCACCACCGAGATGAGAGAGGTGTCCTTCAGCAGGGTGATGAACTCGTTGCCCAGGGCGGGCAGAATGGCCTTGAAAGCCTGGGGCACCACAATGCACCGCATGGTGGTGAGGTAGCCCAGCCCCAGAGAGCGCCCGGCTTCTGTTTGGCCGGGGTCCAGGCTCATCAGGCCGCCGCGGATGATCTCTGCCACATAGGCCCCCGAGTTGATGCCCAGGGCCAGGGCGCCCACCATGGAATGGTTGCGGCTGCTTTTGAAAATGACAAAGCCCATAATCAGCAGCTGCACCATCATAGGGGTGCCGCGAATGACGGTGACATACACCTTGCAGACCATGTTGAGCAGCGCTAAAATGGGGTTGTGGTGGCCTTTTCGCTGTTGGTCGTGGCCTGTGCGGACAACGGCCACCAGCACGCCCAGCACCACGCCAATCAGCAAGGCGATGATTGTGACAAGAATGGTAACGCCCAGGCCCTCGAAGTACTGCATCCACCGGTTGCCCTCAAACCAGGCCCGATAGAAATTCATGTAAGCTTCCTGCCAGAAGCCGGGGTTCTCCAGGGCGGCAAACTGCTCGTACAACTGGGAAAAATTCATCTGCCCACTCCTCTCTCCTTAGGGATTCCATAGACCAAAAGAGCGGCGCAGGGCCGCTCCTTGGGACAATGGTATCATTTCGCTTATTCCGCGCTGATGTACTTGGCGATGATCTCGTCCACGGTGCCGTCATCAATCAGCTCGTTGAGAGCGGTGTTGATGGCGTTTTGCAGCGCGGTGTTGCCCTCATCCACGGCGGCGCAGTACTGCTCTTCCACCCAGTTGCCGGGCAGGATGGTGAGGCCCTCGTTGGCGGCCACAAACTCCTTGGCAGGGGCCTCGTCGATGATGACGGCGTCGATCTGGTCGTTCATCAGGGCCTGCACAGCGGTGGCGCCGTTGTCGTAGGCCAGCACATGGTCTTCGCCGTAACCGCCGTTCTCAGGGGTGTCAGAGGCGTAGATGTAACCGGTGGTGCCCCGCTGGGTGCCAATCATCTTCTCGCCCAGGTTATCCATGGTCACGTCAGAGCCGTCCTTCACAATAACCACCTGTACGCCGGTGGCGTAGCTGTCGGTGAAGTCCACCACTTCGTCCCGCTCTTCCGAGTAGGACAGGCCGGCCAGCATCACATCGGCGGTGTTGTTCTGCACGGCCAGCAGGGCGGAGTCAAACTCCATGTCATCAATCTGGAGCTCCAGACCCAGCTTGTCAGCAATGGCAGAGGCGATTTCCACGTCGATGCCCTCAAACCCGGTGCCGTTAAAGCCTTCGCCGTCGGCCACCATCTCGTAGGGAGGGAACTGGGCATTGGTGGACATAATCAGCTTGCCCTCTTCAATGGTGGTGAACTCGCCGTAGTCGCCAGCGGCGGTCTCCTCAGAGGAAGCCTCGCTGGAGGAGCTGCTTTCAGAGGCGGCAGAGCTCGCTTCGGAAACGGAAGACTCGCTTACAGCAGAGGATTCGCTGCCAGCGGCGGAAGAGGAGCTTGTCCCAGCATCGCCGCAGCCAGAGAACGCGGCAGTCATCAGCATCAGGGCTGCCAGAAGCGTTGCAATTTTTTTCATAGGTAATTCTCTCCTTCGTCCTTTATGGGTTTCTTTGTAGGGAATATACACATTATACAACTTATTTCTCCGTTTTCAAGAGGGAAAAAGGGAAATTATCGGGGATTTCTTGTATCCATATTTGTATAAAAATACAACTGGCCCCGCGGTGGGGAGAAACCGGTTGACAAAACCGCGCCAAAAGGTTAAACTTAAAGTATAGTTTAATCACCTGTTGGAAAGGAGAGGCGCAATGGAGGGTTACAGCATTTCCCAAACAGCCCAGCGCTTTGGGGTGGAGCCCCACACCCTGCGGTTTTATGAGAAGGAGGGCATCATCCACCCCCAGCGAAGCAAAAATGGCGTCCGGGTGTACACCGAGGAGAACATCTCTCAGCTGGAAATGGCCATGTGCCTGAAGAGCACCGGAATGCCCCTGAAAGAGATCAGGCGCTATTTCGACCTGGTGGCCCAGGGAAAAAGCACCGTGGAAGAGCGGTTGCAGATCTTTACCGGCCACCGCCAGCGGGTGCTGGAGGAGATCCAGGAGCTGCAGCGCCACCTGGAAAAGATCGAGCACAAGATCCAGCGCTTGAAACAGGCCGAGGGCCGGTGACGGCTCCCTCTCCCAAGGGCGCGGGGCCGTGGAAGGGTGTGAAAAAAGAGGATGGCGTTTGGCCATCCTCTTTTTTTCGGGGGCGGCAAAGCTGCCCCCGCGGCGGACTTACACATTAAAGCGGAACAGCACGATGTCCCCGTCCTGCATGACGTAGTCCTTGCCCTCGCTGCGCACCAGGCCCTTCTCCTTGGCGGCGGCCATGGTGCCGCACTCCATCAGCTCGTCAAAGCCGATGACTTCCGCCCGGATGAAGCCCCGCTCGAAGTCGGAGTGGATCTTGCCTGCCGCCTGGGGCGCCTTGGTCCCCTTTTTGATGGTCCAGGCCCGCACCTCGGGCTTGCCGGCGGTCAGGTAAGAGATGAGCCCCAGCAGGGAGTAGCAGGCTTGGATGAGCCTGTCCAGGCCGGATTCCTCCAGGCCCATGTCCGCTAGGAACAGCTTCTTCTCCTCAGGCTCCATGCCGGAGATCTCCGCTTCGATCTCGGCGCAGATGGGCAGCACCGCGGCGTGCTCGGCCTGGGCGAACTCCTGCACCACCTGGAAGTACTTGTTGTTTTCCACGCCGCCCCGGAAGTCGTCCTCGCTCATGTTGGCGGCGAAGATGATGGGCTTGTTGGTCAGCAGGGACACGGTGGAGAGGATTTCCGCCTCCTCCTCGGTGCACTCCACGCTGCGGGCGGATTTCCCTTCCTCCAGCGCCTGGTGGACCCGCTCTAAAAAGTCCAGCTCGGCCTGGTATTTCTTGTCGGCCTTCAGCATTTTCCGGGTCTTGTCAATGCGGCGGTCCAGCACCTCGATGTCCGAGAGGATCAGCTCCAGGTCGATGGTCTCAATGTCCCGCTTGGGGTCGATGCTGCCCTCCACGTGGATGATGTCGTCGTTTTCAAAGCAGCGCACCACGTGGACGATGGCGTCCACCTCCCGGATGTTGGAGAGGAACTTGTTGCCCAGGCCCTCGCCTTTAGAGGCGCCCTTTACCAGGCCGGCAATGTCCACAAACTCGATGGTGGCGGGGGTGAATTTTTCCGGCTCGTACATTTCAGCCAGCTTGTCCAGGCGTTTGTCCGGCACAGCCACCACGCCCACGTTGGGCTCGATGGTGCAGAAGGGGTAGTTGGCCGACTGGGCGCCGGCGTTGGTAATGGCGTTGAAAAGGGTGCTTTTGCCCACGTTGGGCAGGCCCACGATTCCTAATTTCATTTCTCTCTTTACCTATCCAAAAAGCCTTGCTTTTAGGGGCTTTCTGCCTTTCTCTAAATTTTGTCTACGCCCTTTTTACGCCCTTTTTTCACAATGGGTGGGCGCTGCTGCCGCAAACAGCGGGACAGCCTTTGCCAGCGGCTCATCCGTAACGGTTCCCAGCTTTATGGGGATTTTGCCCGCTTGCAGACCGTGTTCTTGTATTATACCGCTCTTTTGGGGTTCCCGCAAGCCTGGAGGGCCTATAGGGAGAGGCGCATTTTATACAGGGCGCGCCCTTCCCGCAGGACCTCCCCCTCCTTCTCAAACCCCATGGCGTTCCAAAAGGCCAGGCCCGGGGCGTTGCGCTCATAACACCCCAGGCGCAGGGAGGAAAACCCGGCCTTTTGGGCGGCGGTTTTCAGGGCCCGGAGCAGCCGGGTCCCCAGCCCCTGGCGGTGAAACTGCACCTCCAGCTCCAGCAGGCCAATGTAGAGGGTCCCCTCGCCGGGGTACCCCTCCACCAGGTCCAGCACGGCGGCCAGGCCCTCCCCCTGGAACAGCCCCAAAAACAGCTTGTGCCGGCGGTCCCGGCCAGGGGGCAGGGCGGCCAGATCCTCCCGGCAGCTTTCCAGGGTGGGCGGCGCCTCTAGGGCCACGGAGTTGTAAAACGTGTTGCGCTGGTACAGGGCAAAGACCAGGGGCAGGTCCCCCTCCTCCAGGGGGCGCAGGCCGGGAAAGGCGGCGCACAGCGCCGTCAGGAGCTCTTGGGCCCGGGGGCTGTGTTCCATCTGAATAGCCCCCTTTACAGGGTGTAGCCGAAGGTGGCCTCCAGCCAGCGCAGGCACAGGTCCATCCACTGGGCGTTGTGGGGATGGGGCATGCCGATCTCCTGGGTGCAGACGGAGAGCCCGTGAATGCCAGTGGGGAAGAAGTGAGCCTCGCAGGGGATGCCCGCCCGGTGCAGGGCGGCGGCCATGGCAAAGCTGTTTTCCACGGGGACGCAGTCGTCGTCCATGGTGTGCCACAAAAAGGCGGGGCAGGTGTCCTTTGTCACATGCTGCTCCAGGGAGAAATACCTGTAGCCGGGTTCGCCGGGCTGGCAGCCGCTGACGTGGCGGAGGGAACCTTCGTGGGCAAACTCGTCCGCGGTGATGACGGGGTACCCCAAAATCATGGCGTTGGGGCGGTTTTGGCCGCCGTGGCTGTCATAGTGCTTTAAAAACTCCGGGTCGTTCCACAGGGTGCCCAGAGAGGCGGCCAGGTGCCCGCCTGCGGAGAAGCCGCACACGGCGATCTTTTCCGGGTCCACGCGCCATTGGGCGGCGTTCTCCCGGATGCGGCGCACCGTCTCAGAGAGCTCCTTCAAGGGGCGGAAGTCCTTGGCCTCCTCCCCAATGGAGTAGGTGAGCACGAAAGCCTGGCAGCCGTGGGCCAGAAAATCCAGGGCCACCGGGTCGGCCTCGTGGGCGGAGATGGATTCATACCCGCCGCCGGGGCATACCACCACAGCGGGGAAGGCCTCCCGGCGGTTCTGCGCGTCGCCAGAGGGAAGATGCAGGTAGCCTTCCACCTGGGCGGAAGAGCCGGGAAGGGGTTGAAATTTGACAAACTCCATAGAGAAACTTCCTTTCTGGGGAAATAAGGGTCCTTCCTATTATTATCCCAGGATTTTCCCGGATGTCAAGGCGGAAAAACAGGTTGCGTTTTTGGAAAAGATGGGGTAGGATGGAGGAGGAAAGGGGGGCTTTGCAATGGGTCCTTATGAATATGTGGTGGAGCGCATCGAAGGGGAGTACGCCTATCTGCGGCGCACGGACATCCCGGATGGGGGCGAGCCCATGATGATCGCCATGGCCCTGCTGCCGGAGGGCGTGGACGTGGGCACCCGGCTGCGCTGGGAGAACCTGGTCTATGAGGTCTTGGACTGAGGCAGGGCAAGAGAAAAGGGCGCCCAAGGTTTTGGCCTGGACGCCCTTTTTCATTTTTTAACTCGTACCGTTGCGATCGTTGCAGGGCATGGGGCCGGGGATCACACCTGGGGCAGCTGCTTAAAGCTCTCCTCCAGCTCCGCGTCGGTGGGGATGTAGTCGCTCATCAGGCCGTCGTTGAACTTCTGGTAGGCGGTCATGTCGAAGTAGCCCGTGCCGGTCAGGCCGAAGAGGATGGTCTTTTCCTCGCCGGTCTCTTTGCACTTCAGGGCCTCGTCAATGGCGGCCCGGATGGCGTGGCTGCTTTCGGGGGCGGGCAGGGTGCCCTCTACCCGGGCGAACAGCTCCGCCGCGGCAAACACGCTGGTCTGCTCCACAGCCCGGGCCTCCATCAGGCCGTCGGCGTACAGCTGGGAAAGCACGCTGCTCATGCCGTGATAGCGCAGGCCGCCGGCGTGGTTGGCCGAGGGGATGAAGTTGGAGCCCAAGGTGTACATCTTCTGCAGGGGGCACACCATGCCGGTGTCGCAGAAATCGTAGGCGAACTTGCCCCGGGTGAAAGAGGGGCAGGAGGCGGGCTCTACGGCGATGAAGCGGTAATCGGCCTCGCCCCGGATCTTCTCGCCCATGAAGGGGGAGATCAGGCCCCCCAGGTTGGAGCCGCCGCCGGCGCAGCCGATGATGATGTCCGGCTTGATGCCGTACTTGTCGCAGGCGGCCTTGGCCTCCAGGCCGATGACGGACTGGTGCAGCAGCACCTGGTTTAAAACCGAGCCCAGCACATACCGGTATCCCGGGAGGCCCGTAGCCACCTCCACGGCCTCGCTGATGGCGCAGCCCAGGCTGCCGCTGGTGCCGGGGTGGGCCTCCAAAATCTTCCGGCCGATGGCGGTGGTCTCTGAGGGGGAGGGGGTGACAGAGGCGCCGTACACCCGCATCACTTCCCGGCGGAAGGGCTTCTGCTCGTAAGAGACCTTCACCATGTAGACCTTGCAGTCCAAATCAAAGAAGGAGCAGGCCATAGAGAGGGCGGTGCCCCACTGGCCGGCGCCGGTCTCGGTGGTAACGCCCTTGAGGCCCTGCTTTTTGGCGTAGTAGGCCTGGGCGATGGCGGAGTTCAGCTTGTGAGAGCCGGAGGTGTTGTTCCCCTCAAACTTGTAGTAGATCTTGGCGGGGGTGCCCAAGGCCTTCTCCAAAAACTCCGCGTGGACCAGGGGAGAGGGCCGGTACATCTTGTAGAAGTCCAAAATCTCCCCGGGGATGTCGAAATAGGGGGTGGTGTCGTCCAGCTCCTGCTTGACCAGCTCGTCGCAGAACACGGGCCGCAGCTCCTCGAAGGTCATGGGCTGATGGGTGGCGGGGTTCAGCAGGGGGGCAGGCTTGTTTTTCATGTCGGCCCGCAGGTTGTACCATGCCTGGGGCAGCTCGCTTTCATCCAGATAGATTTTGTAGGGGATCTGTGCCATGATGAACCATCCTTTCAAATTGTGGTTTTGAAATGCGCTCAACCAACATGAAAAACGAAAAAACGCACCTGTCCTAAATACTTAGGACAGGTGCGTAAACTTTCGCATCTGCGGTGCCACCTAATTTCGCCCCTGGGGGGCGCGCTCATCGCGTACACTGTGATACGCTAGCTGCTGTAACGGTCAGCCTCCGTCTCGCCTAACAGGGAAAACGCCCTGCTCGGTTTGCCCTCGCGGGTCCATTCGCCTTTCTCCGTTCCGCTGTGCTCCCACCGCCCACAGCTCGCTTGGAAACGGCTCCGAAAGGGTACTCGTCCCGGTCACCGGTTTCAGGTTGATTGATTAGTGTTACTATAGCACTGTCTCTGGGGATTGTCAAGGGCTTTTTTGTGGTTTTTTCTCAGGGCAGCAGGGCGTGCAGGTCTGGGAACAGCTCCACGCTGCGCTTTAAGATGCCCTTTAAGTGGGCGATGGTGATGCCGTAGTTGGTAAAGGGCACCCCGGCGTCGGCCGCGGTCTTGCGGCGGTAAGCCACCTCCCTGTCATTGAGCATGCAGCCGCCGCAGTGGATGACCAGCTTGTAGGGGGAGGGATCCTCGGGGAAATCCCGGCCGGAGGAGTGCTCCAGCTGAAGCTCTTTCCCGGTGTATTCCCTCAGCCACCGGGGAATCTTCACCGTGCCGATGTCCTCGCACTGGCGATGGTGGGTGCAGCCCTCGGCAATGAGAACTTTGTCGCCGTCCTGAAGCCGGTCAATGGCGGCCACGCCCTTGACAGCGTCCGTGAGAAAGCCCTTGTACCGGGCCATCAGGATGGAGAAGGAGGTCAGGGGGATGTCCCCTGGCGTGTCCCGGTCCACCTGGGAAAAGGCCTGGCTGTCGGTGATGACCATGCGGGGCTTTACGGCCAGCTTTTGCAGGGCGTCCCGCAGGCCGTCCTCCTTTACCACAAGGGAGATGCATCCGGCGTCCAGCACATCCCGAAGGGTCTGCTGCTGGGGCAGGATGAGCCTGCCCTTGGGGGCGGCGCTGTCAATGGGGGTGACCAGCACCACCAGGTCCCCGGGGGAAAGCAGGTCCCCCACCAGGCGCTTGCCCTCACTGGGAGACCGGGTCAGCCGGGCCACCCGCTCTTTCAGCTCCTCCATGCCCTCCCGGGTCACGGCGCTGACGGCCAGCTCGTTCTCCCCCAGCGGGGGGGCTGCGGCCAGGTCGCTCTTGTTGTAGGCCACCAGATAGGGGATGTCCTTCTGCTGGAAGAGGGCAATCAGCTCCTGGTCGGCAGGGGTCTTGCCCTGGGTGGCGTCCACCACCAGCACGGCGCAATCCGCCCGGTTGAGGGCCTGCTTTGTCTTTTTCACCCGCAGCTCTCCCAGGGCGCCCTCGTCGTCAAAGCCGGGGGTGTCGATGATGACCACCGGCCCCATGGGCAGCAGCTCCATGGATTTCATCACCGGGTCGGTGGTGGTGCCCTTCACGTCGGAGACCACGGAGAGCTCCTGGTTGGTAAAGGCGTTGACTACGCTGGACTTGCCCGCGTTTCTCCGGCCGAAAAAGCCGATGTGTACCCTCTCAGCGGAGGGGGTGTTGTTTAGGCTCATGGTGGCAGTGCCTCCTTTCACAGGTTGGATCGAATGTATTGTGCCGGAAACGAAAAGTTTTCGCGCAAGCCTTTGCGCTTGCTAACGCCAGGAAGACCTTGGGGCTTTGGTCTCGCCTGTCTTACCATGCGTAAGAGATTTTGGGGACGTACGTCCCCATTTTTTGCTGACGCTCAGGGAGGCAGGACCTACGGTCCTTGCAACCCCCTTAGGGCCGTAGGGCTCTGCCCTACAACCCGCAGCTTTTGAAAAAGCTGGCAAAACTTTTACTTGTCTCTCTCAAGCCTGAGCGCGGGCCGCTTGTTCGCCGCCCTCAGCAGGCCCCGCCGCCCTAAAGCGGCGTGCGCGACTTGAGTGCCCAGGCACTGGGCCGGCTTAGAACCGGAAGTCCCGGATGCCCTGCTCGATCTTCTCCAAATGGTCCTTGCAGATCTCCCGCACCTTCTCCTTGGGGATGTTGCCCAGCTCCGCCTGGATCAGCTTCTCCCCAATGGCCTTGGTCTCCGGGGCGGCGTAGTCCATCAGGTACTCCTTCAAGGTCATCAGGGCGTTGGGGTGGCAGCAGTTCTGGATCTGCCCGGCCTTGCACAGGCTCATAAACCGGTCGCCGGTGCGGCCCTCCCGGTAGCAGGCCGTGCAGAAAGAGGGGATGTACCCCAGCTCCATCAGCCAGGCCACCACCTCATCCAGGGTGCGGTTGTCGCTGACGTCGAACTGCTCAGTGTCGTGGGGACGCTCCTCCTCGGTGTAGCCGCCAACGCTGGTGCGGCTGCCGCCGGATACCTGGGAGATGCCCAGATGCAGCGCCCGCTCCCGCACGGACTGGTTCTCCCGGGTGGACATAATCATGCCGGTGTAGGGCACCGCCACCCGGATGCAGGCGCAGATCTTCAGGAAGGTGTCGTCGTCAATGCCGTTGTCGAACTCGTCGGGGTCGATGTCGTCGGCGTGCTTTACACGGGGCACGCTGATGGTGTGGGGCCCCACCCCGTGGACGGCCTCCAGGTGCTCGGCGTGCATCAGCAGGCCCGCGAACTCATAGCGGTACAGCTCCAGGCCGAAGAGCACCCCCAGGCCCACGTCATCAATGCCGCCCTCCATAGCCCGGTCCATAGCCTCGGTGTGGTAGCAGTAGTTGCTCTTGGGGCCGGTGGGATGCAGGTGCTCGTAGCTCTCCTTGTGGTAGGTCTCCTGGAACAGGACGTAGGTGCCAATGCCCGCCTCCTTCAGCTTGCGGTAGTTCTCCACGGTGGTGGCGGCGATGTTCACGTTCACCCGGCGGATGGCGCCGTTTTTGTGCTTGATGGAGTAGATGGTGTGGATGCAGTCCAGCACATACTCAATGGGGCAGTTGACAGGGTCCTCGCCGGTCTCGATGGCCAGGCGCTTGTGGCCCATGTCCTGCAGGGCGATGACCTCTTTCTCCACCTCTTCCTGGGTCAGTTTTTTCCGGGGGATGTGCTTGTTCTTCTGGTGATAGGGACAGTACAGGCAGCCGTTGACGCAGTAGTTCGAGAGGTACAGCGGCGCGAAGATGACAATGCGGTTGCCGTAGAAATCCTTCTTGATCTGCTCGGCCAGGGCGTACAGCTCCTGGACCTTCTCGGGGATGTCGCAGGCCAGCAGCACAGAGGCCTCCCGGTGGGACAGGCCCTTGCGCTCCCGGGCCTTGTTCAAAATCTCGTCAATGAGCGCCACGTTGTTTTTATTGGCGTCGGCATACTCCAGGGTGTCCAGGATCTCCTGGTGGTCGATAAATTCCTCTGCTTTCAAAGACTTGGGGTTGTACATGGAAAATCATCCTTTCTTTTGGGTCAGAAACACTTTCCCATCAGTTGTAATAGTGAGAGAGGGGGAAAGCCCCCTCTTGCCGGCACAGGGTCCACTTGAATATTCCAGAGGGTCAAGAGCGGCCAAAACCCGCATAAAACCTGGGTTTTTAAACTTGTCCCCAGGGTCAAGAGTGCAGGAAAACAGGGGCAAGAGTGAGGGAAACCAGAGGGACTCTCGACCCTTGGGTCAAGTTCTGAAAGCCGCATAAAACCTGGCTTTTTTCTATACTTGACCCTTTTGATCTCTTCGGCTCGGGGGCAACGGCTTTTGTGCTGTCCCAAGAGGGGGACATTCGTCCCCCCTTTTTTTGCTGACGCTTAGGAAGGCAGGGGCTTACGGGTCTCGCCTGCCGGCTCGGTCGGTCCTGAACGGTCCCCACCGGGGACCAGGACCCTTGCAACCCCCTTAGGGCCGTGGAGCTCTGCTCCACACCTCGCAAGTTTTTTGAAAAAAACTTGACTAAAAACTTTTCCTTGTCTCCACCGAACTCAAGCGCGGGCCGCTTGCCAGCCGTTCCCCGCAAACCCCGGCGCCTTTAAGCGCCGTTCGCGTCTTGTCCAGTCCGGCCACGGACCGCGACTTGAGAGCCCAGGCACTGGGCGCGGGCTTTCCAGTTAGCGGCTCTCAGCCAGCTCCGGCGCCTTAAAGCGCCGTGCGCGACTCGTCCAGTCCGGCCACGGACCGGACCCTTTGTCTATGGGGATCTCATATCCGATCTTGCTCAGGCTCTCCCGCAAAAGGCCCAGGCTCTCCGCGGCCTCCGCCCCCGAGTGGAGCTTGTTGTCGTACAGGGTGTACTTTTCCCGGGCGTCCTGGGGGGAGAGGTTGGGCATCACCACATTGGCCCCGTGGAGGATGCCCTGCTCCCGGCCGCCGGGCAGCAGGGTGCCCAGGGCCGTGGTGGCGGGCAGCAGCACCTCTGGCAGCAGCAGCCGGATGACGGAGAGCAAAAACAAGGTCAGCTCCCCGCTGCCGTTGGGAAAGTCCCGGAAAGGCGTGTCCTTTTGGCTTAGAAAGGGCCCAATCCCCACCATGTGGGGCTGAAAATCCTTTAAAAACCGCAGGTCCCGCACCAGGTCCTCCCAGGTCTGCCAGGGAGAGCCCACC
This sequence comes from Acutalibacter sp. LFL-21, assembly GCF_025630755.1. NCBI lineage: Bacteria > Bacillati > Bacillota > Clostridia > Eubacteriales > Acutalibacteraceae > Acutalibacter > Acutalibacter sp. LFL-21. Next base: position 173,959 of record NZ_JAOTNT010000001.1, on the reverse strand, counting down.
ATAAAGCCCGCCCCCACCTGGTAGCCCAGGTCTTTCAAATCCCCCAGGCATGCCAGCCGGTGGGCCAGAGAGAGCTCCGGCGGGTGGAGCTTCTGGTAGTGGCTGGGGGTGGCGGTCTCGTGGCGGAGCAGGTACCGGTCGGCCCCGGCCTCCCGCAGCAGGCGGTAGCTCTCCCGGCTGCGCTCCCCCACGGAAAGGGTGACGGCGCAGTCCGGCCAGCGCGCCTTAATGGCCCGCACAATGGCGCACAGGCGCTCGTCGGTAAACCAGGGGTCCTCCCCGCCCTGGAGCACAAAGGTGCGGAACCCCAGCCCATAGCCCATCCCGCAGCAGGCGAGGATGTCCTCCTGGCTCAGGCGGTAGCGCTGGGCCTGCCGGTTGCTTTTGCGGATGCCGCAGTAGTAGCAGTCGTTTTTGCAGAAGTTGGTGAACTCGATGAGCCCCCGGATGAACACCCGGCGGCCATAGACTTCCTGGCACAGGGCCTGGGCCCGGCTGCGCAGCAGCTCCGCCGCCTCCGGGTCCCAGTGCTCCAGCAGGTAGAGCAGGTCCCCGTCCGGCAGGTTGTGGGTATCTGCCAGCTGCCGGGCCAGCGCCAGGGCCCGGCTCATGGCCGCACCCCGGAATAGGCTGTTTTCGAGCTGACCCCCGGCAGACGGCCCACCTTGCCGGAGAGGGCGGAGATCACATCCTGGGGGGCGTCCACGGCAATGCTGATGATGTTCAGCCCTTTCTGCCGGTAGGGAATGCCCATCCGGCCGATGATGTATTCCCGGTATTCGTGGAGGATCTCATTGAGGGCCTCTGCAGACTCCTCTTCCTCCACTACAATGCCGACAACGGCGATCCGTGTCTCCATTTGGTTTCTCCTTTCTGACAAAATAAAAAGCCGCGCCCGAAAGGCACGGCAAAGGAAGGGGCGCTGGCCCCGTGAAAAGATCCTTTTTTCCAAGCCTTCCGCCTCAAGAGGATTTCAGCGTCAGAGCACGTTGCGTGAGAAATTGCCAGGTTGGCGCGGGTCCCGCCGCTTTCTGCCGGGCGCTCTACAGGGGAGCGGCCGGGCCGTTCAGAAACGGGACAGCTGTATTATAGCACAGAAGCCAATGGGATTCAATTAAAATTTAAGAGCTTTTATTGATTTTTTGGAGAGGAACGCAGCCACCCCTCTGTCACCCGGACATAGTGGATGTGCCGGCGGTTCCAGGCGGAATAGGCGATATGGATGGCTCCGTCCCGTCCAACCAGCAGGCAGGGGTATTCAAAGGCGGCGTTTTCCAAACGGTTTTCCGCGCCGGTAAAGCCGCTGCCCGGCTCAATCACCCTTTGCAGGGGGAAGGTTTCGCCTTCGTCTTCGGTGATGGCCACAGAGACGCTCCAGCGCAGGCCGGGCCACTCCACCTCCTTTTTTTCGCGGGGCGGCAGGCCATAGGGGTTGAAGACCAGGGCGATGGCCCCGCTGGGGAGCTTTGCCGCCTGGATGGAGGCGTTGTTGTTGGGCAGAAGGGTGGGGGTGGGCGCCGACCAGGTGCGGCCGTAATCCTCCGAGAGGCTTTTGTAGACGCAGTCTGCCCACCGGCTGCGGAAGAAAGCCACCAGATGGCCCGGGCGGGTTTCCACCGCGGTCATGTGGACCCGGCCCACAGAGTCCGGCACGGGCACTTCCTCCCAGGTTCCGCCCCTGTTGTGAGAGAGCCGCACCACAGAGTAGTCCTTGCCGTACTGCTTGTCCGAGTGGGGGTCCTCCACGCTGTACCACATGGGGAAGAGCCAGTCCCCGTTGGAGAGCTCCAAAATGGGGTGCCTGCAGAAAGAGCCGGGCTTCTGGGAGAACACGGTGGTGGGCTGCCAGGTGCGGCCCTGGTCCTGGGAAAGGCGGCGGCGGATCTGGGCGGTCTCTTGCATGGAGAAGTTGCCGGTGACCTTGCCCTGGGATTTTAGGGCAAGCCATTCTGCCTCTGTCATGGTCCCGCGGCTTTTTTGGGCTGTGTGCAGCAGCCACAGGGTGCCGCCCTTCTCCTGGAAAAAGCAGGGGTTCTGTTCAGAGCACTGGGCGTCTTCCGACAGCACCCCCTCGTACTCCCAGCGGTCCGCACCTGCCCGCAGGCGGGCGGCCACAATGGAGATGTCGCTGCTGCCCTCTGCCAGGCCGGCAAACCAGGCGCAGAGCAGGTCCCCGTTTTCCAGCTCGATCAGGGAGGAGGCGTGGTTCGAGCGCCGGTCTGTGGGCAGAATGGCCTCCACCTTTTCAGGGGAGCCGGGAAGGGTGTAGAGGCAGCCGTCGTTCACAAGGGATTCAAGGTGTTTCATCAAAAGGGGTTCCTCCTTCTTCGTGTGTTTCGCGGGGGCGGCCCCCGCCCGGAGCGTCCCCCTCTTTTTTGAGGAGCCTCCAAAGGGTGGAGCGGGCAATGCCCAGGCTTGCCGCCGCCTGAGAGCGGTTGCCCCCCTTGGCGCGGAGCACCCGCCGGGCAATCTCCCGGTGGATCTCCTCCAGGGGGCGGGATAAATCCAAAGGGATGGAGCTTTTGGCCTGCTGTGCCATCAGCTCCTCCTGGGCCAGGGCCTTCTCCACGTCCTGGGGGAGAATCGTCCCCTGTGCCCCGGCCTGGAGGCGCTCCAGCACGTTGGAAAGCTGCATATAGTTGCCGGGCCAGGGGGATTGCGCCAGCAGCTCCAGCGCCTGGGGGCCGGCCTGAAGGGACGGGCGCCCGCCCTCTCCCAGCAGGAAACCCTCTGCCAGGTGGAGAATCCAGGGGGGAGATTCCCGCAGGGAGGGCAGCCGGAAGGTCTGGCAGCCTAAACGCTGGAAGAACTCCCCCGCTATTTTCCCGGCGTCATCCGCCAGGGTGGTGGAGACGGAGAGCAGCAGCTTGTTCTGCCGCAGGGTGTAGCCGCTGTCCAGCAGGTCGATCAAGGTCTCCCGCAAAGGGGGAGACATGGCCTCCAGGTTTTTGAAATAGAGGGTGTTCCCCGGCCGGAATAAGGGGGAGTCCGCGTGGCCAAAGAAAAAGGCCGCTCCCTTGGGGGAGAGGGTTTGGCAGTCCACCTCCAGAAAGGCGCCGGGGCGCAGGCCGCCTTGGTAGAGCAGCCGGGCGGCGTAGTCCTTGCCAGAGCCCACTTCCCCCAGCAGCAGAAGGGGCTTGGGCGAGGGGGCCAGGCGTTTTAGGGCGCGGCGCAGAGAGGGTTCCAGCCCCTCCAGCCCATACAGGCCCTCCCGCACCTCCCAGTCGATTTGGGGGGCGCTTTTCCAGTAGGTCTCTCCCCTGCGGCCGCAAACCCCCCGGGGAGAAGGCCCCCGTCCCGCAGGGGGGCCTTGGGGAGCCTCCCCCTCCACCGTAAGGCGCACTTGGGGAAACGCCTTGGCGGCCCATTCCAGAAAAAGGGCGGCCTCCTCCTGCGGGACCTCTCCGAACACCCTCATCGCGTACTCACCATATTCCAGCGCCATCCTTTCTGTTCCCTGCCACCAGTATACCACAGTCCCGGGGGGCGTCCACTCCTTTTTTTGAAAAAGTGTTTGAATTTGAAACACTTTTCCCACCAGGCCCTGTAGCGCGGCGGGGGGAAAGCCTGTATCCTAAAAGCAAAGAATCCGGCCCGCCGGCTGGAGAGACAAAAGGAGGAAAAAGGAATGAAGCCTGTAGAAGTGCGGGGCATCATCCCGCCTGTCATCACCCCCATGGGCCCGGACGAGGAGGTCAACCTGGAGGAGCTGCGCCGCCAGGTGGAGCGGCTGCTGGAAAGCGGCGTGCATGGGATTTTTTGCTTTGGCACCAACGGGGAGGGCTATGCCCTGGACGGCGGGGAGAAACGGCAGATTTTGAAAGCCGCCGTCAGCCAGGTGCGGGGAAGGGTCCCGGTGTATGCGGGGACAGGCTGCGTCACCACGCGGGAGACCACCGCCCAATCCCGCATGGCCTGTGAGGAAGGGGCCGACGTGCTCAGCATCGTCACCCCCAGCTTTGGGGCTGCCAGCCAACAGGAACTCTATGACCACTATGCCGCCGTGGCCCGGGCGGTGGATTTGCCCATTCTGCTTTACAACATCCCTGCCCGCACAGGGAATGCCCTTCTGCCCGAGACGGTGGCGCGGCTGGCCCAGCTTCCCAATATTGTGGGCATCAAGGATTCTTCCGGGGACTGGAACAGCATGCTGGCCTATTTGGAGATTGGCAAAAGCAGGGACTTCGCGGTCCTCTCCGGCAACGACGGGCTGATCCTGGACTGCCTGCGCAGCGGGGGAAAAGGGGCCGTAGCCGGGTGCGCCAACGTGTACCCCCGCACGCTGGTCTCCCTCTATCACCGGTTTCTCGCCGGGGACGGGGAGGGCGCCCAAAGGGAGCAGGAGAGCCTGGCCTCTTTCCGGAAGTGCTTTCAATATGGGGGCTCCGGCACGGTGATCAAGGCGGCGGTGGCCATGCTGGGATATGATGTGGGCCGGTGCCGGGCCCCGTTCCATCTGCTGCCCCAAGAGGGGGCCGCGGCCCTGAAACGGGTTTTGGAGGAAAACCGGGAGAAGGGAATGGGCTGACAGAAGGGGGAAGGAGGGCTTCCAGCGCGTGAGGCGCCGGAGGCCCCTTTTGCCTTTCCGGGGCCTTTGCGGCAAGGGGAGAAGACGGGGGGCGCAGCAGAAAGCCCGTGCCCAGAACGCGAATGGCGTTGGGGCTTGGCCGGGGTGACAAACGAGACGCCCGCCGTAAACGCGGGCAGGAAAAAACGCGCACCCCACAACGTGAGGTGCGCGAATGGGGAGCGGCAGCTTGCCGCCTGGGAGGCGTTGACAAAAAGATACCTGCTATAAACGCGGGCGGCAAGGCAAAAGAAAAAGCGGAGCCTGGAAGGCCAATTGCGTCCAGGCTCCGTCCTACTAAAGAAAAATGAATGCTGAAAGCGCGGGCACAAAAAACAACGCACCCCACAACGTGAGGTGCGCGAATGGGGAGCGGCAGCTTGCCGCTGGTGGAGATGGCGGGAATCGAACCCGCGTCCGAAAAAGGATTACCAAGGCTTTCTACGAGCGTAGCTTCTGTTTTAAGATTCCCGCCGCCCCCCGCCCAAAAGCAGGCTGGGGGTTTTGGTAGCCCTTAGGTCATGACGGGGGTAAGGGCATAGCCCCGTTCACGTTCACCGCTTATCGACGCCCTAGCCCCGGCCGCGGTGCTCCGGGGGAGGACGGCTGCCTTAGTTAGGCAGCAACAGCAACAGGTTCGTTGTCGTTTAATTTTAAAGGTTGCGGATTTTATAGCGGTCCCGCACCGCTGCTCGCTTACCAGGGCTCTCCTTCCCCGTCGAAACCTTTACATCCCCCTATCTGGGACAGCCAGGGCTGCCCTTGGGTTTTGGGCGGCGCACCGCCCGAAGAGGTACATTTACCGGTTGCGCTCTTTTATGGCGCGCTCGATGTCCCGCTTGGCGGCTTTCTCCGCCATGTCGGCCCGCTTGTCATAGAGCTTCTTGCCCCGGCACAGGCCCACCTGCACCTTCACCCGGGAGTCCTTGAAGTACAAAGACAGGGGGATGAGGGAATACCCCTGCTGCTTGACAATGCCGTACAGCCGCAGGATCTCCTTTTTGTGCATAAGCAGCCGCCGCACCCGCATGGGGTCGGGGTTGAAGATGTTGCCAAAGTCATAGGGGCTGATATGGCAGCCGTTGAGCACCATCTCCCCGTTTACCACGGAGCACCAGGCGTCCTTCAGGTTGGCCCGGCCCGCCCGCAGGGACTTTACCTCTGTCCCCTTCAGCTCGATGCCGGCCTCGAAGCTCTCTTCCACGAAGTAATCGTGGAAGGCTTTTTTGTTTTGGGCAATGGTTTTTGTGTTGGCCTTGCCTGCCACGGTCACTCCTCCTTTGCGGAATTTCCTCCAAACTGATGCCTTGCTTGGAACACTTATTATACCACACCTGCCTGTCGAAGTGCAAGGGATTTTCCCCCGGAGGCAATTTTTTCAGGAGAGAGGGCGGCCTGTGAAAAAAAGAAAAATATTTACCCATACTCTCTATGGAAAAGAAAAATGGGGCGGAACCCAGGGGAAAGGCCGAAAAGCCGGTATAGCGGAGTTTTTCCCGAGCGGGGTTCCCGCAAGGGGGTGATTTTTGCCGAAAACAGAGGGGAGAGAGCGGGAATTTCCTGCTTTTTCACGAAGCGCAAAAGCTTTGATAAAGGATTGACAAAAGGGGGAATCAGTAGTATTCTAAGCAATGGATAGTTTAAGTCTTAAACAAAAGGCTGAACTGCGGACGAGGGAACCGGTCCAATATCAAGCAAGTGGAGTGTGGAACCATGAAATTCAAGTACCGCTGGTGGGGCAAAGGCGATATCGACGCCTCTATCGGCATCTTTTTCGACGGCTTCTCAAAGATTCTGTCCGCCACAGGCATCATGCTGTTTGTGTTTGGCATGCCGGCGGACATCGTGCTGGGGAAGATTGTGCCAGGCGTGGGCCTGGCTATTTTTGCGGGCAACCTGTGGTATTTTTACGAGGCGTGGGCCCTGGCTAAAAAAGAGCAGCGCCAAGATGTGACCGCCCAGCCCTTTGGCATTGGGGCCTCTCAGCTGACGGGCTGGCTGTACCTTATCATGGGGCCTATTTATTGGCAGACTGGCGATGCGGAGCTGGCCTTCCAGGTGGGCCTGGCGTCCTCTCTGATTGGCGGCATGATCGAGGTGCTGGGCGGCTTTATCGGCCGCTGGATTGTGAAGGTGGTGCCCCACAGCGCCCTGATGGGCAACATGGCCTCTTCGGCGCTGGTGTGGCTCTCTTTTGTGGGCATCGCCATGGTGTTCGACAAGCCCATCTACGCCCTGCTGCCTTTCTGCATGGTCATCATCGACTATCTGGGCAAGGCAGACCGGCGGTTCCAGAAGATCCCCACCGGCGTCATTGCCGTGGTGCTGGGCGCTGTCATCGCCTGGTGCACCGGCAGCCTGACCTGGGAGAACTTCACCGCCTCCTTCTCGGACCTGGGCTTTTACCCGCCCACCTTCTGCGGTGTGGACATCGTCAAAGGCCTGAAGGGCATCTTCCCCTTCCTGCCGGTCATTATCCCCCTGCAGATCAACAATTTCCTTTCCACCCTTCAGGGCATTGAGGCCGCCAAGGCGGTGGGGGATGTGTACCCCGAACGCCGCTCCATGGTGATGGACGGATGCTCCACCATGCTGGGCAGCCTGTTTGGAAATCCCTTCCCCACCACGGTGTACTTCGGCCATCCCGGCTGGAAGGAGCTGGGGGCCCGGGCGGGCTTCTCCCTGGTGAACGCGGGGGCCTACCTGCTCATCTGCCTGACCGGCCTGACCGGCGTGCTGATGGCCCTCATCCCCACAGAAGCGGTGATGGTGCTGCTGATCTTCGTGGGCTTCTCCGTGACGGCCTCCACCTTCCAGGAGCTGGACAAGAAGTACGTCAACGTGGTGCTTCTCTCTCTGATCCCCATTCTGTTCCAGTATATCCAAACCCAGATCAGCTCTTCGGTTCAGGCGGCGGGCACCACGGTGGACGCCCTGACCGCCGCCCAGTTTGCGGAGTACTCGGTGCCCATCAACGGCATCCAGTACCTGGGTAACGGGGCGTTCCTCTCCAGCCTGCTGCTGGCGGGGCTGCTGGCCTATGTGTTGGACAAGAAATACTTCCACGCCGCTTCCTTTGCGGCGGCCCTGGCCTTCTGCTCCTTCATCGGGATGATCCACGCGCCCTCGGTGGCGCTGTTCCCAGCGGAGAGCCTTCCCTTTGGGGTGGTGTACCTGGTGGCAGGGGCTTGGCTGGTGGCCAAGGGCCTGCTGTTCCGCAAGCCCCAGGCGCAGGAGGAGGCCGCCGCGGGCCCGCTGCAAAATTAAGGTGATTTCGCCCTGGAAAGCGGGGCGTGCCACATAAAGGAACTTTTTCATCATTAGGAGGAAGAAAAATGACGGACAGCGTAAAAATTCCACTGTTCAAAAAAGCGGACTTGGACGCTTCCATCGGTGTATTCTTCGATGGGTTTTCCAAGGTAATTGTGGCCGTGGCCATTCTGCTGGGCACCTTTAGCCTGGACGGCGGCACGGTGTTTGGCACCATGATGCCCGGCGTGCTGGTGACGGTGCTGGTGATGAACGGCGGCCTGTGGCTTTACTACCGCCACATCGCCAAGAGCCGCGGCGACGCGAACCTGACTGCCGTGCCCGCTGGCCTGCAGGCCGGCCGTATGTTCATCTGGCTGTATTCCATCATGCTGCCGGTGTTCAACACCACCGGCGACGCGGAGATGGCCTTCAAGGTGGGCGTGCTGGCCCACTTTATCGGCGGCGCGGTGTTCATCATCGGCGCTTTTGTGGTGCCCCTGATCCTGCGGATCGTCCCCGCGGGCGCCCTGTTCGGCAGCCTGGCCGGCGGCGCCATGGCCTTCTTGATCCTGCAGTCCATGGACGGCACCTTGAAAATGCCCCTGGTTGGCTGGCTGTCCCTGATTGTGCTGTTTGTCATCTACCTGGGCAAGGTGAACACCAAGCTGCCCGCCGCCCTTATCGCCATTGTGGTGGGCGCCGGCATCGCCTGGGTCACCGGCTCCATGAGCTTCTCCACCGTGACGGACTCCCTGCAGAACCTGAACTTCTACATTCCCAACGTGACCTTCGGCATCTTCTCTGGGGACGTGATCTCCCAGACCCTGCCCTTCCTGCCCATTGTCATCGTGTTCTCCCTGAACGAGGTCATCACCGGCATCCAGGCCGTTGAGCAGGCCAAGGAGTGCGGCGACACCTTCTTCACCACCACCAAGCCCCTGGTGCTGTGCGGCGTGGCCTCTATGGTGGGCGCCCTGTTCGGCAACCCCCTGGCTGTGGGCCTGTACTGGGGCTATCCCGGCTGGAAGAAGATGGGCTCCGGCACGGGCTACCATCTGGGCATTGTGGTGCTCTACGCCCTGGTGGGCCTGACCGGCCTGTCCGCCATCATCACCGCCTTCATCCCCGAGGCCGTGGTGCTGCCCATCCTGGTGTTTGTGGGCATTTCCAGCTACTCTCAGGCTTTCGAGGTGGTCACCAAGAAGTATTACCCCGCGGTCATCATGGCCTCCCTGCCCGTTGTGATGGACTTTATGATGGACAATGTGGCCGAGGGCAAGCTCCAGGGCTTCCTGGCCTTCGACCCCGGTTCGGCGTTCGTGGGCCTGCTGGTAGGCTGCGTGTTCGTGTTCATCATTGACAACGAGTGGATGAAGGTCGCCATCACCAACGTGGTTGCCCTGGCCCTTACCGGCATCGGCATGATCCACTCCCCGGGCCTGCTGTTCACCGATACGTACAGCCCGGACCTGGGTTTTGTGGCGGCCTACTGCGTGCTGGCCGTGGCCTTCCTGGTCCTGCATTTCATCAAGTTCAACCAGAAGGCCCATCAGGCGGACCTGGAGGCGGAAAAAGCAGCCGCCCTGGCGGCCGCCAAGCAAGAATAATTCCGGAGGAATCTGTCCTATGAAAACCCTAGTCATCACCGGTGCGGCCCGGAAGAACGGCCACACCAACCAGATGGTGAAGCTGTTCCTGGACACCCTGGGCGGCGAGTACACCATCATTGACGCCTACCGCGCGGAAAACATCGCCCCCTGCAAGGACTGCCGCTACTGCTGGCACAAGAAGGGCTGCTCCATCCACGACGGCATGGACGAAGTCTACCGGCTGCTGGAGGAGGCCGACAACGTGGTGCTGGCCTCTCCCATGTACTTCCACTCCATCACCGGCAAGATGAAGGCCCTCATCGACCGCTTCCAGGTGTACTGGGCGGGCCATGTCCGCAACGATATGCCCGAGAAGCCCCTGCGCAAGGGCGCCATCCTCATGGTGGGCGGCGCGCCCAGCTTCCCCAACCAGTTTTTGGGCGGCGAGCTGGTGCTGAAGAACCTGTTGAACGACCTGAGCACCGAGTGCCTGGGCGAGGTCTGCCTGCCCAACTCGGACCATGACTCCCTGGAGACCCGCCCGGACATCGCCCAGCAGGTGGTGGAGCTGGCGGAGAAGATGAAGGCCGCGCAGGAATAAAACCGCGAAGCGGCGTAAAGTTTTCGCAGTACGTCCGCAGGACGTACTGGCCTTCTTTCAAAAGGCTTGCAGAGCGCGGGGCGCTGGTCTCCTGTGGAGACCGTTCAGCGCTTGACCGAACCGGCAGGTGAGAAGCGTCTCGCGGCCTTAACCGGCGCAGCCGAAAAAGAAATCCAGGGGCAAGGGCGCACGCCGCCCCAGGCGGCTGGCCCGCGGCCCCGGCCGGGACCAAGAAAGCCCCAATCTGAACAACAAAAAACCAGGGAACAGGGCGGCTCCGCCGCTCCCCTTCCCTGATACTGAAACATGAAAAAACAGGAGGATACAATCATGCAAGGCTATACCTATGTCAAAGGCGAGCACTATCCCGTAGAACACCTGATTTTTGAGACCGCTCCCGAGCACGTTCAGGAATTCCTGGATGTGGACCACGAGGTCTGGACCCTGGGCGAGGCGGAAAGCGACCTGTTCGACCACATCCCCTTCCTGTACAAAGAGGTTTGGGTCAACGACAACAAGCCCGGCGAGATGCACTTCATCTTTGTGTGGGAGAGCCTTGAAAGCTGGCGCAAGGTGGACGATAAGGAAGTGCAGGCCGCTTTGATCGCCCGCTTCGAGTCCAAGTTCCAGCATCCCTATAAGCTGACCCGCTGCATCCAGAACGAGGAGAACTTTGGCATCCATCGTTACAGCCGCTTCGAGCGCATCTAAAACTGTCAGGGAAAGGACTTGTGTGCAATGAAATTTGAAAATAAAGTGGTCATCGTCACCGGCGCCAGCTCTGGCATTGGCGAGGGCGTGGCCAAAATGTTCCTGGAAGAGGGCGCCCGCCTGGTGGGCTGCGGCATTGAGCCCGCTATGAAGATCGAAAGCGAGAAGGCCATCTACGTTCAGGCCGACCTGACCGACCCCGCCCAGGCCCAGAACGTAGTGGACAAGGCTGTGGAGGCCTTTGGCCAGGTGGACAAGCTGGTGTGCTGCGCCGGCGTCACCTTCATCGGCTCTTTGGAGAATACCGAGTACAACACCTTTATGCGGGAAATCTCCATCAACCTGGGCGGCGTGTTCAACATGTGCAAGGCCGCTGTGAAAGAGCTGGTCAAGAGCGAGGACCCCTCCATTGTCACCATCGGCTCCGACCTGGGCGTGCGCCCCATCCCCGAGCGCATTGGCTACTGCCCCTCTAAGGCTGGCGTCATTATGCTGACCAAGTGCATCGCCCTGGAGTACGCCCCCAAGGTGCGGGTCAACTGCGTGCTGCCCGGCCTGGTGCGCACCCCCATGACAGAGCAGCGCTTTTTGGATGCAGAGGACCCCGCCGCCCTGGAGGAGGCGTACGCTTCCCTGTACCCCCTGCACAAGATGGGCAAAGTGGCCGACATGGCCAACGCCGTGCGGTTCCTCTCCTGCAGCGAGGACAGCGGCTTTATCACCGGCGAGATTATGAACGTCTGCGGCGGCAGCCTGATCTAAGGGAGGGACACCATGGCTACATCCCTGTTTAAAATGCCCTTCGACGTGGACCGCCTGCACCTGACCCGCATCTACCAGAGCAAGGAGCTGGAAAGCTGCCAGGTGGAGACCATGAGCTGCCCCAAGATCCAGAAGATCTACGGCGACCTGAAGTTTTTGGAGCTTCACGAGGACCGGCCCTGCACCTACACCTCTCTGGTGACCTCCATCGACGGGCGCATTGCCTTTACAGACGCCCCCCAGGGCCCCCTGATCGCCAAGAAGAACAAATATGACCCCGCCGGCGCCGACGCCGACTGGTTCATCCTGAATATGCTGCGGGCTGTTTCCGACGGCGTGATGCTGGGCGCCGGCACCATGAACGCCGAAGCCGACTATACTTGCCATGTGTTCGACCAGGACATGGAGGACATGCGCATTGCAAACGGCAAGAACCCGGTGCCCTGGAACATCATCACCTCTCTGGACGCCACAGACATCCCCTTCGGCCACATCCTCTTCAACACCCCCGAGGTGCCCGTGATGATCTCTACCTCCCGCAAGGGCATGGAGCTGGTAAGGGAGAACCTGAAAAACGAGGCTTACTTTGTGGACGCCCCCTCCATGGAGGCTGTGACAGAGGAGCTCATCCAGGGCATGAAGGAGAACGCGGACAAGGTGCTGGTCATCGGCACCGGCGACACCGCCCCCGACTCCAAGGTGGCCCTGTATGTGCTGAAGAAGTTCGGCATTGACCGGCTGCTGGTGGAGACCCCCTCTTACATGCACTACCTGGTAAGCCAGAAGATGATGGACGAGCTGTTCTTCAACTACTCCTGCATTTATGTGGGCGGCCAGGCGCTGACCATTGGCAAGTTCGGCAAGGAGTTCACCAGTGAGGACCACCCCCACACCCGGATGCTCTCCATCCACACCCACAGCGATCATTTCTTCTATCTCCGCCACAAGCTGCTTTACGATTGAGCGCGGAAAGCCGCAGCTTGAACGGGCGGGATCCATCCTATAAAAAAGAGGAGCCTTCCAGCGGCTCCTCTTTTGCTGAGAACAGGGTTCAGCCGTTTGTTTCCGCGGCGTTTGCCATATCCTGAAAAAATTGGCAGATGGCCTGGTGGGCAGCGCCCAGAATGGGCCCGCTTTTCCCCAGGGGGGAGAGCACAACCTCCTCCGCGTGGGTGATGGGCAGCACCATTTTCCCCAGAATGTCGGGCATGTAATAGGGCAGGGCGGAAAGAAGCTCGGAGCTGATGACAATGACCTGGCAGTCAAAGATGAAGATGATGTTGGTCAGCCCCACAGCCAGGTAGGTGATGAAGCGGTCCAGAACCTGCCGCGCGGTGGGGTCCTGGCGGCGGATGAGGTCCGCCAGCTCTGGAATGGAAGAAATGGGTTGGGAGAGCACAGAGTTGGCATAGGCGATCAGGGCGCCGTCGGAGCAGTACTGCTCCCAGCAGCCATATTTGCCGCAAGAGCACTGCGCGGGCTCGTCAAAATTGATGGTGTGGTGGCCGATGGCGTTGGCAAAGCCGTGGAAGCCCCGGAACAACTCGCCATTGGTGATGAGCCCCACAGAGATGGAGTCGCCAATGTTGACCATGGCCAGGCTTTGCAGGCACTCCCCCGTGCCGCTGATCAGTTCCTGCTGGGCCAGGGCGGCCAGGTTGCCGTCGTTGTCCAGGGAAACCGGAACCTGGTAGCGCTCTGCCAGCAGGCTGCGCAGGTCCACGTTCCGCCAGCCCCGCCGGGGGATAAAGCGGATCAGCCCGGACAGGTCCACCACGCCGTGGACAGCCACCCCCATGCCCACCAGCCCATATTGGGAGGCGGGCATTTGGGCCAAAAGCCTGTCCACCGCCTGGCACACCCGCTCATACACCCGGGGGAAATCCTCCCCCTGGGTGGGGAACTGCTCCCGGGCCAGGACGGTCTCTCCCGAGAGGTCCGTTAAAATGGCCTGAACCCGGCTGATATCAATGTCCAGGGCCACAGCGCAGCCCGCCCCGTGGAGGGGGGAGAGGAGGATGGGTTTGCGCCCCCCTTCCGAGTGGCCCAGCTCGGTTTCCATCAGCAGCCCGGCGTCAATCCACTCCTTGACAATGGTGGAAACCGTGGCCTTGTTCAAGCCGGTGCGGCGGCCGATGTCCGCCCGGCTGATGGGGTAGTTCCCCAGCACCTGCCGCATAATCTCCCAGCGGTTGGCTGCCCGGATGTCCTTTGTCTGCGTGATTTTCATGGCGGATCGCTCTTTTCTGCTTTGGGCACTGCCCAATTGTTCTAAAATGGATTATACTATATTTGTTAGAAAAGTTCCAGGGCCCTGGGAAAAGAGGCCCTGGAAGAAGGAGGTCTTTATCATGCCTTGCATCCAAATCAAGACGAACGTGCAGGTTTCCAACGAGACGGCCCAGACGGTGAAAAGCCAGCTGGGGCGCATCATCACCCATCTGCCTGAGAAGACGGAGGACTGGCTGATGGTCACCCTGGAGGACCAGTGCCGCATGTGGTTCCGGGGAGAGAGCGCCAAGCCCCTGGCGATTGTAGAGGTGAAGGTGTTCGGAAACAAAATTGACAGAGAGGGCTCTGAGCGGATGACACAGGAGGTGTGCGCCCTGTTCCAGAAGGAGCTGGGCGTAGACCCCAAGGACCTGTATGTCCGCTATTTGGCCTCTCCTGACTGGGGCTGGAATAACGGGAATTTCTAAATGCTGAACAAGAAAACGCCTGCTGCCCAAGGAGGCCTCCCTTTTGGAGAAAGGGGGAACCCCTCCCTGGCGAAGCAGGCGTTTTTTTGTGGAACTGTGAAAGCGCAAAGAAAATCAAGTTGGCGGCTCTGTTGCTGGCTGGCGCCATGCTGCTCACGGCGTCCGCTGTTGGGACGCGGGCACGGACACTCCCAACATCATGCCGCCCACTCTGTGCGCCCTGCTCTCTGGCGTGGACTGACGCGAAACGGGATACCAGGATGTGGGCCTGCCGGACCATCAGGCCAAAATCGACCAGGCCATTGCCGATGGGTTCTTCTCCCAGCCGGACCACCATGTGCCCGGCCTGTTTATGAGCATGGGAAATCTAGGTTCCATGAACGCGGGCCATGTGTTTGGGATGAGCTCCACAAACTGCGCCAGCCTGTCCCAGGGCATGGTGCGGGGCCGCCGCCTGGTGCAGGAGTACCTGCGCTTTTACCAGAAATACTATGACCTTCCGAAGCTCCAATTGGTGACCACTGCGGCCATGATGGGCATTCGGGAATCCAGGCGCATTCAGGGGGAGTATGTGCTGGGGTATGAGGATTACACCGCCCGGCGGAAATTCCCAGACCAAATCGCCATTTTCGCCAAGGCTATCGACATCCATGTGTACGATTGCTCCGAGGAACAGTATGAGCGGTATTACGGCTCTTTTACCAAGGTAAAGGCACGGGTTACAGAATGTCGATGTACTCCCCGCTCAGGGCCTTGTTCATGCTGCGCACGGCGCAGAACTTGCCGCACATGCTGCAGGTGTCGCTGTGGTCGTCCTCGGGCTTGCGGCTGTCTCGGATGGCCCGGGCGGTCTCGGGGTCCAGGGCGCAGGCGAACTGGGCTTCCCAGTCCAGGGCACGGCGGGCGTTGGCCATCTTGTCGTCTATCTCCTGGGCGCCGGGGATGCCCTTGGCGATGTCCGCGGCGTGGGCGGCGATTTTCGAGGCGATGATGCCCTGCTTTACGTCCTCCACGTTGGGTAGGGCCAGGTGCTCCGCCGGGGTGACGTAGCACAGGAAGGCCGCGCCGCTCATGGCCGCCACCGCCCCGCCAATGGCGGCTGTGATGTGGTCGTATCCCGGGGCGATGTCCGTCACCAGGGGGCCCAGCACATAGAAGGGCGCCCCCATGCAGATGCTCTGCTGCACCTGCATGTTGGCCGCCACCTGGTTCAGGGGCACGTGGCCGGGGCCCTCCACCATCACCTGGACGTTGTGCTCCCAGGCCCGTTTGGTCAGCTCGCCCAGACGCACCAGCTCCTCAATCTGGCACACGTCGGTGGCGTCGGCCAGGCAGCCGGGCCGGCAGGCGTCCCCCAGGGAGATGGTCACGTCGTGCTGTTCGCAGATGTCCAGAATCTCGTCGAAGTGCTCGTAGAAGGGGTTTTCCTCCCCGGTCATGGTCATCCAGGCGAACACCAGGCTGCCGCCCCGGCTGACAATGTTCATCTTCCGCTTGTGGCGGCGGATCTGGTCAATGGTCTTGCGGGTGATGCCGCAGTGCAGGGTGACAAAGTCCACCCCATCCTCCGCGTGAAGGCGCACCACGTCGATGAAGTCCTGGGCGGTGAGGGTGCCCAGGTCCCGCTGGTAGTGGATGACGCTGTCGTACACCGGCACGGTGCCGATCATGGCGGGGCACTCGGCCACCAGCTTTTTCCGGAAGGGCTGGGTGTCCCCGTGGGAGGACAGGTCCATGATGGCCTCGGCCCCCAGGTCGATGGCGCTCTGCACCTTTTTCATCTCGATGTCATAGTCCTTGCAGTCCCGGGAGACCCCCAGGTTCACGTTGATCTTGGTGCGCAGCATGCTGCCCACGCCTTCGGGGTTCAGGCAGGTGTGGGCCTTGTTGGCGCAGATGGCCACCTGGCCCTTTGCCACCAGTTCCATCAGCTTTTCCAGAGGCATGCGCTCCTTCTTCGCCACAATCTTCATCTGGGGGGTGGCAATGCCCTTGCGGGCGGCGTCCATTTGGGTGGTGTATTCCATAGGTCAGTCCTCCTTGTGGGTTCTCAGTGGATAGGCGTGGTCTAAGGGGCCGCTGCCATGGCCCAGGTCCAGCATGGCCGCCAGGGCCCCAGAGAGGTACGCCTTGGCGTTTGTCACGGCGGTTTCCAGGTCCTGGCCCTTGGCAAGGTTCGCGGCAATGGCGCTTGAAAGGGTGCAGCCGGTGCCGTGGGTGTTGGGGTTGCCGATGCGCTGGCCCAAGAACCACCGGCCCTGCCCCTGGCAGTACAGGTAGTCGTTGGCGTCGTTGAGGCTGTGGCCGCCCTTGCACAGCACGGCGCAGCCATAGGCGTCCCCCACGGCTTTGGCGGCGGCCTCCATGTCCTCTGGGGTGTGGATGTCCTGCCCGGAAAGGGCCTGGGCCTCGGGGATGTTGGGCGTCACCACCGCGGCCAGGGGGAACAGCTCTTCCCGCAGGGCGGCGGCAGCGTCGTTTTCCAGCAGCCGGGATCCGCTGGTGGAGACCATCACCGGGTCCACCACCACGTTTTGAGCGCCGTACTGGCGCAGCTTCTGGGCGATGACGCGGATGAGCCCCGCCGAGGAAACCATGCCCACTTTCACCGCGTCGGGCCGGATGTCCTGGAACACGGCGTCAATCTGCTGGCCTAAAAACTCCGGCTCCACCTCTAAAATGTTGGTGACGCCCAAGGTGTTCTGCACGGTCAGCGCGGTGATGGCGCACATGGCGTATACGCCGTTCATGGTCATCGTTTTCAGGTCCGCCTGGATGCCCGCCCCGCCGCTGGGGTCGCTTCCGGCGATGGATAGGCATGTGTTCATGGGTTACACTCCTTTACAGCGCGCTCCGCCAGGGCACGCAGCTCCCGGCAGGCGGCTTCGATGTCCGGCTGGGAGAAGATGGCGGAGACCAGGGCAAATCCGTCCATGCCGCCCCCCGCCAAGGCGGGCAGGTTCTCCCGGCTGATGCCCCCAATGGCCACGCAGGGGATGGACACGCTGGCGCAGATCTCCCGCAGCTGCCCCGTGGTGATGCGGATGGCGTTTTTCTTGGTGGGGGAGGGGAACACCGCCCCCACCCCCAGGTAATCCGCCCCGGCGGCTTGGGCGGCCCGGGCCTGTTCCACGGTTTTGGCTGTGGCCCCGATGAGGAAGCCCTTGCCCGCCTGGCGGCGTATCTCCGCCACCGGCTGGTCCTCGATGCCCACGTGGACGCCGTCAGCCCCGCTTTTCAGGGCCACCTCCAGGGAGTCGTTGACGATCAGTGGCACCCCGTAGCGGTGGCACAGGGCTGTGGCCTGGGCGGCCTCCCGGATATAGTCCAGCCGGGAAAGATCCTTTTCCCGCAGCTGCACCAAGGTGGCGCCGCCTTTCAGCGCGGACTCTATCTGTTCCAGCAAAGTCTGCCTGCCCACCCACGCCCGATCCGTCACGGCGTAGAGCAGCAGGTTTTGGGCGGTGAAGTTCATTCTCCCGCCTCCTTTCTCAGTTGGCTCACAAGGCGGGCCGGGTCGGGGGCGGTCATCAGGCCGCTCATCACGCAGGCCCCGGCGGCCCCAGCTTGTTTTACTTGGGCGATGTTCCCCGGCCCCACGCCCCCAATGGCGTACACGGGCAGGGGGGAGGCTTGGCACACCTGTGCCAGCAGCTCCACGCCCCGGGGTGGCAGGCCCGGCTTGCACCCGGTGGGGAAGATGTGCCCCAGTGTGCCATAGGAGCACCCAAGCTCCGCCGCCTCCAGCACATCCTCCAGGCTGTGGCAGGAGGCCCCCAGCGCCGGGAAAGCTGCCCGCTCCTCCGGGGAGAGCGCCCGCAGCCGGGGGAGGGGCAGGTGCAGGGCGGGGGCGCCCAGCTCTTTGGCTGTCTGGGGGAAGTTGTGCACCGCGCACTCCACCCCATACCGGCGG
Source organism: Acutalibacter sp. LFL-21 (assembly GCF_025630755.1). Lineage (NCBI taxonomy): Bacteria > Bacillati > Bacillota > Clostridia > Eubacteriales > Acutalibacteraceae > Acutalibacter > Acutalibacter sp. LFL-21. The sequence goes on along the minus strand of NZ_JAOTNT010000001.1, from coordinate 155,865 downwards.
CAGAGCGCCAGCGCCTGGGCGGCCAAAAGCTTGTACTCTGGCTCCGGCAGGTCCTTCTCCCGCAGGATGATTTTGTCCACCCCGGCGGCCGCCACCCGCTCCAGCTGGGAAAGAAAGTCGTTGGGGCACAGCGCCCTGGCGGTGACGCACAGGATCTCAAACATAGAGGTAATCGTTGAGGACGGGCTGCAAGCCCTCCTCCGCCATGTCCTGGTACATCTGGGAGAGGCTGCGCTCGTCGCTGATCTCAAACTGCTCGTCGCCCGTTTCCTCGGCCTCCTTCCCCTGGTATTTGCTCTCGTGGTCCCCGATGCCGGTGCTCACCCCGGCGGAAACCTTGGTGGCAGCGATGCGCACAATGCCGTTGCGGAAGGCGGCGTTCTCCCGGGAGGAGACGGTGATGCCCACAAAGGGCAGGAAGATGCGGTAGGCGCACAGCACCTGGCACAGCTGGCGCTCGCCCACGTCCAGGGGGTTGATCTTGTCGTTGTTGATGATGGGCCGCAGCCGCGGGCAGGAGAGGGACATCTCCGCCGCGGGGTACTTCCGCTGGAGGTAGTAGACGTGCAAGGCGCTGGCCAGGGCGTCCTTGCGGAAATCCGCCAGGCCCAAAAGGGCCGAGAAGGCCACGCCCCGCATGCCGCCCCGCAGGGCCCGCTCCTGGGCGTCGAAGCGGTAGGGCCACACCCGCTTGTGGCCCATCAGGTGCAGCGTCTCGTACTTGTCCCGGTCGTAGGTCTCCTGGAACACGGTGACGTAGTCCGCCCCGCATTCATGGAGGTAGCGGTATTCGCCGGTGTTGACAGGGTAGATCTCCAACCCCACGTTGCGGAAGTGCTTCCGGGCCAGCTTGCAGGCCTCGCCGATGTACTCCACGGAGCTCATGGAGCGGCTCTCCCCGGTGAGGATGAGGATTTCCTCCATGCCGCTTTGGGCAATGACCTCCATCTCGTGCTCAATCTGCCCCAGAGAGAGCTTCATCCGGTGGATGTGGTTGTAGCAGTTAAAGCCGCAGTACACGCAGTAGTTCTCGCAGTAGTTGGCGATGTACAAGGGGGTGAACAGGTACACCGTGTTGCCGAAGTGCTTTTTGGTCTCCAGGCAGGCCCGCTGGGCCATCTCCTCCAAAAAGGGCTCGGCCGCCGGGGAGAGCAGGGCCTTGAAGTCCTCGATGGTGCAGGTTTCGTGCTCCAGGGCGGCCCGCACGTCCCGGGCGGTGTACTGGGCGTAGTCGTAGCTGTCCATCTGGGAGAGCACCTTCTCCATCACGTCCGAGTGGAGCACCTCCATGCCGGGCAGGTACTCCAGGTGGCTCTTCCGGGAGGAGGGGTCCGTCTCCAGCCGGTGCTTTTTCTCCAAAGCCTGGGGGGAGAGGAATTCAGAGTCGATCAAAAACTGGTTTTCCCGCTGTGCCATGATAACGCCCCCTCAGTCCCGCAAAAAGCCCGTCAGGGGGTCAGAGGCGCTGGCGCCCCGGGCCAGCACCCGCCCCAGCCCGGAGAGGTACGCCTTGCGGCCCGCCTCGATGGCCTGGCGGAAGGCGGCGGCCATCAGGGGCAGGTCCCCGGCGGTGGCCAAAGCGGTGTTGGCCATAATGGCCGCGGCGCCCATCTCCATGGCCTCGCAGGCCTGGGAGGGCCGGCCGATGCCCGCGTCCACAATGACGGGCAGGTCGATCTCGTCAATGAGGATCTGGATAAAGTCCCGGGTGGCCAGACCCTTGTTGGAGCCGATGGGGGAGGCCAGGGGCATCACGCAGGCGGCCCCGGCGCTGACCAGGTCCCGGGCGGCGTTTAAATCGGGGTACATGTAGGGCATCACCACAAAGCCCTCTTTGGCCAGGATTTCCGTGGCCTTGATGGTCTCCTGGTTGTCGGGCAGCAGGTACTTGGTGTCCCGCATGATCTCAATTTTCACAAAGTCCCCGCAGCCCAGCTCCCGGGCCAGGCGGGCAATGCGCACAGCCTCTTCCGCGTTCCGGGCGCCGGAGGTGTTGGGCAGCAGCGTCACCCCCTGGGGAATGTAGTCCAAGATGTTCTCCTTCTCGGTGGTGTTGGCCCGGCGCACCGCCAGGGTGATCATCTGGGCGCCGGCGTCCCGCACCGCGGCCTCAATCAGCTCCAGGGAGTATTTCCCCGAGCCCAAAATGAACCGGGAGGTGAATTCCCTGCCTCCCAGGCTCCAAGTGTCCTGTGTGTTCATGGTCGATTCCCTCTTTCTAAAAAATAAAGTTAAACGTCAAATTCCCCGGCTAGGATGCGCAGTACAGCCTGGGCTTGATGGGCCGCGCAGAGCATCACCCGGGGGGCGAACAGGCTGCTGTTTTGCACATCGCTTTCCCCGTCGCCGCAAAGGTAGAGCCGGGACCCCACCCGCCGGGTGCGGATGGCGTTGGCAGGCCCCAGCCCCGCCATGCCGGAGGCCGCCACCAGGTACGTTTCCGGCAGGCGCTCCAGCACGGTGTTGGTAAGCAGGGCCTTTTCCTCCGGCCGGTCAAAGGCTTCGCAGACCACCTGGGCTCCTTGCAGCAGCAGGGGAATGTTTTCCTCTGTCAGCCGCAGGGCATGGGGCTCCAAACGGAGGTACGGGTTGACCTCCCGCAAATTTTCCGCCAAGGCCATGGGCTTTTCCAGCCCGATCTGAGAGGCCTTGTACTGCTGGCGGTTCAGGTTGGACAGGTCCACCCGGTCAAAGTCGAAGAGGCGCAGCGTGCCCACCCCGGCCCTGGCCAGGGCCAGCGCAATGTGGGAACCCAGCCCCCCCAGCCCGCAGACCGCCACCGTGGCCTGCTGGAAGCGCTCCCACAGAGCTGGGCCGATCCGCCCCCGGAGGGAGGCCTCCATTGCTTTCCTGGCGGGCGGGCCGCCCTCAGCCCCCGCCCACAAAGCGGACCACCTCCAGCGCGTCGCCGTCCTCCAGCACAGTGGAGGCGTACTGGGCTTTGGGGACGATCTCCCCATTGCGCTCCACGGCGATGCGGCCGGTTTCGTATCCGGCAGAGGCCAGAAGCTCCGCCAGGGTCTTGCCCGCCGCGTCCTGGGCCTGCCCATTGACTGTTACCATATCCATTCCTCCTTTTTGGACAAAAGAAAACGGGGATACCTGCTACGGTATCCCCGGGAAAGGCGTATGTCACTTCCTACGACGGCATTATCCGTATCAGGTAAAGGGTCGAAGTTGATGACTTCCTCTCAGCCTGCCAATACAAGCTCCCCTGGTTTTTATTTAACTGTATTATAGCAAGCGGCGCCGGATCCGTCAAGGGCGGGAAACAGCCCGTGGGAACAAAGCGTGCCAGCTGGGTGGCGCTCCTGCCGCCGGCTATTCCCCCGCGTTTTGGGCGGCGGGCTCCCGGCGGGGCCGGACGGTTACACGCACCCGGTCACCGGCTTGCTTGTGCAGCGCCGCGCGGATATCCTTGCGCACGCCGAGAATATAACAGATGGAACCATCCGGGTTTTTCACCCCCATATTGACCAGGCTTCCGGCATAGGAGACCCCATCGAAGGCGGCGTCCACTTTCAGCCGCCCCACGCCGAACTCCTTCCGGAGATCCAGGGGAAAGCGGACAAAGGCCCCCTTCCCGTCGGGCGTGGACTCGATGACGGCTTCAAATTCGTAACAGCGCTGGTCCATAGGGCTTCCTCCGTGTGAAAAGGGAATCTACAGTATGGGGTATGGGAGGGAGGGCGTGAGAAAATACAGCCGGCAGTGCCTTTTTAGTCCGCCTTTCCGTGGATGAGGGGGGAAATTTTCTTGTAGACCAAAAAGGTGATCGCTACATCGCACAGGGCCTTGAACAGGGTGAAGGGGCAGTTGAACCACAGCAGGGCCTGGGCCAGGTTCTCCACCGCCGGGTTGATGGCCTGGTACAGCCCCAAAATGGCTTCCAGGGGGTACATGGTGGCGGTGTAGAAGGGATAGGTGATGAAATAGTTGATGGGGAAGCTCATGGCGGCCATCACCACCGCCCCCAGCAAAGAGCCCCACAAAGCGCCCCAGCGGTCCTTGCGGAGCTTGTAGAACAGCCCGGCAGGCACCACAAAAGTGACGCCCAAAAGGAAGTTGCACAGCTCGCCCACACCGGCAGTGGAGGACATGGCCAGGTTGATGAGGTTTTTCAGAAAGCACACTGCCACCCCGCTGGCAGGCCCCATGGAAAAGGCCGCAATCAGGGCGGGAAGCTCGGAGAAGTCCAGCTTGACAAAGCTGGGGATGACGGGCAGGCTGAAGCTGAGGAACATCAGCACGGTGGCCACCGCCCCCAAAATGGCAGTCATAGCCAAGGTTCTGGGGTTGACGCGCTTGCGGCCCGGGGAATTTTGAACAGCGCTCTTTTGCATAAAAACCATCCCTTTCGGAAAATTTTGCTTGCAAAAGACCGAAGGGGTGGCGAAAGGGCGAAAAAATCCCGGAACCGCGCGCGGCTCCGGGGACCCTTTTTGATGAAATGAGAAAAACGGAACGGCGCCCCGCCGTCCCCAATCTTCTATCATCCGGACTTTGCCTGGATATACCAGGCGTTCACCGTCGGTGCTGGAATCACACCAGCTCGGCGGAGGGTTGCCCCTCCGTTCGCAGACTATACTGCCGGTAAGGAATTGCACCTTGCCCCGAAGATCATTTGCTGGTATCATTTTAGTACAGAGTTTTGCGCCTGTCAAGGAGGAATTGGATATGAAGCTCTTTTGCCGTGATGAGATGCAGCGCCTGGAGATGGCGGCTGTTGCCGCGGGGGTCCCCCTCGCCCAGCTGATGGAGAACGCGGGCCGGGCCCTGGCCCAAGAAGTGCTGTGCCGCTGCCGCCCCGTAAAGGGGAAGCGGGCCGTGGTGCTGTGCGGAAGGGGCAACAACGGGGGCGATGGATTTGTCTGCGCCCGGGTGCTGGCCCAGCAGGGCATGGAGTGCGTGGTCATCCTGGCCCAGGGCGCGCCCCGGACGGACTTGGCGGGGGAGGCCTTCGCCGCCCTGCCGGAAGGGGTGCGGGTCCTCTCGGGAGAGGACCGGGAGGCGGCCCGCCGGGAGATGGAGGGGGCCGGTGTGCTCATCGACTGCGTGTTCGGCTTCAGCTTCCGGGGAGAGCTTTCCGGCCTGCCCGCCCAGCTGCTGGGCTTTGCCAACGGGGTGCCCTGCCTGAAGGTCTCCGCCGACCTGCCCAGCGGCGTGGAATGCGACACGGGCCGGGTGTCCGCCGGGGCGTTCCGTGCGGACGTGACGGTCACGTTTACCGGGAAAAAGCCAGCCAATGCTTCCTACCCCGGCAAGGAGTTCTGCGGGGAGACCGTGGTGCGGCAAGTGGGGGTGCCCGCCGCCCTTGTGGAGGGGGCGGAGACCCATATTTTTGAAACGGATGCCGGGTTCCCTCCGGCGTGTTTTTCCACCCCGGACCCCCAGGCCAACAAGGGGGACAATGGAAAGCTGCTGATGGTCTGCGGCAGCTGGGGCATGGCGGGGGCCTGTGTCATGGCGGCCCAGGCAGCTCTGCGCTGTGGGGTGGGGCTGCTGCAAATCGCCGTGGAGGAACGGCTCTACCCCCTCATCGCCCAGGCGGTGCCCCAGGCGGTGTACATCATTTTGGACTGGGAGAACCGGCGGGAAGAGAGCGAGGAAAGGCTTTTTGAAGCCCTGCGGGGCTGCACTGCCTGCCTGGTGGGCTGCGGCCTGGGGACGGACTCTGAGCGGCTGTGCCCCCTGGTGTTCTCTCATTGCCAGCGGCCCTTGGTGGCGGACGCGGACGCCGTCAATTTTCTCTCCCGGCATCCGGGCTTTTTAGAGGGCATTCAGGCGCCTGTGGTGCTGACGCCCCATCCCGGGGAGATGGCCCGTCTCTGCGATGACACCATCCCGGAGATCCAATCGGACCGGTTGGGAGCTGCCCGGCAGAAGGCGAAGGACACCGGCGCCGTGGTGGCCCTGAAGGGGGCGGCTACCGTGGTGGCAGCCCCCGATGGGCGCTGCGCGGTGAACCCCACCGGAAACCCGGGCATGGCGAAAGGGGGCAGCGGCGACGTGCTGGCGGGCATGGCGGGGGCTTTTCTGGCCCAGGGAATGCGGGCCTTTGAGGCGGCGGTGCTGGCGGTGTATCTTCATGGGTATGCCGGGGACCGGTGCGCGGAGCGCCTGGGCCAGCGTGCCATGCTGCCCACGGACCTGGTGGAGGCCCTGCCCCAGGTGTTCCAGGCTTTCCCGGCAGGGGAAGGGGCCCTGTGAGGGGGCAACAGCCCGCAAAGCGGCCCGGCCTTGTGAAAAGGTCCGGGCCGCTTCTCATGGGCAGGGCTCACTCCCGCAGCATCTGGATGTGGGGGATGCCGTCCTCTAAAAACTCCTCCGAGACCTGCCGGAAGCCGAACTTCTCGTAAAAGCCTTTGGCGTAGGTCTGGGCCTCGATGCGCAGGGGTCCCTTTCCCAGCCAGGCCTCCGCGGCTTTCAGCCCCCGGCGCAGCAGCTCTGCTCCCAGGCCTTGGCCCCGCGCCCGTGTGGCCACCCTTCCCAGAGAGGCTTCCGGGAAGGAAACGCCCGGCCGCAGCACCCGCAGATAAGCCTGAACCCCGGTTTCATCCCAGGCAAAGACGTGCAGGGCCTCTGGGTCCTTTCCGTCCAGCTCGGGGTAAGGGCAGCGCTGCTCCACCACGAACACGTCCACCCGCAGCTGGAGAAGCCGGTAGAGCTCTTCCGGGGACAAATCCGCAAAGCGTTTGCATTCCCACTGCATAAGCTGCCTCCTTTCAGGGGTATTTTCCCCCATTATAGCATAGATTTCCCAAGGGGGGAAGGCGGGCGGCCCGGCTTTACAAACCGGCCGGAATCTGCTACAATAGCTCAAATAGCCGGCTGCGGCCGGAAGTTTTTTGGAAATAGGGGAAATGTGGATGATCTATTCCTATCTTTGGGTCTTTTTTCTGTTCTCGTTTTTAGGCTGGTGCAGCGAAGTGATCTTCGCGGCCATCCGGCAGAAGCGCTTTGTCAACCGGGGATTTTTGAACGGGCCCCTTTGCCCCATTTACGGCCTGGGCGTGGTGCTCATCGACGCCCTGCTGCGCCCCTTTGGGGACAGCCTGGCCATTCAGCTGGTGGGCTCTATGCTGTTGGGCTCGGCGCTGGAATACCTGGCGGGTTTTCTGCTGGAAAAGCTGTTCCACCAGAAATGGTGGGATTACTCTGACCGGCCCCACAACCTGCACGGCTACATCTGCCTGAAGTTCAGCGTGGTATGGGCTTTGGCGGGGGCGATGACCGCCCGGTACATCATGCCTGGCTTTGTGCGGCTGTTTTCCCACATCCCCCGGCCCCTGGGCTGGGTGCTGCTGGCGGTGCTGGGAGGGCTGCTGCTGGCGGACCTGCTGGTGACGGTGGTGGCCATTGTGGGCCTGAACCGCAAGCTGCGGAATTTGGAATACGTCACAAGCAAGCTGCGGCAGGGCTCGGATAAGCTGGGGAAGGACCTCTCCAAAGGCGCCATTGCCCTGCATGGAAAGCGCCTGGCGGGCAAGCGCGCCTTGGAGAAGGACTGGCAGCGGGAGGCTGCCCGCCTGAAGGCCAAGTACGAGCAGAATATCCAGAACAACTGGCTGCGGCGCCGGCTCTCCATGGCGTTCCCCAACCTGCAGGTGCTCAAGCACAATGAACAGCTGGAGGAGCTGCGCCAGAACATGAGCGTGCTGCGCCGCCGCTCTTGGGAGGCCCTGCGCAAGCGCAACGAGGACGCCCGGGCCGCCTATGAGACCCGGCTGGCCCCTGGCGAGGAGCGGCCCTTCGCCTTTGGCCTGTGCTATTCCAAGCTTTTCTGGATCTTCATGGTGGGCAATGTGGTGGGTTTTGTGCTGGAGACGTTGTATGCCCTGGTGCGCACCCATGAGTTCCAGATCCGTGTGGGGCTGGTGTTTGGCCCCTTCATCCCCGTGTATGGCTTGGGGGCGGTGGCCATTACCCTGCTGCTTTGGCGCATGTATAACCAAAAGGATGTTATGATCTTTTTGGCCAGCATGTTTATCGGCGGCGCCTTTGAATACCTGTGCAGTTTTTTGCAGCAGGCCGTGTTTGGCACGGTCTCCTGGGAGTACAGCGACTCCCCCTTGAATATTGGCGGCCGCACCAACTTGATGTACTCCTTCTTCTGGGGGATTCTGGGTTTGGTGTGGGTAAAGGACCTGTATCCTGCCCTGTCCCGCCGCATTCAAAAGGTCCCCAAGCGGGCGGGCCGTATTCTGACGGCGGTGTTCACCCTGCTGATGGCAGTGGATGTGCTTCTCTCTGCTGGGGCTGTGTACCGCCAGAGCGAGCGGGTCAATGATATCCCCGCGGACAATGTGGTGCGGGAGTTCTTCGACACCTATTTCCCCGACTCCTATTTAGATCTCATTTTCCCCCACATGGAGTATGTGGGCAAGCCAGAGCTTCCATCCGCCCCGCCGCCTAAGGCGTAGGGAGGACAAAGCAGGCCCCCGGCACAACTTTGCCGGGGGCCTGCTTGCATCCGCTCTGGAAACGGAAAAGGCCGCCCCGAAACGCACCGGGGCGGCCCTTTCCAAAGTGGGGAAAAAGAGTCATTGTGAGAAGGGCCCTAAAGGCCGGGTGCTCACACCTTGAACATCAGATCACCATAGGTGGGGTAAGGCCAGTACTTGGAGGACACATGAACCTCCATCTGGTCCACAACGGCCCGCAGCGCCTCCATGGCGGGGATAATTGTATCCTTGTAGTAGGTGGCGGAGGTCAGCACATTGTGGCTTTCTGCCTTTCCGTCGGCCAGCAGGGTGTCCAGGGCCTCCACCTTTTCGTAGGCCTGATCCAGCAGGCCGGAAAGCTTTTTAATGAGAGCGGTCTCTGCGGCGCAGGGCAGGCCGGCACACACGGTGCGCTGGGCCGCCACGGACTTGGCCAGGGATGCTACATACCCGCTGACAGAGAGGAGGATATCCTGCCGGGTCATCTCGCTCATGGTCAAAGCCTCAATGTTCAGCGTTTTGCAGTACTCCTCCATAATGGTCTCATACCGGGCCTCCATCTCCGCCTCGGTGTAGATCTTGTGGGAAGTAAACAGATCCACATTCTTTTTGTCCAAATACCGGGGCAGGGCGTCCACGGTGGTGCGCAGGTTCAAAAGCCCGCGGCGGGCCGCCTCTTGGGTCCAGGCCTCCGAGTAGCCGTCCCCATTGAAGATGATGCGCTTGTGCTCCTGCATCACCTGGCGCACCAGGGTGCGCACATCGCTTTCCAGGTTGGCAGAGCCCTCCAGCTTGTCGGCAAACTGGCGCAGCTCTTCGGCGGCGATGGTGTTCAGCATGATATTGGGGCAGGAAATGGAAATGGCAGAGCCCAGCATGCGGAACTCGAACTTGTTGCCGGTGAAGGCGAAGGGAGAGGTGCGGTTCCGGTCGGTGGTATCCATGGCCAGGTCGGGCAGCACATGCACGCCAGTCTCCAGCTTTTTCTGCTGCGCGCCCACATAGGGGGCGTCGTACTCAATGGACTCCAAAATGGCGGAGAGCTCATCCCCCAGGAACATAGAAATGATGGCGGGAGGGGCCTCGTTGGCGCCCAGCCGGTGGTCGTTGCCGGCAGAGGCCACAGAGATGCGCAGCAGGTCCTGATATTCGTCCACGCCCTTGATAATGGCCGCCAGGAACAGCAGGAACTGGGTGTTTTTGGCGGGTTCCTTGCCGGGGTCCAGCAGGTTCTTGCCGGTGTCTGTGGAGATGGACCAGTTGTTGTGCTTGCCGCTGCCGTTGACCCCATCGAAGGGCTTTTCGTGGAGCAGGCAGACCAAACCGTGCTTGGCGGCCACATTTTTCATGGTTTCCATGGTCAGCTGGTTGTGGTCAGTGGCAATGTTGGTGGTGGTGAAGATGGGGGCCAGCTCATGCTGGGCGGGGGCCACCTCGTTGTGTTTGGTTTTGGCCAGAATGCCCAGCTTCCACAGCTCTTCGTCCAGGTCTTTCATAAAGGCGGCCACCCGGGGCTTGATAGCGCCAAAGTAGTGGTCCTCCAGCTCCTGGCCCTTGGGGGCCTTGGCGCCGAACAGGGTGCGGCCGGTAAAGCGCAGGTCCGGGCGCTGGTCATACAGTGCCTTGTCCACCAGGAAGTACTCCTGCTCCGGGCCCACGGTGGTGATGACCCGCTTGGCCTTCTGGTCCCCAAACAGCCGCAGAATGCGCAGGGCCTGGACATTCAGGTCCTCCATAGAGCGCAGCAGGGGGGTCTTCTTGTCCAGCACCTCGCCGCTGTAAGAACAGAAGGCGGTGGGAATGTAGAGAGAGTCCCCCTTCACAAAGGCGTAGGAGGTGGGGTCCCAGGCGGTGTAGCCCCGGGCCTCAAAGGTGGCCCGCAGGCCGCCGGAGGGGAAAGAGGAGGCGTCGGGCTCGCCTTTAATCAGCTCTTTGCCGGAGAACTGCATAATCACCCGCCCGTCCGAGGTGGGGGAGATGAAGCTGTCGTGCTTTTCCGCGGTGATGCCGTTTAAAGGCTGGAACCAGTGGGTGTAGTGGGTGGCGCCCTTTTCCACGGCCCAGTCCTTCATGGCGTTGGCCACGGCGTTGGCCACGTTCAGGTCCAGGTCTTTGCCCTCGTCGATGGTCTTCCGAAGGGATCTGTACACATCCTTGGGAAGCCGCTCCTGCATGACGTCATCGTTGAATACCGAGCTGCCAAACAGCTCGGGAACGCTTTTGCGGTTTTCCGAACAAGTTCCCATAACATACCACTCTTTCCTTGATGATGGAGTCGGACGCCTTCCCAGGGCTCTGGGAAAGCGCACCGTAAGACGAAAGGCGCTGAAGGGACTTCCCTCAGCGCCTTTGCTGCTCTATGCGCTATTCTATACCTGAACCAAGGGTTTGTCAACGGGTTTTTGCGCGCCAGAGCGCCTTTCTCCAAGGTGAACAGAAGTGCCGGGAAAACCCTTCTTGGTTTTTATGGAAATTTTCGGGGGTTCCCTGCGGGGCACGGCCAAAAGCCGCGGCGGGCCCCGGAACCAGTTGACAAGCGGGGAAGGGCATGGTATCCTTTCATAACAGAAGGACAAAGGCGTCCATCCCCTGGAAGGCAACCGTGCCGGCAAGGGGGTGGGCGCTTTTTTCATCATGGGGGCAAAACCAAAAGGCACGGGGAAGCGTCCCTGCCGCTGGGGCCAAGAAACTGCGCCCATGCCCTGTTGAGTTTGTGTAAATGGGAGAAATGAAATTTCTTCTTGCTTGTTTTCCTCCCATCGGGTATGATATACTATTGATAACTAGAGAGACGAAACAGAAGCGCCTGGGTTCAGGCTCCCAGGGGGAAAGGGACAGGCCCGGCGCGGCGGCGTCAAAAAAGACAGAGAAAGGGTTGAGCGTATGGGGAAAACGGGATATCTGGTGCTGGAAAACGGCAAGATCTTTCGGGGCGAGCGTTTCGGCGCCGAAGGCGAGATGACCGCTGAAGTGGTGTTCACCACGGGAATGACCGGCTATTTGGAAACTTTGACCGACCGCAGCTATTGGGGGCAGATGGTAGTGCAGACCTTCCCCCTTATTGGCAATTACGGCGTTATTCCCGCCGACTTTGAAAGCGATGCCATTGGTCCTTCCGCCTATATTGTAAAGCACTGGTGCCAAGCTCCCTCCAACTTCCGTTCTGAGGGCAGCCTTGACACCTTTTTTAAAGAGCGCGGCGTCATCGGCCTTTCCGGCGTGGACACCCGCACCCTGACCAAGATCATCCGGGAGGCCGGCGTGATGAACGGGGTCATCACCGACGATCCCGCCGCCGTGGACTTTGAGGCCCTGAAGGCCTACCGGGTCACCGGCGCGGTGAAGGCCTCCTCCACGAAGGAACGCTATGTGGTGAGCCCTGCGGGCGAGGTGAAAAAGAAGATCGCCCTGTTGGACTTTGGGCTGAAGAAGAACATCTACCGGGAGCTGGTCAAGCGGGGGGCAGAGGTCACCGTGTGCCCCTGCAGCACCACCGCCCAGGAGATCGCGGCCATGGGCGTGGACGGCATCATGCTGAGTAACGGCCCCGGCGACCCCGCGGAGAATGTGGAGATCATCGCCAACTTGCGGGAAATCTGCAAGCTGGGCATCCCGCTGTTCGGCATCTGCCTGGGGCACCAGCTGCTGGCCCTGGCCCACGGCTTTCAGACCGAGAAGCTGAAATACGGCCACCGGGGCGCCAACCAGCCGGTGAAGAACCTGGAGACCGGCCGGGTGTACATTTCCAGCCAGAACCACGGCTATGCGGTGGTGTCCGGAAGCATCGACGGCAAGACCGCCAAAGAGCTGTTTGTCAACGTCAACGACGGCACCTGCGAGGGCATTCGCTACCTGGACTGCCCCGCCTTTTCCGTGCAGTTCCATCCGGAGGCCTGCGGCGGCCCTCTGGACACCCAGGAGCTGTTCGACCAGTTTTTTGCCATGATGAAGGAGGGGGAATAATATGCCACTGAATAAGGATATCAAAAAGGTATTGGTTATTGGCTCCGGCCCCATTGTCATCGGCCAGGCGGCGGAGTTCGACTACGCCGGCACCCAGGCCTGCCGCGCCCTGCGGGAGGACGGCATTGAGATTGTCCTGGTAAACTCCAACCCCGCCACCATTATGACCGACAAGGCCATGGCGGATAAGATCTATATTGAACCCCTGAACCTGACCACGGTGAAACGCATCATCGAGAAGGAGAAGCCGGACAGCATCCTCTCTGGCTTTGGCGGCCAGACCGGCCTGACCCTCTCCATGCAGCTGGCCAAGGAGGGCTTTTTGGAGAGCCACAACGTGCGGCTGCTGGGCGCCTCCCCTGAGACCATTGACAAGGCCGAGGACCGCCAGATGTTCAAGGACACCATGGAGAAGATCGGCCAGCCCTGCATCCCCTCCAAGGTGGTCACCACTGTGGAGGACGCCGAGGCCTTTGCCCTGGAGATCGGCTACCCGGTCATCATCCGGCCCGCCTTCACCTTGGGCGGCTCCGGCGGCGGCATCGTCAACAACCAGGAGGAGCTGCGGGAAGTGGCCGCCAACGGCCTGGCCCTTTCTCCCATCACCCAGATCTTGGTGGAGAAGTCCATCGCCGGGTGGAAGGAGATCGAGTTCGAGGTGATGCGGGACAGCAAGGGCAACACCATCACCGTGTGCTCCATGGAGAACCTGGACCCGGTGGGCGTGCACACCGGCGACTCCATCGTCATCGCCCCCACGGTCACCCTCTCTGACAAAGAGTACCAGATGCTCCGCTCCGCCGCGTTGAAGATCATCAACGAGCTGGGCGTGGAGGGCGGCTGCAACTGCCAGTTTGCCCTGCACCCCACCTCCTTTGAATACGCCGTCATCGAGGTAAACCCCCGTGTGTCCCGTTCCTCCGCCCTGGCCTCCAAGGCTACGGGCTACCCCATCGCCAAGGTGGCCACCAAGATTGCCATTGGCTACACCCTGGACGAGATTAAAAACGCGGTCACCGGCAAGACCTACGCCGCCTTCGAGCCCGCGTTGGACTATGTGGCCGTTAAGTTCCCCAAGTGGCCCTTTGACAAGTTTGTCTACGCCAAGCGGGATTTGGGCACCCAGATGAAGGCCACCGGCGAGGTCATGTCCATTGCCGACACCTTTGAGATGGCCCTGATGAAGGCTGTCCGTGGGGCGGAGATCTCTCTGGACACCCTGAACCTGCCCAAGTTCGCCACCGAGAGCGAGGAGAACCTGTGGCACATCGCCACCCACGCCACCGACGAGCGTCTGTTCGCCGTGTACGAGCTGCTCAAGCGGGGGGTGACCGTGGAGAAAATGCACCAGGAGACCATGATCGACTGCTGGTTCCTCTCCAAGCTGATGAACCTTCTAAGCTACGAGCGGGAACTGGCCAAGGGCCGGCTCACTCAGGAGCTGTACACCCAGGGCAAGCAGCTGGGCTATCCCGACGCCACCATCGCCAGGCTCTCCGGCTGCGAGGTGACCTTTGAGCGCAAGCCCACCTTCAAGATGGTGGATACCTGCGCCGGCGAGTTCGCCGCCCACACCCCCTATTTTTATGCCACCTATGACACGGAAGAGTCCGGCGGTGAGGACGAGGCACTGGAGTTTATCGGGGAAAACCGGGAGAAGCAGACCGTCATCGTGCTGGGCTCCGGCCCCATCCGCATCGGCCAGGGCATCGAGTTCGACTACGCCAGCGTCCACTGCGTCATGTCCCTGCGCCAGCTGGGGTACGAGGTGGTCATCATCAACAACAACCCGGAGACCGTGTCCACCGACTTTGACACCGGCGACCGGCTGTACTTCGAGCCCCTGTCCCCCGAGGATGTGCTGGACATCATCAACATCGAGAAGCCCATCGGCGTGGTGGTGGCTTTCGGCGGCCAGACGGCCATCAAGCTGACCAAGACCCTGGCCCAGCACAACATCCCGATTTTGGGCTCCTCCGCCGACACCATCGACATGGCCGAGGACCGGGAGCGGTTCGACGCGCTGCTGGAGCGCTCCGGCATCAAGCGGCCCAAGGGCCACACCATCATGTCCACCGAGGAGGCCCTTGCCGCCGCCCGGGATCTGGGCTACCCTGTGCTCATGCGGCCCAGCTATGTGCTGGGCGGCCAGAACATGATCATCGCCTACTGCGACGAGGACATTGAGGAGTACATGGCCATCATCCTCTCCCACAAGCAGGATAACCCGGTGCTGATTGACAAGTACCTCTCCGGCATGGAGATCGAGGTGGACGCCATCTGCGACGGGGAGAACATCCTCATCCCCGGCATTATGGAGCATGTGGAGCGCACGGGTATCCACTCTGGCGACAGCATCGCTGTGTACCCGGCCTCCGACATTGACGACGACATGAGCGCCAAGATCGTGGCCACCACGGAAACCCTCTGCCGGGAGCTGAACGCTCTGGGCCTGATCAACCTGCAATACATCATCATGGACGGGGAGATCTACGTCATCGAAGTGAACCCCCGGGCCTCCCGTACCGTGCCCTACATCAGCAAGGTCACCGGCGTGCCCATGTGCGACCTGGCCACCAAGGTGAGCCTGGGCTACAAGCTCACCGACCTGGGCTTCGGCACCGGGCTGTACAAGCCCTCCCCCTACGTGGCGGTGAAGGTGCCGGTGTTCTCCTTTGAGAAGCTGACCGATGTGGATACCCACCTGGGGCCGGAGATGAAGTCCACCGGCGAGGTGCTGGGCATTGGCAACAATGTGGAGGAGGCCCTCTACAAGGGCCTGATCGCCTCTGGCCACAAGATGAACAAGGGCGGCGGCGTGTTCATCACCGTGCGGGACCAGGACAAGCCCGAGATTGGTGAGATCGCCAAAAAGTTCGCCAAGATGGGCTTCGAGCTTTACGCCACCACCGGCACCGCCATGGTGCTCTTCAAGGTGGGCCTGTCCGTGAAGATCGTGGATAAAATCCACGAGAGCTCGGTCAACACCATCACCCTGCTGGAGAGCGGCAAGGTCAACTACGTCATCTCCACCTCCGCCAAGGGCCGCAACCCCGCCCGGGACAGCGTGAAGATCCGCCGCAAGGCAAGTCTCTTGGGCATTCCCTGCCTGACGGCCATCGACACCGCCAACGCCCTGGCGGACTCCCTGATGAGCCGCTACACCCCGGAGAACACGGAGATCATCGACATCAACAACCTGAAGGAGCGCAAGCAGAAGCTGAAGTTCACCAAGATGTCCGCCTGCTCCAACGACTATATCTACATCAACCTGTTCGATGAGGAGAACAAGGTTTCCTCTCCTGAGTTCCTGTCCATCTACCTCAGCGACCGGCACAACGGCGTGGGCGGCGATGGGGTCATCCTGATCTGCCCCAGTGACAAGGCCGACGCCCAGATGCGCATGTTCAACCTGGACGGCAGCGAGGGCTGGATGTGCGGCAACGGCATCCGCTGCGTGGCCAAGTACCTGTTTGACAACGGCATTGCCAAGGGCCAGAAGGTGGGCGAGGGCCGCTATCTGCTCCACATCGACACCAAGAGCGGCGTGAAGGACTGTACCGTCATCACCAAGAATGGCTTGGTTTCCAAGGTGACGGTGGACATGGGCCGCGCCGAGCTGGCCCCGGAGAAGATCCCTGTCCGGCTGGAAGGGGAACAGGTGGTGGACAAGCCCATCTCCATTGGCGGCAACGTGTACCGCATCACCTGCTGCTCCATGGGCAATCCCCACTGCACCGTGTTTGTCCCCTCGGTGGACAAGCTGGACCTGCAGGACCTGGGCCCCAAGTTTGAGAACGACCCCATGTTCCCGGACCGGGTGAACGTCAGCTTTGTGGAGGTCATCGACCAGCACACCCTGAAGGCCCGCATCTGGGAGCGGGGCAGCGGCGAGACCATGGCCTGCGGCACCGGCACCTGCGCCGCCGTGGTGGCCGCCACCCTCAACGGTTACTGCGAGAAGGGCAAGGATATCCGGGTCATCCTCAAGGGCGGCGAGCTGAAAATCCACTACACCGACGAGCGTGTGCTGATGACCGGCAAGGCCGAGAAAGTGTTCGACGGCGTGGTAGAGGTGTAACCCTCCAGTAAAATGCAACAGCACAAAGGACTTTCCCGCGCCTTGGAAAGTCCTTTGTAGATTTCATCCAGAAAAATAGGAAAGGGGAACGCTATGGGCACTTTGCGTTTTACGAAAATGCACGGCTGCGGCAACGACTATGTGTATATCAACTGCTTTGAGGAGACGGTGGAGGACCCGGCGGCTTTGGCGGTGCGCCTCTCTGACCGGCACAAGGGCATTGGCGGCGACGGGGTCATCCTGATCTGCCCCTCTGACAAGGCCGACGCCCAGATGCGCATGTTCAATTTAGACGGCAGCGAGGGCAAAATGTGCGGCAACGGCATCCGCTGCGTGGCCAAATACGTCTATGACCACCACATCGCCCGGAAAAAGGAGCTCCACATCGAGACCCTCAGCGGCGTGAAGACCTGCCTTATCCACGAGGAGAACGGGGAGGCCGTGTCGGTCACGGTGGACATGGGGGAGGCCATCCTGAGCCCCGGGGAGATCCCCGTGGCCCTGCCGGGGGACTGCGTCATCCACCAGAACGTGGAGGTGGCCGGGGGCATTTATGAGATCACCTGCGTTTCCATGGGCAACCCCCACTGCGTCATCTTCGGCGAAGACCCCGACGGCCTGGAGCTTTCGGAGATCGGCCCCCGGTTCGAGCACGACCCCCTCTTTCCCCAGGGGGTGAACACGGAGTTCATCCAGGTGCTGGACGGCCACACCCTGAAAATGCGGGTGTGGGAGCGGGGCAGCGGCGAGACCATGGCCTGCGGCACCGGCGCCTGCGCCAGCGCCGTGGCGGCGGTCCTCTGCGGATACTGCCCCATGGGGGAGGATATCCTGGTGCGGCTGCGGGGCGGGGACCTGACCATCCGCTATGAGCAGGACCGGGTGTGGATGACCGGCGAGGCGGTCACCGTATTCCAGGGCACCGTAAAGATCTGAGCCAGAACACACAGTCAAACGCACAAGGAGGGAATTCGGAATGGCAAAGTATATTTTCGTCACCGGGGGCGTGGTCTCCGGTTTGGGAAAGGGCATCACGGCTGCTTCCCTGGGACGCTTGCTCAAGGCCCGGGGCCTGAAGGTGGCTGCCCAAAAGCTGGACCCCTACATCAACGTGGACCCAGGCACCATGAGCCCCTATCAGCACGGGGAGGTCTACGTCACCGAGGACGGCCTGGAGACCGACCTGGATTTGGGCCACTATGAGCGGTTCATCGACGAGGACCTGAACAAGTTCTCCAACCTGACCACCGGCAAGGTGTATTGGAATGTCTTGAACAAGGAGCGCCGGGGCGAGTATTTGGGAGAGACCATCCAGGTCATCCCCCACATCACCTCGGAGATTAAGAGCTTTATCTACAGCGTGGGGCAGAAGTCCAACGCCGACGTGGTCATCACAGAGATCGGCGGCACCGCCGGCGACATTGAGAGCCAGCCCTTTTTAGAGGCCATCCGCCAGGTCTCCCAAGAGGTGGGGACGGAAAATTCCCTCTTCATCCACGTCACCCTGGTGCCCTATTTGAAGAGCTCTGGGGAGCATAAATCCAAGCCCACCCAGCACTCCGTCAAGGAGCTGCAGAGCATGGGCATTAAGCCGGACATCATCGTGCTGCGCACCGACGAGCCCATCACCGACCCCAGCATCTTCCACAAGATCGCCCTGTTCTGCAACGTGCGGCCCGACTGCGTCATTGAGAACCTGACCATCCCCGTGCTGTACGAAGCGCCCATCATGCTGGAGAAGAGCCACTTCTCCGAGATTGTCTGCCGGGAGCTGGAGCTGGAGACCCCCGATCCGGACATGGCCGAGTGGCTGGAGATGGTAGAGCGCATCCGCGGCCGGAAGCAGCTGACCCGCATCGCCCTGGTGGGCAAGTATGTGAAGCTGCACGACGCCTACCTCTCTGTGATGGAGGCCCTGCGCCACGCGGGCTATGACTACAGCGCCCGGGTGGAGATCGACTGGGTGGATTCCGAGACCCTCACCGAGGAGAACGTGGCCTCCCGCCTGGGGGACGCCGACGGCATCCTCATCCCCGGCGGCTTTGGGACCCGGGGCATCGAGGGGATGGTGCTGGCCGCCCAGTACGCCCGGGAGCGCAACGTGCCCTTCCTGGGCATCTGCTTGGGTATGCAGATCGCCGTCATCGAGTTCTGCCGGAACGTGTGCGGCATCAAGGACGCCAACTCCGGCGAGTTTGACGAGTACGGCCTGCACAAGGTCATTGACTTTATGCCCGACCAGAACAAGAACATCAACAAGGGCGGCACCCTGCGGCTGGGCAGCTATCCCTGCCAGATCAAGCCCGGCACCCGGATGATGGAGTGCTACGGCAAGGACTTGGTTCAAGAGCGCCACCGCCACCGGTATGAGTTCAACAACGACTACCGGGAGACGGTGGAAGCCGCGGGCATGGTCATCAGCGGCACCAGCCCGGACGGCCGCATTGTAGAGACCGTGGAGCTGCCCCAGAACGACTTCTTTGTGGCGGGCCAGTTCCATCCCGAGTTCAAGTCCCGCCCCAACCGGGCCCATCCCCTGTTCAAGGGCCTGGTCAAGGCCGCGCTGGCATACCGGCAGAGCCGCGGCAGGCAATAAACCCACACCCATAAGAAAAACCGCTATTTCACGGAAAGGAACGGAATTGAAGATGAAGCTGAACGGCAATTTCCAGAACCTGGAGCAGAGCTACCTGTTTGTCACCATCGCCAAGAAGGTGGCCGCCTACACCCAGGAGCACCCTGAAAACAAGATCATCAAGATGGGCATTGGCGATGTGACCATGCCCCTGGCCCCGGCGGTCATCCAGGCCATGCACGACGCCACCGAGGAGCAGGCCCACAAGGAGACCTTCCACGGCTACTCCCCGGACAGCGACGGCTACCCCTTCCTGCGGGAGGCCATTGCCAACTACTACAAGAACTTCGGTGTGGACATGGACCCCTCTGAGGTGTTTGTGGGCGACGGCGCCAAGAGCGACGTGGGCAACATTGTGGATTTGTTCGACGTGGACAACACCGTGCTGGTGCCCGACCCGGTGTACCCTGTGTATGTGGACACCAACATTATCTCCGGCCGGAAGATCCAGTACATGGATGCCAACGAGCAAAACGGCTTTTTGCCCCTGCCCGACCCCAGCGTGCAGGCGGACATCATCTATCTCTGCTCCCCCAACAACCCCACCGGCGCCACCTACAACAAGGAGCAGCTGCAGGCCTGGGTGGACTACGCCCTGGAGCAGAAGGCCGTCATCCTGTTTGACGCCGCCTATGAGGCCTTTATCACCGAGCCGGGCCTGCCCCACAGCATCTTTGAGATCCCTGGGGCGGAGAAGTGCGCCATCGAGTTCTGCTCCTTCTCCAAGACGGCGGGCTTCACCGGCATGCGCTGCGGCTACACCACCATCCGCAAGGAGCTGGTGATGGACGGCGTGCAGGTCTCCAAGCTGTGGCAGCGCCGCCAGGGCTGCAAGTTCAACGGCACCAGTTACATCACCCAGCGGGCCGCCGCCGCGGTGTTCACCGCAGAGGGCCAGAAGCAGATTCGGGAGACCATCGCCTACTACCAGAACAACGCCAAGGTGATGATGGACGCCTTTACAAAAATGGGCGTGTGGTTCACCGGCGGCACCAACTCCCCCTATATCTGGCTGAAGTGCCCGGACGGCATGGGCAGCTGGGAGTACTTTGACTATCTGCTGCACAACGCGGAGATTGTGGGCACCCCTGGCGAGGGCTTTGGCAAGAACGGCGAGGGCTATTTCCGCCTGACCGCCTTTGGCGACGCCCAGAAGACCGTGGAGGCTATGGAGCGTATCCAGAAGCTGAAAAAGTAAGGCGCGGTCCGTGGCCGGACTGGACAATTCGCGCTGTGGGGCGGCGGCTACGGCCGCGCCTGTGCTGACAGCCAGCGCACGTCCGCGCCCAGTGCCTGGGCACTCAAGTCGCGCACGCCGCTTTAGGGCGGCGGAGCTGGCTGAGGGCCGCTGGCTCACAAGCCCGCGCTTGGGTTTGGGAGAGAAACGTAAAAGTTTCGTCCACCTTTTCAAAGGTGGTGGGGTTTGGGGTGAAACCCCAAGACCTTCCGGGGTTGCAAGGACCGTAGGTCCTGCCTTCCCATACTTCAAAAAAGGGGGGACGGATGTCCCCCTCTTGGGACAGCACAAAAGCTGTTGCCCCAGGGCCGGAGAAATTAAAATGGCCATGTTGCCCGAAAACCCAGGAAACATGCGGGTTTGCGAACTTGTCACCTTGGCCATGTTGGGGAGGAAACTGGCCAATTTGGCTTTGAACATGGCCACCTGGTCAAGTTCGGGAAGCCGCATAAAACCTAGCTTTTTTGGCAACTTAGCCATTTATTTTATTCAAGTGGGGCGTGTGCCGCCCCTGTATGGGAGGAACCGTCATGCTAGAACAGCTGAAAGAACAGGTCTACCGCGCCAACATGCTGCTGCCGGAACACCGCCTGGTCACCTTTACCTGGGGCAACGTCAGCGGCATCGACCGGGAGAGCGGCATCATGGCCATCAAGCCCAGCGGGGTGGAGTATGAAAAGCTCTCCCCAGAGGACATGGTGCTGGTGGACATCCGCACGGGCAAAAAGGTGGAGGGCAAGTGGAACCCCTCTTCAGACACGGCCACCCACTGCGAGCTGTACCGCAGCTTTGAGGCCATCGGCGGGGTGGTGCACACCCACAGCCGGTGGGCCACCATTTTCAGCCAGATGGGCCGGGGAGTCCCCGCCCTGGGCACCACCCACGGGGACTACTTCTACGGAGAGATCCCCTGCACCCGGAAGATGACCCCCGAGGAGATCGCCGGGGAGTATGAGCTGGAGACGGGAAAGGTCATTGTGGAGACCTTCCAGGGCAAGGACCCGGAGGACATCCCTGCGGTGCTGGTGCACAGCCACGGCCCCTTTGCCTGGGGCAGCGACGCCATGAACGCGGTCCACAATGCGGTGGTGCTGGAGGAAGTGGCTTTCATGGCCTGGCACGCGTTGATGCTGGAGCCCAGCCTGCCGCCCATGCAGCAGGAGCTGCTGGACAAGCACTACCTGCGCAAGCACGGCGCCAACGCCTACTACGGCCAGGCGCAGTGCCTGCGCTCTCAAGACGCGAACGGCGGTGCGTGACCGCACGGGACAAGACGCGCACGCCGCTTTAGGGCGGCGGGGCTTGCGGAGAGCCTCTAGTTTTTATGCCCGCGCCCAGTGCCTGGGTTCTCAAGACGCGCACGCCGCTTTTAGGGCGGCGGAGCTGGGTGTGAGAGGCGCTAACTGGAAAGCCCGCGCCCGAGTCAGATAGAGACAAGTAAAAGTTTTTAGTCAAGTTTTTTCAAAAAACTTGCGAGGTGTGGAGCAGCGCTCCACGGCCCTAAGGGGGTTGCAAGGACCGTAGGTCCTGCCTTCCCATACACAAAAAAGGGGGGCGGATGTCCCCCTCTTTTGCGCAGCCCACATTTTTTCAAATAGGTGATCCCTATGACGTACTATCAAGACAAGGATTTGACCATCCGCCCCATGCTGCCCTCCGACTGCCAGGCCTTCTACGAGAGCTTTGCCGCCCACGATTGGCACAAGCCCCTGGCCCAGTTTCAGCGGTATTTTCAGGAGCAGGAACAGGGCGTGAAACGAATTTTAGTGGCTGCCTGGCAGGGGGAAGTGGCCGGGTACACCACCCTGCTGCCCCAGGCCCCAGCCGGTCCCTTTGCGGGCAAGGGCTGGCCCGAGGTGCAGGATTTTAACGTGCTGCCCCCCTTCCAGCGGCGGGGCATCGGCAGCCGCATCTTAGAGGCGGCCGAGGACCTGGCCTCCCAGACCAGCGACACCATCTGCCTGGGGGTGGGGCTGCACAGCGGCTATGGAACGGCCCAGCGCCTGTATGTGAAGCGGGGCTATGTGTTCGACGGCTCCGGCCTGTGGTATCGCGACAAGCCCCTGGAGCAGTATGCCCCCTGCGCCGCAGACGACGGCTTGGTGCTCTACCTCTCCAAAAAACTGGTCCGCCGGGAGTTCCGCCCCCTCACCCAGGAGGAGCTGGTCCCAGAGCTGTTCCGCTGCTTCGACCGGTTCCAGATTGTGGAAAAGTGCTGGCGCAAGGTGGAGGGCCAGTGGGTGGTGAAAGATGTGGTTTTCACCGAGCGCTGGGGGGAGAAAGACTACCGCTTCCTGTGCCAATGCCTGCGAAACACCATGGCCACCGGCGGCCAGGTGTGGGGGGCCTTCCTGGAGGGGAGGCTCAAGGGCTTTGCCTCTGTGGAGGGGCCGCTGGTGGGCTCCCGGAAGCAGTACGCCGACCTGACCAGCATCCACGTCTCCGCAGACGCCCGGGGCCACGGCCTGGGGCGGCGGCTGTTCCTGCTGGCGGAGGACACCGCCCGCCAGCTGGGGGCCGAGGCCCTGTACATCTCCGCCCACTCGGCGGTGGAGAGCCAGGCCTTCTACAAGGCCATGGGCTGCGTGGAGGCCAGGGAGTACCTCCCCGCCCATGTGGAGCAGGAGCCCTGCGACTGCCAGTTGGAGCGCAGGGTGTAGGCGGGGGCGTGAAAAAGTAAAATCGCAACAAAACGGAATTTTTTTCGGGTGTGCCGCGAACGCTGCGGCACACCCTTTTTTGTGCCGGCCCAATGAGTTGTTTCCTTCTCCCGGAAGGAGGCCGCGACTCTCAAGTGCTTGTTTCCACTCAGGGCTGGCGCGAATTTGAAGATTTTTGCTTTTTTCTTTTGAGGAAGGTAACTTTCCATCTTCCGGAAATATAGAGCCCGCGACTCTCAAGTGCTTGTTTCCGCTCAGGGCTGGCGCGAATTTGAAGATTTTTGCTTTTTTCTTTTGAGGAAGGTAACTTTCCATCTTCCGGAAATGTAGAGCCCGCGACTCTCAAGTGCTTGTTTCCACTCAGGGCTGGCGCGAATTAAAAGTTCTTTGCCTTCTTTCTTTCAAGAAAGAAGGTGTAAGAAAAACGAAAGAAATACCTCTTGACGTATTATACTATGTGATGTATAGTATAAGTGATCACAGAGGAAAGGAGTGGGGAGATGGACGCCCAGCTGAAAAAGGGACTTCTCGATGTGTGCGTGCTGGTGGCCCTGCAGGAGCGGGACTCCTACGGCTATCAGATCATCAAGGACGTGTCGCCCATTGTGGAGATCTCCGAGTCCACGCTGTATCCCATCCTCAAGCGGTTGGAGGCCGGCGGCTTTGTCACCACCTATTCCATGGAGCACAACAGCCGCCTGCGCAAGTATTACCGCCTGACGGACCAGGGCAGGCAGCGCATCCGGGACTTCCTGGTGGAATGGCAGGACGTGATGCGGGCCTACCGGTACATTGCCGCCTCCCAAGAGGGCGGAGCAACGCCATTGAGAAAGGATGAAACACCATGACAAAGCAACTGTTTTTAAACGAGCTTTCGGCGGCGCTCCACGGCCTGTCACGGGAGGAGCGTTACCGCACGTTGAGCTACTATGACGAGCTGATTGACGACAGGGTGGAGGACGGCCAAAGCGAGGAGGAGGCCGTGGAAAGCCTGGGAAGCCCAGAGCAGATTGCCCGGGAGATTCTGGGGGAGGAGGAGCCCGCCCCCTCCACCAGCAAGGGCCGGAAGGTGTGGCTCATCGTCCTGCTGGTGCTGGGCTTCCCCCTGTGGGGCAGCCTGCTGCTGACGGCGGCAATCCTGCTGCTGTGCGTGTATATCTGCCTGTTCCTGCCGGTCTTTTTGCTGGGGGTGATGGCCCTGGCGTTTTTGGCCAGCGCCCTGATAGGCGTGGTAGGCACCCCCTTCCTGATAATGGATGTGGGCCTGCTCACCGGCGGCCTGCCCGCGGGGCTGTTCCAGCTGGGGATGTCCGTAGCTCTGCTGGGCCTAGCGGTTCTCAGCGCTCTGGGGTTCTACTTCACTGGCAAGGCCACGGTAAAGGCCGGCAGAGCCATTTGGCGGGGAATCCGCCGCAGTTTTAGCAAAAAGGGGAGGGTTGTGGTATGAAACGGAAACAGCGGTTTTTCAAGCTCAGCGCCATTGTAGGGTGCATCCTGCTGGGCGCGGGAATGCTGCTCTGCGGCGCCGGGTTTGTGGGCATGGGCTGCAATTGGAACGCCTTCACCTATCCCCGGGGCGGCGAACCTGCGGCGGTCTCCTCCTTTGTGGAGGCGGACGCGGTGGACTCCATCGAGATCCACGCCTCGATGGGCGATGTGAAAATTGAGCGGGCCAGCGCCGCCAACCCAGAGGAAGTGGAGCTGGTTTTGGCGGAAAATGTGTATCAAGTTGTCGTCCAACACGGTTTGCTGCTGGTGATGCCCCAGGACTCCTACACCGCCACGGGCCAGGGCGGGTGGAACTGGTATCAGCTGCTCAACTTCCCCTCCAATGGGGATTGGGACGTGACCATCCGGGTGCCGGAAAAGCTGCTGGACAACGTGTTTGTGGAGACGGACATGGGCGCCGTGGACCTGTCGGATTTAGAGGCAGGCAGCGTGACCGTCCAGGGGGACATGGGCGACGTGACCTTGGACAATGTGTCCGCCTCGGAGAGCATGACCGTCACCCAGTCCATGGGCCGGATCACGTTGGAGAACTGCCAGGGCGGCGCCCTCCTGTTGGAGAATGACATGGGGGATACGGACGTCTCCAGCGGCAGCTTCACAGAGGGACAGATCACCGCCAGAACTGGCAACGTGGGGGTAGCGGACAGCGCCTTCACCGCCTTGACCGTGGAAAACGACATGGGGGACGTCACCTTGGTTTCCACCCAGGTCTCCGGGGCGGCCTTCTGCACGGTGAATATGGGCAATATTGACCTGGACGCCTTCGCCAGCCCGGAAATCACCCTCACCGCCGATTCCGGCAACGTGGAGGGCACCCTGACTGGCCGCCAGGAGGACTACCAGATCACCGTGGACACGGACATGGGAAATTCCAACCTGAAGGACCAGCTGGGCGGTGGGCCCAACCTCCTGCAGGTTACCACCAATATGGGAAATATTGATATTGAATTTGAGGAATAGCCAAAAGAACAGACGGCCAACGGGAACCAGCTAAAAAACCGCCGCCCCACGAGTGTGGGGACGGCGGTTTTTGGGTCTGCCCTTTACTCCCGTACAGGATCCCGGTCACGGAAGATCAGAGAGATGCACCACAAAGCGGCAATGCCCACAAGGGTGTAGACGATGCGGGCGATGATGGCGTCCTGCCCGCCGCAGATCCAGGCCACCAGGTCAAAGCGGAAGATGCCTACCAATCCCCAGTTGATGCCGCCAATAACCGTTAAAAGCAATGCAATGCGGTCTAAAATGCTCATGGTATAATTACCCCTTTTGTTTGAATTTTCCGGCAAGCGCGCCGGTGGTTCTCAAGGCTAGTGTGGACGGCTGTTCAGCTTTTATGCGTTTTGCCCTCCTCTGTTTTGGCAGCGCCTTTTTTGAAAAACAGCTCCCGCCAGCCCACAATCAAAAGAAAGGCGCCGAACAGCCGGCGCAGCAGGGTCACATCCAGCCAAGCGGCCAAGAACGCCCCGGCGGCGCAGGCGGGCAGCCCCGCCAGAGCGCACACCAGCACCGCCTGTTTTTCCACCAGCCCCCGGCGAAGGTGGCCCCACAGGGCGGGCAGGGCGCAGCATATAAAGTAGAGAAGGTTGATGCCTCCGGCCTGCAGCTGCCCCATGTCTTGCACCAATGTCAGCCATAGAAGCAGCAGGGTGCCGCCGCCCACGCCAAAACCGGAGAGTACCCCGGTGGCAGCCCCTACCAGGGCAGAGAGAAACCAGTTCACAGGGCCAGCACCGCCCGCACGCCTCCGTAGAGGATCAGCGCCCCAAAGGCCCGGCGCAGCCAAGCGAGGGGCACCTTTTGAAAGAGCCTGCCGGAGAGCAGGCCGCCCACCGCTCCTCCCAACAGGTAGGGCCAGGCTGCGGCCAGGTCCACTCCGCCCTTGAGCCAGTAGACCGCCGCCGACACCAGGGACAGGGGCAGGATCACCGCCACCGAGGTGGCAAAGGCTTTGCGCTGCTCCAGCCCGGCCCACTGGGTGAGCAGCGGCACCAAAAACAGCCCGCCCCCCGCGCCAAAAAGGCCGTTGCACAGCCCGGCAAGCCCGCCGGTGACAGCAAATTTTCCCGTGTTTTTCACATGGCTGCCTCCCCTCGCTTCGATGTGCCTGCAATACAGTGTGCCCTTGCAATCGCAAAATATCCCAAGTGATTTTTCACATAAAGCCACGCTTTCCCTTCCATACTGAAAGCAGGAGGCGGAGCGCTTATGAAAAAGAGAATCTATGGGGTTTTGGGGCTGCTTCTGGCGCTTTTGGGGGCTGCCTGTGTCTCTCTGGCACGGATTTCCACCGGAGAGGAGTATGTGGCCGCGGCAGGGGCGCAGAGCTTGTACCGGCTGGACGTGGCCCGGGCCCGGGGCGCCATCTATGACCGGGACCTGTCCCCTTTAGTGGGGGGACAGACCCAATATGTGGCGGCAGTGGCCCCCACAATTCAGGCCATCGGCGCCCTGGAACAGGCCACCGGCGGCCAGTACCGGAACCAGCTGGCCCTGGCCCTGGAAAACGGCAGGCCCTTTCAGCTGATCTTGGAAGAGCCTGTGGAAGACCCCCGCATTGATGTATTCCAGGTGCCCCAGCGCTACAGGGAGGACCAGCTGGCGCCCCATCTGATTGGCTACCTGGACAGCACGGGCGGAGGGGCCTCTGGCATCGAGCTGGCTATGGACGACGTGCTGCGCCAGTATGAGGGGAAGATCTCCGTCACCTACCGGGTGGACGCGGTAGGCCGGGCCATCGCCGGGGAGGAACGCCAAGTGGTGGACACCATGGAGGAGGCCGTGGGCGGGGTGGCCCTCACCCTGGACGAGGAAATCCAGCGGCTGGTGCAGCGGGAGGCTCAAAAACTGGGAAGGGGCGCTGTGGTGGTGACAGAGGTTCCCGGCTGTGAGATACGCGCCCTGGCCAGTGTCCCGGATTTTTCCCCGGTGGACCTGGGCTCTGTGGAGGAAGAGGGCTCTCCCCTGGTGAACCGGGGGTTCTCCGCCTATGCCCCCGGCTCGGTGTTCAAGCTGGCGACGGCCGCCGCCCTGCTGGAGGAGGGCATGGGGGACACCGCTTTCACCTGTGTAGGGTCCCTCAACGCCGGGGGGATGCAGTTCCACTGCATCAACAACACCGCCCATGGAGAGCTGGACCTGACGGGGGCGCTGGAAAAGTCCTGCAACTGTTACTTTATCAGCGCCGCCCGGGCCTTGGGCTCCCAAAAGGTGCTTTCCATGGCCTATAACCTGGGCTTTGGCCAGGCCCAGGAGTTTGGGCGGGGCCTGTGGGCCGCCTCTGGGGACCTGCCCGCCCTGCAGGACCTTTCCAACGTGCGGGCCCTGGCCAATTTTTCCTTTGGGCAGGGAGAGCTGACCGCCACGCCCTTGCAGCTGTGCGCCATGATGAACGCCATCGCCAACGGAGGCACCTACGCCTCTCCCAAGCTGGTGCTGGGCCTGGTGGATGAAGAGCGCCAGCTGACGGAGACCCCCTCTTCCGCGGACCGGGAGGGCCGGGTGATGAAGGCCTCCACCGCCCAGGCTTTGCGAGAGGCCCTGCTCTCCGCCGCGCGAGAGGGAACCGGAAGCCCCGGCGTCCCAGAGAACGGCACGGCGGGCATCAAGACAGGCACGGCCCAAACCGGCGTTTATGAAGAGGGGGAGGAGCTGCTCCACTTTTGGTACTGCGGCTTTGTCTGTGACAGCAGCGGCCCCCGCTGGTGCGTGGCAGTGCTCAAGGAGTCCTCCCAGGCGGATGGGGGTGTGACAGCCCGGGTGTTCCAACAGGTGGCACAGGGGCTGATTTCCCTGGAGGCGGGGGAAACCGGAGAAACCTCCGGGCTCTCCGCTTGACAGAAGCCCTTGGGCCGGGTATAATGAAAGCACAGTGAAATAGTGGTTTTTGCGCGGAGAAGATGTCCTTTTCCTCCCGTTCAGAGAGGCGGCCGGTGGGTGAAAGGCCGTTGGGGAGAAAGGGCAGGCCGCTCCCGCTGCTTGGAATGCAGCGCAGCTTTCTGGCGCTTTGCCGCGAAGAGCGGCACGGCTTTCCGCCGTTACCGGGAGAAGAGAGACCTTTGGCGGCTGCCAGAGGTAATTTGGGTGGTACCACGGGCTTTTCCGTCCCATTGATTGGGGTGGAAAAGCCTACTTTTTTTGGAGGCGCCATGCAGGAGATTTTGCGCACCCGCCGGCTTTTGCTGCGGGAGATGACAGAGGGGGATTTGCCGGACCTGAAGGAGGTCTTGCAGGACCCGGAAGTGATGACGGCCTACGAGCACAGCTTCTCGGACCGGGATGTGGCAGAGTGGCTGGCCCGCCAGCGGGAGCGCTACCGCCGGGACGGCTTTGGACTGTGGGCGGTGGTGCTGCCCTCCACCGGGGAGATGGTGGGCCAGGCGGGCATCACCTGGCAGGACTGCGAGGGCCAGCCCGTGCTGGAGGTGGGCTATCTTCTGAAAAAGCGCTTCTGGCACCAAGGCTACGCCAGCGAGGCCGCCCGGGCCTGCCGGGATTACGCCTTTCGGGTGCTGGGGGCCGAGAAGGTCAGCTCCATCATCAAGACGGACAATGCCGCCTCTATCCGGGTGGCCCAGCGCAACGGCATGCGCCGGGAGAAGGAATTTACCGCCCGCTATTACAATGGGCCTGTGCCCCATTATCTTTATACAGTATGGAAGGATGGGATTATGGATACCACATATTGCATCGAACAGCTGAAGGCGCTGTGCGCCATCGACAGCCCCTCGGGCTTTACGGACCGGGCGGCGGACTATTTGCTGGAGGAGCTCTCCCGCCTGGGCTATGCCCCGGAAAAGACCCGCAAGGGCGGGGTGCGGGTGTGCCTGGGAGGAGAGGGAGCCCCCCTGCTGCTGATGGCCCATGTGGACACCCTGGGCGCCGTGGTGCAGACCATCAAGGCCAACGGCCGGCTGGTGCTCTCCCCGGTGGGCGGACTGCGGGCGGAAAACTGCGAGGCGGAGAACTGCCGCGTCTACACCCGGTTTGACGGCACCTACACCGGGTGTTTGCAAATCTCCAACGCCTCGGTGCACGTCAACGACGACTACGCCGGCTCCCAGCGGAAGTTCGGGCAGATGGAAGTGGTCATCGATGAGCCGGTGAAGTCCGAAAAGGACACCCGTGCCCTGGGCATCTGCGAGGGGGATTTCGTCTGCTTCGACCCCCGCACCACCGTCACCCAGTCCGGCTACATCAAGAGCCGCTTTTTAGACGACAAGCTCAGCGCCGCCATCTTGCTGGCCTACGCCAAGGAGCTGAAGGACACCGGCACCGCCCCCCGGCGGAAGGTGTACCTGCACTTCACCGTGTACGAGGAGGTGGGCCACGGCGCTGCCGCCAGTGTGCCGGAGGACGTGGTGGAGCTGCTCAGCGTGGATATGGGCTGCGTGGGCGAGGGCCTGCAGTGCACCGAGCGGGAAGTCTCCATCTGCGCCAAGGACTCCGGCGGGCCCTACGATTACGCCGTCACCACCGCCTTAGTGGAGGCTGCCAAGGCAGCCGGGGCCGCCTACGCCGTGGACGTGTACCCCCACTACGGTAGCGACGCCGAAGCCGCCCTGAGCGCCGGCTACGACGTGCGCCACGGGCTGATCGGCGCGGGGGTGTACGCCTCCCACGGGTACGAGCGCTCCCATGTGGAGGGCGTGGAGAACACCTTAAAGCTGTTGTGGCAGTACACCACCAAATAAAAAAAGTCAAACACGGGGCTTGCCCCCAGTTTCATAAAGAGAGGGTAAAAGACAATGCAGTGGACAGGGTTAAACGAACTGAGAGAGAAATTCCTGGAGTATTTTGAGAGCAAGGAGCACCTGCGGCTTCCCAGCTTTTCGCTGATCCCCCAGGGGGACAACAGCCTGCTGCTCATCAACTCCGGCATGGCGCCCATGAAGAAGTACTTCACCGGCGAGGTGGAGCCCCCCCGGCGGCGGGTGACCACCTGCCAGAAGTGCATCCGCACCGGCGACATTGAGAACGTGGGCTACACCGACCGCCACGGCACCTATTTTGAGATGCTGGGCAACTTCTCCTTCGGCGATTACTTCAAGCGGGAGGCCATCTCCTTTGCCTGGGAGTTCTTCACCCAGGTGCTGGAGATGCCCAAGGAGAAGCTGTACATCTCCGTCTATGAAAATGACGACGAGGCCTGGAATATCTGGACCAAGGAAATCGGCGTGGAAGAGAGCCACATGAAGCGCCTGGGCAAAGAGGACAACTTCTGGGAGCACGGCTCCGGCCCCTGCGGCCCCTGCTCGGAGATCTACTTCGACCGGGGGGAGAAGCACGGCTGCGGCAAGCCCACCTGCGGCGTGGGCTGCGACTGCGACCGCTTTGTAGAGGTGTGGAACCTGGTGTTCTCCCAGTTTAACAACGACGGCCACGGCAACTACACCGACCTGGTGCAGAAGAACATCGACACCGGCATGGGCCTGGAGCGCCTGGCCTGCGTCATGCAGGACGTGGACAACCTGTTCCTGGTGGACACCGTGCAGAACATTATGAAGAAGATCACGGAGATTGCCGGGGTACACTATGGCGACGACCCCAAAAAGGACGTGTCCCTGCGGGTTATCACCGACCACATCCGCTCCACCGTGTTTATGATCGGCGACGGCGTGCTGCCCTCTAACGAGGGCCGGGGCTATGTGCTGCGCCGGCTGCTGCGCCGGGCCTCCCGCCACGGCAAGCTGCTGGGCATCCAGGGGGCCTTTTTGAAGGACGTGGTGGACACCGTGATCCAGGAGAACGAGAAGGCTTACCCCGAGCTTTTGGAAAAGCGGGAGACCATTAAGAAGATCGTCTCCTTTGAGGAGGAGAGCTTCCAGAAGACCATTGACCAGGGCATGGCCCTTTTAAACGACCTGATCGACAAGGCCGACTCCAAGGTGTTCTCCGGCGACAACGCCTTTACCCTCAATGACACCTATGGATTCCCCCTGGACCTGACCAAGGAGATCTTGGCAGAGCGGGGCATGCAGGTGGATGAGGAGCGGTTCCGCCAGCTGATGCAGGAGCAGCGGGAGCGCGCCCGCAGCGCCCGGAAGGACGCCGGCGCCGACGCCTGGAAAGGCGAGGGCAGCGCGGCCTCTGGCCTGGAGGAGACTGTTTTCACCGGCTACACCCAGATGGAGGGTGAGGGCAAGGTGACCGCCATCATCCAGAACGGGCAGCGGGTGGACTCCGCTGCCGAAGGCGCCGAAGTCAGCGTGGTGCTGGACACCACCCCCTTCTACGGGGAGGGCGGCGGCCAGGTGGGCGACACCGGCATTTTGGAAGCCGAGGGCGTTTCTGTGGATGTGGTGGACACCAGCAAGCACGAGGGCGTGTACCTCCACCGGGCGGTGGTCTCGGAAGGGTCTTTGCGCGTGGGAGATGTGCTCGCTGCCAAGGTGGATTCTGCCCGCCGGGAGGCCATTATGCGAAACCACACGGCGGCCCACCTGCTCCAGGCGGCCCTGCGGAAAGTGCTGGGCGACCATGTGGAGCAGGCCGGCCAGCTGGTCAACGACCGCCATGTGCGGTTCGACTTCACCCACTTCTCCGCCCTTACCCCGGAGGAGCTGCTCCAGGTGGAGGAGCTGGTGAACCGGGAGATCCTGCAGGCCGTGCCTGTGTCCGTGCAGGAGATGGGCATTGAAGAGGCCCGCAAGAGCGGCGCCATGGCCCTGTTTGGCGAAAAGTACGGCGACGTGGTGCGGGTGGTCAGCGTAGAGGACGGCTTCTCCAAGGAGCTGTGCGGCGGCACCCACATGGACAACACCGCCCGCCTGGGCCTGTTCAAGATTGTCAGCGAGAGCTCGGTGGCCTCTGGCGTGCGCCGCATCGAGGGCGTCACCGGCCTGGGCGTGCTGGCCCTGTTGAGCACGCAGGCGGCCACTTTGCTGGATGCGGCCCGGTCCATGAAGGTGGTAAATCCCATGGAGCTGCCCCTGCACGCCCAGCAGATGATGGCCCAGCTGAAGGAGAAGGACAAGGAAATTGAGTCCCTCAACGCCAAGCTGGCCCAGAACCGCCTGGAAGGCGTGTTCCAGAACGCCCAGGAAGTGGACGGCGTGAAGGTGGTATTTGCCCTGCTCTCCGGCACGGGCAGCGACGCCCTGCGGGCCCTGTGCGACAAGGCTAAGGAGCGCCCGGAGGCCATTGCGGCGGTGTTTGCCGGGGTTTCCGGCGGCAAAGCCACCCTGGCGGCGGCCTGCAGCAAGGCTGCCCAGCAGAAGGGCCTGAAGGCCGGCGTGCTGGTGAAAGAGGTGGCCCAGCTCTGCGGCGGCAACGGCGGCGGCCGCCCCGATTTCGCCATGGCGGGCGCCAAGGACCAATCTAAGCTGGACGACGCTTTGGCTGCTGTGCCAGAGCTGGTAAAGAAGCAGATCGGCTGACGCCGGTTTCCATACAACATACTGGAAAGGAGCATTCCCATGACTGACTGCATTTTCTGCAAAATCGCCAAGGGGCAGATCCCCTCGAAGATCGCCTATGAGGACGAGAACGTCATCGCTTTTTACGACCAGGACCCCCAGGCCCCGGTGCATGTGCTGGTGATCCCTAAGGAGCACATCGCCTCCGCCATGGAGGTCACCCCGGAGAACAGCGGCCTTATTGCCAGGGTGTGGGAGGCCATTCCGAAGATTGCCGCCGACCTGGGCCTGGAGAACGGCTTCCGGGTGGTGAACAACTGCGGCAAGGACGGCATGCAGACTGTCAAGCATTTGCACTTCCACCTGCTGGGCAAAAAGCAGATGGGCTGGCCGCCCTTCCCGGCCCAGTGACCCCGGCGGGAAAAGCCGCGGGACGGACGCTGAAGGCGTCCGGGCACGGTGTGGGCCGCACACGCGCTGCCGCGAGGGGTCCCGGCCACACCGGGGTGCGCGGCTCTAAAGCGGCGTGCGCGAAGGAAAGTTCTTTGCCAAGCTTTCTGACAAGAAAGCGGGAGAAAGGGAGGAATAGCAATGGGTGAAGTGTATAAGATCAACATAGCCGGGTGCGACAGGGAGCTTCCCATCTGCCCCATCGACGACCACATGGACATTGCGGGGTTTGTCATGTTCAGCGACGTGGAGATCACCGAACGGACTGCCCAGGCCCTGATGGAGAAGTGCCCCGAGCACGATGTGATCGTCACGGCGGAGAGCAAGGGCATCCCCCTGGCCTATGAGATGGCCCGCATTGGCTGCCGCAACTATGTGGTGGCCCGCAAGGGGATCAAAGCCTATATGGAGGACCCCATCCATGTGGAGGTGAAGTCCATCACCACCGACCACGTGCAGAAGCTGTACCTTTCCAAAGCGGACTGCGAGAACCTGAAGGGCAAGCGCATCCTCATTGTGGACGATGTGATCTCCACCGGGGAGAGCCTGGCCGCTATGGAAGAGCTGCTGCACGCCATTGGCGGCAAGGTGGTGGGCAAGGCCTGTGTGCTGGCGGAAGGCGACGCCAAGGACCGGACGGACATCATCTATCTGGAGCCCCTGCCCCTGTTCTTCAAGTAAGCGGTGGTCAGGCCCTTTGCCCTGCTGGGATTTTCCGCCTATGGGGCCTTGGCCCTCTGCGCGGCTTTGGGACCGGACGCTGCCCGGCCCCTGGGTTTCCTATGCCTGGGGCTGGCCTGCGCCATTGCCCTGGGACGGGCCGTGCTGGGCTTTTTCTGGGGGCGCCGGGGAATATGGACTGAGAATGAGCTTTCGGGGGAGACCCCGAGAGCTCTTTCTGCCTTTCGGAGCTTGTTTTGGGCGGCGGCAGCAATTGCTTTGGCGGGCGCTGCCTGCGTGCTCTACCTGTTGGCCTGGCAGCAGGCAGCCCCCTGGCAGGGACTGGATGGGGAAAAGCTG
Organism: Acutalibacter sp. LFL-21; assembly: GCF_025630755.1. NCBI lineage: Bacteria > Bacillati > Bacillota > Clostridia > Eubacteriales > Acutalibacteraceae > Acutalibacter > Acutalibacter sp. LFL-21. Next base: position 121,509 of record NZ_JAOTNT010000001.1, on the reverse strand, counting down.
CAGGTTCGGGCCCAGGTGCTGGATTACCCGGAGGAGCGCTACCACCGCTACTACTACAAGCTCCGGGTGGAGGCCCTGGGGCAGGAGGAGGGCGCTTTAAAGGCAGTCGGGCCCTTTACCCTGCGGCTCTCCTCCACCATGCCCCTTGCCTGTGATCCCTATGACCGGGTGGAGTGCCTGGTGACTTTTCAGGCCTTCCAGGCGGGCGGCGGCCTTTATTCCACCCGGAACTCCCGCCTGGCGGACGGCTTCCAGGCTGGGGCCTATCTCTCCCAGTACGGGGGCATCGCTGTGGAGAGGGACAGCTCGGTTTCCCCGGGGGAGATGCTGGTAGAACTGCGCCATCAGGTGGGCCGGGCCATGGACCGGCTGCTCCCCCGGCGGGAGGCTGGGCTTTTGCGGGCCATGGTGCTGGGGGACAGCGGCGGCGTTTCAGAGGAGGACATGAGCCGTTTCCGGCAGCTGGGAGTCTCCCATATTCTGGTGGTCTCCGGGCTGCACATGACCATCTTGGCCGGCTTTATGCAATTTTTGCTTTGCCGCTTCCCCATCCGCAAGGCGGTGCGCAACGCGCTGACAGCTTTGGTGCTGGTCCTGTTCCTGGCCCTCTCCGGGTTCCAGCCCTCCGCCTGCCGGGGCGCGGCCATGTATGGGGTGCTGCTGTTGGCGGACTCCACCGGGCGCCGGGCGGACAGCCTGAATTCCTTGGGCTTGGCGGTGCTGCTGGTGTGCCTGTTCGCTCCCTTTTCCGGCGGGGACCTGGGGTTTGCCCTGTCTGTGTTGGCAACGCTGGGCATTGTGGTCTTGTACCGGCCCGTTTACCAGGTGCTTGTGGGAAAGCGCCTGGCCGGGCTGGCCCGGCGGCTGTGGAAGCCGGTGGCCGCCTCCCTGGCAGTGACGGCAGCCGCCTTGCTGGGGACCTTTCCCGTACAGCTGGCGGTGTTCGGCGGGCTCCCCCTGCTGACGCCCTTGGCAAACCTGCTGTTGGTGTTCCCCAGCACATTGCTGCTGTACGCCTCCTTCTGCGGGGCATTCCTCTCCCTGCTGCCAGCTACCGCGCCGCTGGCCGCTCCCTTTGTCTGGGCGGCGGGGTGGCTGGCCCGGTTCCTGCTGGGGGCTGCCGGACTTCTTGCCCAATGGAAGGGGACCTTCCTGCCCCTCACCGGCGAAGTGGCTTTGGCGGTGGTGATCGGGCTGCTGCTCCTGTTGATGGCAGCGGGCCTGGTGGGGAAGGACCGGCCCCTCCGGGCGGTGCTGGGCGGATGCATGGCTGTTTTGGCGGTGTTTGGAGGCGTCTTCCAGGGTTGGCTTACCCAGGATACGGTGATATTTGCGGCGCCCGCCGCGGAGGAGAGTTCCTGTGTGGTGATGATTCAGGATGGAAAGGCCGCGGTGCTCTCCTTGGGCGGGTACCGGACGGGTGCGGTGGCGGAGCTCCTCCAGCGCTACAGGGTTACCCAGGTGGAGGCACTGTGCCTGCCGGACCGGGGCCCAGAAGCCCGGGAGGCGGCGGTGCAGGTGCTGGAGGAGTACGGAGCAAAGCAGCTGGTCCTGCCGGGGGACGCCTATGTGGGACGGGACCTGGAGCTTGCCCTGGGGGACGCGCTCCCCGTGTTTTTGGAAGGCGGGGACAGCGTTTCCCTGTGGGCGGGAGTCTCCGCCCAGGTTCTGCCCCAGTGGGAGGGGCTGCTGCTCTCCGTTCATGGGGTGGAGGTGCTGGTGGAATGGGGCCCTGGCCAGAGCCGAAACTGCGGCCTGCTGTTTACCAACCAGCCCCAGACCCGGGTAAATGCCCCATTGTCTGTTTGGCAGACCGATGGTATAATAGGTGAAAACGGCCAAGGCCTGGCTTTCTCCCCAAAGGGGGAGGGGGCGGTGCTGCCGGTGGAGGAGGGGTGCGTGGAGGTATCCGTCTCCCCGGAGGGGACCGTTTCCGTGAGAAGGGAGGGCTAACATGCCCACGGTGGAAGAAAGCGCGCTGCGCAAGCAGATGGCGGCGGGGGAGCTCTCCGGCCTGTTTGTGGTGGCGGGAGAGGAAAAGTACATGGTGGGGCGGCTCTCGAAGCAGCTTATCAAAAAAGCCGCAGGGGGGACCTTCCCAGAGTTCAACAACCAAGCCTTTACCAATGAGTCCTCCCTGGACGCCATCGGGGACGCCTCCCAGGCGCTGCCCTTTTTTGCGGAGCGCAAGTGCGTCTCTGTGTCCGATTTCGATGTGGAGTCCAAGAGCGCCGACGAACTGAACAAGCTCTATGAGCTGTGGGAGCTTTGCCCGGAGACCACGGCCCTGGTGTTCTGGTACCCCACCTTGGATTTTGACGGGAAGCGCTCCTCCAAGTGGAAAAAGTTCCTCAAGCAGGCGGAGGAGCGGGGCACCGTGGTGCTCTGCGGCAGGCGCAGCCGCACAGAGCTGCTGCGCTTTCTCGGACGGGAGGCGGAAAAGTCCGGCTGCGTCCTGCCCAGGCCCAGCGGAGAGCGCCTGCTGGATTATGCGGGGGAGGACCTGACCGCCCTGAAAAGCGAGATGGACAAGCTCTGTGCCTACGCGCTGGCCACGGGGCAGGGGCAGCCGCCGGAGATCACCCGGGAGATGGTGGAGGACATGGTGCCCAAGTCCACAGAGACCACGGTGTTCCTGCTGGCCAACGCCCTGGTGGCGGGGGACTATGAAAAAGCCTATGGCCTGCTGGATGTGCTCTTCTATCAGAACGAGGAGCCCATTGCCATCCTGGGGGCGCTGGGGGCCAGCTATGTGGACATGTACCGGGTGCGGGCCGCTTTGGAGAGCGGCCATCCCTATCAGGACGCCGCCCAGTACGGGGACTATAAGGGCCGGGATTTCCGCTTGCGCAATGCCCAGAAGAATGTCCGCAGCATCTCCCAGGGCGTGCTGCGCCAAAGCCTGCATCTGCTGCTGGAGGCCGACCTGGCCTTAAAGGGTTCCCGCCTGGAGGCCCGCATCATCCTGGATGAGCTCATTGCCAAGCTGCTGCTGGCCGCCCAGGAGGACCGGGCATGATCCGCGTGAAAGAGGCCATCGTGGTGGAGGGCAAATACGACAAGATCAAACTCTCTTCGCTGGTAGAGGGTGTTATCATAGAGGTGGGAGGCTTCGGCCTGTTCAAGGACCGGGAAAAGCTGGAGTACCTGCGGGCCCTGGCCAAGGCCCGGGGCCTCATCGTCCTGACGGACAGCGACGGCGCCGGGTTCCTCATCCGCAGCAAGCTGTCCTCCTGCATCCCTCCCCAGCAGCTGAAGCACGCCTACATCCCGGATATCCTGGGGAAGGAGCGCCGGAAGGCCGCCCCCTCCAAGGAGGGGAAGCTGGGGGTGGAGGGCATGGAGCTTTCCGTGCTGCGCCAGGCCCTGGAGCGCGCCGGGGCCACCATCCAGGACGGCGGCGCCCCCCCTCCCCAGCGGGAACCCCTGACCAAAGGGGACTTCTACGAGCTGGGGCTGACTGGCCGCCCGGACAGCGCCGCCCGGCGGCAGGCGCTGCAAAAACGCCTGGGCCTGCCGGAGAGGCTCTCCGCCAATGGGCTGCTGCAGGCGCTGAACGCCCTGTACGGCCGGGAGGAGTTTTTGGCCTTGGAGCTTTGGAAGGAGGAAGAGTGAGATGGAGCGTTCCCAGCAGGCTCTGGGCCGGGCCCAGTTCCGCGCCAAGGGCAAGTGGTACCTGGCCCAGGAGGTGGACTCCCTCTTGGAAGAGCTCTCGGTGTGCCTGGAGGAGGACGGCAGGGAACGAGAGGCCCTGGAAGGGGAGGCCCGCTCCCTGCGGCAGGAGAACGCCCGCCTGGCCCAGGAGCTCCAGGAGGCCCGGGCCCGGCTGGCCCAGTGGGAGGAGGCCTCGCAGGAGGCCCGCCAGCGCCGGGTGTGCCAAGAGCTGGAACGGGAGCGGGACAGCCTCATCGGGGATATCAAGGCCCTGCGGCGCTTTCGGGAGAGCTTCCGCCAGGCGGTGGAGGAGGACGCCCAAAGCCTGCTGCGCCGGGCAGAGTCCCTCCCTTCGGAAAAGCTGCTGTAGGGGGCTGGGCACGCAGGAAAATGACAGCACGCCTTTCTCCCCGCCACGGGAGGAATGGGCACAACAGGATGGAGAGACGGGGGAACGCCATGGATAGGGAACGGACGCAGAGCCGCATCGAGAGATTTTTAGACCTGTACAAACAGCTGGAGGACGAGCTGGAGGACAAGTACCGCAACGCGCGGAGGCATTACTCCAGCGTGGTGTTCGAGTTCATCCGGGATGAGGACAGCGCCCCGGTGCGGGACCAGCTGGAGACCTGCCGGGAGATCCGCAACCTGCTGACCCACAGCGCCAACCTGGGGGGAGAGCCCATTGTGGAGCCTTCGGCCCCGGTGGTGACCGCCATGGAGGAGGTGCTGGATTTTGTCCGCAAGCCGCCCCTGGCCCTGGATTACGCCACCAAGTGGGACCAAGTGATGAAGGCCCACCTCCATCAAAAGGTGCTGCGGCTGATGGAGGTCATGGACAAAAACGGCTATTCCCACATTCCCGTTTTAAACGACGGGGAGTTCTGCGGTGTGTTCAGCGTGGGGTCTGTGTTCCAGTACATCCTGCGCACGGGGGGGAAGGGCATCAAGCCCGAGACCACGGTGGCCGAGCTGGGGCGCCATATCCAAGTGGACGCCCACATGGAGAACTACGACTTTGTCCCCAAGGATGCCACCTATCTCTCTGTGCGGCGGAAGTTTGAAAAGGTGCGGGGCAAAAACAAGCGGATCTCCGTGATTTTTATTACGGAAAACGGCAAGCCCGGCGAGCGGGTCCTGGGCATGCTCACTCCCTGGGACGTGCTGGGCGAACCCGATTGATGGATGACCGGCAAGCGGCCTCTGAGAATTCTCTTCAGGGGCCGTTTTTTGCGTGAGTTTTTTGAAAAAGACCTTTCTTTTTTTATGTATATGGTATAATATAAATAGAAAGAGGTTCCCTATGTCTGAGAAAGGCGGTGATCCGATGTCTGTTTCAAAGGGAAAACGGGGATTTTTCGTGAAGCTGCTGTGCTTTGTCCTGGCCCTTGCGGCGGGCGGCGCTCTGGGGGTGGGCGGCACCCTTTTCTTCCAATGGCAGGCCCTTCCCCCGCCGGAGGAAGTTTTTCCCTATTGGTATGAGCCGCCAGCCCCTGTGAGGGAGGAGAGCGGCGTCACTGTGACCCTCACAGAGGCCAACCGCAAACACACCGGGGCTGGGACTTTGGCCTATACGTTGAAAAACGACACGGAGCAGCCCCTCTCCTTTTCCGTGTCCATGCGGGCGCTGGACTACCTGTACCAAGGGGAGTACCACCGCATCTACCCCAGTCCCAACTCGGAAGGATCTTCCGGGGAGATCACGCTGGAGCCCGGCGAGGAGCTGCCGTTGTCCTTGAGATTTTACACCAGCGTGCTGTCCCGGCCCGGGACATACCGGCTGTATGTGGAATCTGGGGATGAGGTCACGTTCCGTGTGGGGCTCAACAGCGACGTGATGTTTTGAGAACGGGAAAGGCGGTGAGCGTGTGAACATCTCTCCACGAGCAGGAAAAAAGGGGCTGGGGAAAGTCCTGGCCTGTTTGGCGTTGACAATGGCTGTGGGAGCGGCTTTAGGCGTGGGAGGCACGCTGTTCTATCTGGAGAAGACCAGCGCGGTCCCGGAAAAAGCCTTCGCCTACTGGTACGGCCTGCCCGATTCTGTGCCGGAGGACAACGGCGTCACCCTCATCCTGGAGGAGGTGCGCCGCGAACCGGACGGCTCCGGCTCCATCCAGTACACGCTGGAGAACCGGACGGATGAGGAGCTGTACTGGGTGGACTATGAGCCCGCCATTGACTACTTGGAGCAGGGGGAATCCCACCGGGTGTACCCCTTCCCGGTCCACACGATGGAAGGGCATCTTCCTAACTCCCTGCCGGCGGGGGAGTCGGTCTCCTTCACGCTGGAGCTGGAGCCCTGTGTGCTGGCTCTGCCGGGCACTTACAGCTTGTATGTGGATTCCATCGGCCGGGCGGAATTTGAAGTGACCCAGAAGGGGGAGGCCTTGTTTTCTTCCCCGTAGCGCACCCCAAAGGGAAAACGGGCAGTGCCCATGTGATCCAGCAAACTACAAAAGGGAAGGAATAAGAAAAAGAGCGGTGTGAAAACCGCTCTTTTTTCGTATTGCTGGTTCAGCTGTTTTTCATAATGACGCTTTCCACGGCGTCTGCCACATGCTCGCAGGCGTCGGCGCATTTTTCCATGTAGATGTAAATTTCCCGCCAGCTGATGATCTCCAAGGGGTCGGTGCAGGTGGTGTGCAGGCGGCGCATGCTGTCGATGAACAGCTTGTCGGCCTGCTCCTCCATGGTGTTGATGTGGATGATGTATTCCCGCAGTTTCTTGGACTTGCGAAAGTCCGCGAATTCATCCAGCAGCAGCCGCAGCTCCTCGCAGCAGTTGATCAGCACCGCGCCCAGCTCGATGGCGTCCGGCCGGATGGACTGGATGTTGTTGCACCACAGCCGCAGCATCACGTCCTCGATCTTATCGGTGATTTCATCAATGCTTTGGCTCAGCAGCAGGATGTCCTCCCGCTCGATGGGGGTGATGAAGGCCCGGGCCAGCACGTTGGAGAGCTCGTGCTTTTTCTCATCGGCGGCGTGCTCCACCTGGTGCAGCCCGTCCAGCACGTCGTGCAGGCGCTGAGGGTCAAAGCTTTTCAGGGTGTCCTCCAAATAGTGGGCCGCCTGGCAGGCGCAGGCCACACATTCGCTGAAATTTTCATAGTAAAAGCTGTCCTGTTTTTTCGACATAATTTTGCTCCTTTATCCGGTATCGGGGGCTGCTCCAGAGGGGGGGTCCCTTAGAACAGCACCATAAACAATTTTGCCATTACAAAGCTGATGAGCCCGCACCCAGGGAAAGTGAAAACCCAGGTGAGAACCATATCCTTTACCACGCCAAAGTTGATGGCGGAAAGCCGTTTGACAGCCCCCACGCCCATAATGGCGCTGGTCTTGGTGTGGGTGGTGGAGACAGGGATGCCGAACAGGCTGGAAAGCAGCAGGCACAGCGCCGCAGAGAGGTCAGCGGAGAAGCCCTGGTATTTTTCCAGCTTTACCATATCCATGCCCACGGCCTTGATGATCTTCTCACCGCCCACGCTGGTGCCAATGCCCATCACCGCGCTGCACAAAAGCATGAGCCACACAGGGATCAAAACGCCTTCCACGCTGTTCATGCCGTTGGAGAAAGCCACGCCCAAAAACAGCACGCCAATGAACTTTTGGCCGTCCTGGGCGCCGTGCATAAAGCTCATGGCCGCGGCGCCAAAAATTTCCGCCCCGGTAAAGAATCGGTTGGTCCGGCGGCGGTCCATTCTGCGGCACAGCAGCGTCAGGCCCTTGCACACCAGCCAGCCGATGCAGAAGCCCAGGGCCAAACTGGCCACCAGGCCGTACAGCACCTTTACCCACTCTGACATATTGATGCCGCCTACGCCGTTCTGGATGGCAATGGCCGCGCCGGAAAGGCCGGCAATGAGGCTGTGGCTTTCGCTGGTGGGAATGCCAAACATAGAGGCCACAACGCTGTACACCACAATAGAGAACAGGGCGGCGCACAGGGCAATGAGGGCCTCGTGGGTGTCCCCGCCGAAATCCACCATGTTGCTGATGGTAGAGGCCACCGAACTGTTGATGCGGGTCATCACCAGCACCCCTAAAAAGTTGAACGCGGCGCTGAGGAGAATGGCTGGCCGGGGGCGCATGCACCGGGTGGTGATGCAGGTGGCAATGGCGTTGGGCGCGTCTGTCCAGCCGTTGACGAAGATCACGCCCAAGGTTAGAAGCACTGTGATTAAAAGCACAGGGCTTTGGGCCATAGCGTTGATAAAGTACGAGAATGATACATCCATATGCTTTCCTTACCTACCTTCAAGTTTACCGGAAGGACGGGCCGCCCTGTGGAAAGGAACACGTGGGGGCCGTTTTTTTCCAGCAATACAAGAGTATCATCAAAACGGGGCAACGTCAATAAAAAGTGAAATTTTTGTAAAGAAAAAGTAAAGCACCGCCTTCCCCAGGGGATTTTTGGCGAAACGCGGCGTGGTGTTCCCTATGCCGGATCGGAACGTAAACTTTTACTATATCCTGTTTTCTGCGTAAAATATATTCGTAATCAGCCCATGATTTTTGGAAATATAGTTCAAAAGATTGGCGGTTCTCCCTCTTTCCCTCCGTCGAAAATTCTGATATCATCTCCTCATTATTCTCGATAAAGGAGGAGCTATGATGGACCGTTTTTTCGACCTTGATTTCAGCCAGTTGGAGGATATCCCCGCCCATCTCTCCCGGTACACCACGCCCCAGACCACTGTCAGCGAAAAAGGGATGGTTTCCTTAAACAGCGTCATGCTGAAAACCGTGGGCAGCCAGCGGATGTTTCGGGCCCGGCTCAGCCCCAACGGCTACTGGCTGGTGCTGTACCGGCAGGGAGAGCCCAACCTGCGGTTTTCCGCCAAAAGCGGGCACGCTTCCCACCCTGAGCTGGCGCAGTTGTTGCGGGAGAAGGGGTTCTCCCTGCCGGCGGCGTACACCATGGAGTGGTGCCAGGAAGAAGAGGCCTGGGTGGGCCGCTGCCAGGAAATGGCTCCTCCCCCTGCGCTGTCTCTGCTGGAACCCCCCAGCAAGCCCCAGAGGAAACCGAGAAGGAGGAGAAGCGCGTGAGGACCAAGTGCAAGCCCCTCTCCCTTTGGGAGAAGCACCAGATTGACCAGTTTGTGAACGCCGTTCTGGAAAAGATGGACCTTTCCCAAACGGATGAAGAGCTGCGCCAGTGTGCCTGGGCCGCGTTCCTGTCCGTTTTCCGGGAGGACCCTCGCGCGTTCTCCTTTCCCCATTCCTGCGGCTGGGCACGGGCCTACGCCCGCATCCAGCAGGAGGTGAACGCCGCCTGCAGGACCCGCGGCGCTTCCCGCTGGAAAGAAGTCTCCCTGGAGCGCCCGGTGAGTGCGGAGGTTCCGCTGCCCCTGGCCCAGCTGCTTCAGCAGCCCCACGGGGATTTTCAGGCCAGCGTGTGTTTTCACGAGTTTCTGTACCACCTGGAGCCGGACGCGCGGCACCTGGCCTACGGCATCATCCACGGCGGCACGCTGGAGGAGATGCGGCGCTGCCGCCTTTGGAGCTGCGAGCACGCCGGCCGCATCTATGAACATCTCCGCCAGGGGATGGAGGAATATGTAAAAAGCTGAAAAGGTCCGCGCTTTGAGCGATCAAAGCGCGGATCTTTCTTGCCGGGAGGGGAGACCCCTGCCTATTTTCCCAAACCGGTCCCCGGCCGGGCGGAACCCTTTTCCTGTAAGAGCAGTGCCAGGACCACCGCCGCGAGCGCGCCGCTGAGCTTGGCCGCTATCAAAGGCGCCAGCATGGAGGGCTCCACGCTGAGTGCGAAGGCCATGTGGGCTGCCAGCAGGCTGGTGCCGCTGACAAGGAACGCCCCTGCCGCCACCTTCCCCCGGGGGTCCATGTCTTGGTACAGGGACAGGGTGGGCAGGGCGCTGACCAGCCCCACCAGCATACCTGTCAGGCTTTGGGGTTTCAGGCCCAAGCGCTCCCCCAGCCAGGCAAAGGGGCGCACCAGCAGGCGGCGCACCAGTTCCGCCATGGGCAGGCTGCCCAGCAGCACAATGCCAATGGAGGACACTGTGGCCAGGGCGTCTTCCAGAGGGGCCACCTCCGGCAAAGGGCACCACCCTGTCATATATTCCACAGCCGCCAGCACCAGGCCAATGGTCACCAGCCAGCGGATGCCCTCCGAGAGCAGGATAAAGCCCTTGACCATCCGGTGGGGAAATTTCCACAGCCCCAAAAGGAGCAGCAGCGCAAGGGCAAAAATGGGCAGGTTCTGGTGCAGGCAGACCAGCACCGGCAAACCGCAGAACAGGCCGCCTACCACCAGGGCCACGGGCATGGCGGACAGCCCCAGCATGATCCCCCGGGCAAAGAGGGGCCGGTCCCCCTTGGGGATCATCCCCATGCCCACAGGAATGGTGAACACCAGGGTGCACCCAAAGATGGAGGCCGCCACCAGCCCGGCGTAGCTGCCCAGCAGGGGGTCCTCCGCCAGCTCTTTGGCCAGCTGGTAGCCGCCCATGTCGATGGCCAAAAGGCTTCCGAACATGGCGGGGTCCACGCCGATAAGCCGGTACAGGGGGACAATGGCCTGCCCCAGCCACTGGGCCAGCACCGGCGTCAGGCAGATCATCCCCGCCATGGAGAGGGCCATGGAGCCCAGCAGCATGAAGCCCGTCTCGAACTTGTCCCCGAACCCCCACCGGTTGCCCCGCAGCCGGTCCACGCCTCCCAGCACGGCCCCGGCGGCCATGACGATCATCAGCACATCGTTCATAGACCGCCTCTTATTGGAACGCCACGAAGTTCCGGCGCATGGTCTCCTCAATTTCCGGGATGGTGCGGGGCGTCTGGACAGAAAGGTTCTCGCAGCCGTCCGGGGTCACCAGGCAGTTGTCCTCCACCCGGAAGCCGATGCCCCACTCCTCGTGATAGATGCCGATGTCCACGCAGAACACCATGTTGGGGGCAATGACTTCCGACGTCTCCACGGCGTCATGGACGTCAAAGCCCACATGGTGGGCGCCGCCGTGCCACATGTACTTGCCGATGTTCCCCACCTCGTCCAGCACCCCGGCGTCCTTTAAGAGCTGGGCGCAGTACCGGTGGGATTCCCCGTCCACATCCTTCATAGCCATGCCGGGCTTGATGAGGGAGAACATGTGGTTGGAAGTCTCCAGGGCGATGTTGTACAGCAGGGCCTGGCGCTCATTGAACTTGCCGTTGCAGGGCCATCCCCGGGAGACATCGGTCATCACATAGTCGTGCCAGGCGCCCACATCGTTTAACACCATGTCCCCGTCGTGGGCCTGGCCTTTGTAGGAGTAGTAGTGGATGCAGAAGTTGTTCTTCCCCGCGGAGATGATGGAGGGGAACCCGGGCCCCTGGGGCCCATACTGGCCGATGGCATAGTCGAACACCGCCTTGTACTGGTACTCGTACATGCCGGGCTTAGAGGCCTTCATCATGGAGGTGATGCCCGCGCAGGTGATCTCCTCGGCCTTGCGCATGGCCTCCAGCTCGCAGGGCTGCTTGAGGGTGCGCATGCGGCGGATGGGGGCGTTGGCGTTCTCCACCCGCAGGAAGGGGTAGTCGCTGGCCACCCGCCGGAGCAGCAGATGGGCGGGCTCGTCCCGGTCGGCAGGGGAGACCCGGTACAGGTCCAGGTACAGGTGCCGGTAGCTGCCGCTGGCGGCCAGCTTGTGCAGGTCGCCCTCAAAGTCCGCCGCATAGCCAATATGCTGGATGCCGGAGAGCTCCTGCACCTGGTCCGGCTTCAAACGCTCTCCGGTCCAGCGCTCTGCCAGCCAGTCAGGGGGGAGAATGTAAACCTTCTCCGTGACCTGGCCCTGGCCGTCCTTGCGGGCGATGAAGGCGGTCTCCTTCTGGTCCACCCCGGTAAGGTAGAGAAAGTTCCGGTTGGTGTAAAAGGGGTAGAACTCATCGTTTGTCTTGCGCACTTCCGTGCCGGAGAACAGCACCAGAAGAGAGCTCTCCTTCATTTGGGCGTAGAGCCTTGCCCGGTTGCCCTGAAAAAATTCCTTGGTCATGGTTCCTCCTGTTCCGCCGCGCCGGAGAATGAATTGGCGCAGGCTTTTCTCTGGTTTCCGCTGTGTACGATTGTATTCCACGCCCGGGCAAAATGCAAGGGGGTGATAGGGCCAGCCGCAGCCGCACAACAAAAAACCCTGGCAAAGCCAGGGAAAGCTATCGCGGAGAAGGGCAGGTGGCGGAGCCTTCCTCCACAATTTCCGAATGAACCAACGTCAAGCTGCCGTTTTTCTCTTTCCGGAACGTGTTCTCCTCATAGTAGAGCAGGCAGTGAAGGCGCCCCTTGGAAAAACTTGGCACAGCGTAATAAAGGCGGTTGACCAGAAAATCTTTATCCTCAAACATGTCCACGTTCACAAGGGGCACCGGCGGATATTCCTGCTGGTCCGGAGGCAGGGACCTCTCCCGTCTATGTTTTTGACAACGCCCGGTGTCTTCCATGAAACTCCCTCCTTGGCTGCCGCTGGTTTGCTGTGTTGGGGAAATTCCTAGACCAAGGAGCGTGCTCTCTTCCGGTGAAAGGGAGGATCTAATGCGGCGGTGGATGGAATGGTTCCTGAAGCAGCGAATCTGATGGTATTGTAGCATGAAGGAAAGACGCTGTTGGGCGAAAAATGTCGAAATGCCCACAATTTCCTTGGACGCGGCTGTTCCGGCAGGGCTTGACCTGCCAGATGAGGCGGCAAACGCAGCTTGCTATCGCCGCGGGGACGTGATACAATATTATTTATCATCATTAGCCGTACATCATCCGCCGCAAGGGCTGCTCTGAGAAAGGGAGGCGATCTCCGATTTACCGCGTTGCGATATGTGAAGATGAAGCGCCCATTCGGGAGGCGCTTTTACAGATGTGCCGGGAGCTGCTTTCCCAGCTGGCGCCGGAGCATCAGGTGGAGGCGTTTGCCTCTGCCAGAGAGCTGGCGCAGGCTTTGGCAGACGGCGCCCCGTTTGACCTGCTCTGCCTGGACATCCTGATGGAGGGCCAAAACGGCATGGAATTTGCCCAGAAGCTGCGGGAGGAAAACGAGCGCATCAGCATCCTCTTCATCACGGGCAGCAGTCAATATCTAAAGGACGGCTATTCTGTCCGGCCCATCCAATACCTGTTCAAGCCCGTCCAGCGGGAGGAGCTGGAGGATGCCCTGCGAACGGACCTGCGCCTGCACCACCGGCCCCGCACCTTGACGCTGCGTACCGGCAACAAGACCACGGTGCTCCCCATTCAGGATATCCGCTATTTGGAGAGCCAGAACCACTGGGTTGTGGTCCACATGAGGGAGGGCCAGCAGACCTTCCGCAGCAGCCTGTCGGAAGTGGAGCGGCTGCTGCCCCCGGATCAATTCTGCCGCAGCCACAACAGCTATCTGGTGAACATGGCCTGGGTGGCACAGACCGGCCGGAGAGAGCTTCTTTTGCAGGATGGTTCTCAGGTCCCAGTCAGCCGGGGGTATTATGAATCCATGCAGCGCCAGTTTGTCCGCTTTCTAAACTTGAAATAAAGCCATCCCGATGAGCGTTCCCGTTTTTCAGGGTGTCCTTTCCTGTTTTACAGCCCTTCCGGCCCTGGCCGGAAGGGCTGTTCTTTTCAGGCCTTAAGAGCTGTCTGTACAGTAAAGCGGCCCTCTTCCCAGCTCACATCCAGCGCGCTGTGGTATTTTTCCGCCACGGCCCGCATCTGGGATAGCCCAAAGCCATGGCCCTCCTCCCGCTTGGTGGAGAGCAGCCGCCCCTTCTCATCCCGCTTCAATTCGCCGCTAAAGGTGTTCTCACACTGGATGGCCAAAAAGCCCTGGGATAGGGTGAGCTTGCACCAGACTTCTTTGGGCTCCGCCTGGCTGGCGGCCTCCAAGGCGTTGTCCAGCATGTTGAGCAAAAGGGCGCACAGGTCCTCCTCGCGGATTTCCACCTCTGCCGGAATGGACGCCTGGGCATGGAAGGCCACCCCCATGGCCGCGGCTTTGGCGGCGCTGTTCTGCAGGATGGCGTTGATGGCGAAGTGCTGGGTGTAGGTCTTGGGGGACAGGTGGTCCAAAGTCCCCTCCAGCTCAGAGAGCCTGGCGCCCAAGGCGTCCAGTTTCTTTTCCCCCAGCATCAGGCGCAGCGCTGTAACCTGGTTTTTCCACTCGTGGCGCATCAGGTCTGTGCGTTGGTTCTGCTCTAAGATGTTCTGATAGCTCTCCACTCCCAGGGGCGGCTGGAACTCTATGTCACGGACGCCAACAACAGCCGTGTTACCAACATCCTGTATTTGAACTCGGAGAACATCGGGCAGCTCAGCTCCCTGGACACCTACCAGGTGCCCGGGTCCATCGCCCTGGCCGCCGGCGACTTTGACGGCGACGGCAAGGACACGTTGGTGGTCTATTTTCCCGATGTCAAAACTCCCACCATCCAGGAGTATTCCGTAACCGGTACAAACATCCAGGAGGTTTCCACTGTCATGTGGGACGTGGCCATCGAACTGGGCATACCGGCCCGCTATAATCCCAGCGCGAATCGGGAGAACCAGGCCATGGTCTCCCTGGTGGCGGAGGACGCGGACCTGGATGGCTTTGACGAGCTGGTGGTCACCGCCGGTATGAACGACGTGCAAACCAGCTATCACGATCAGCTGGATGATGGCCGCTTGGGCTCCCAGCTGTTCATCTATGACTATTCCAAAACAAACGGAAAGACCGATTGGCATGAGAGCTTCCACACGGACCTGACCACTGTCACCACGGGGAGTGAGAATACCGCTGCCGATGTGGGGCGCCTTGTGTGGGCCTCCTCCACCGTGGGCAACGTGGTGGCTTCCACCGCCACTACCACCGCCGACTACCCGGAAATCATCGCCGCGGGTTATGTGGACAGCCAGGGAGGCGGAAATATCACAATGAAAGACGGCGGGGACGCCCTGGGCGTTGTGACAGTGCAGGTTTCCGGGCAGGGGAGCGAAACCCTGGAGACTGGCGTGCATGTGGACCCGGAGGACTCAAGCTCTGCCATGGCCCAGAACGTGGTGGGCCAGTATGGGGTGCTTTACCGGCAGGAGGTGGAGGCCAACAGCTTTACCAGCAGCGGCGCCTACGATGAGGACTGCTGGGGGCTGCTGCAGGTGCAGGCCTTTGCGGACCGGGGCGTGGGCGCGGAGGAATCCGTGTTTATTTCCGGCTCCCTCTATGAGAGCGGGGACCAGGGCCTGGTGGAAAAGGACCTGGAGATAGCGGGCTATTACTTTGACGAAGCGGACTCCTACGCCCAGTGGAGCAGTTCCGTCAACGACCGGCTGAAGCAGACGGTGGTTCTGGACGTGGTGGCCGGCAACTTTGACGGCAACGATGAGGGCCGGGAGCAGATCCTCTGTGTGACGGGCCTGGAAAAGTATCATTATCAGTACGAGAGCTACTCCAAGCTGTACTGTATCTATAACACAGGCGGCGGGACAAATGAGGACGGCAGTGTGGCGGAAGACAGCTGGGCCTGCAGCGAAACGGGCAATTACCTGTTCAAGTCGAAAAAGCCCTGCTATATCACAGTGGCCGCCACGGACACCGGGGATGACAGCACCATTTTTGCCCTGAACCGGGTGGACCGCACCTACAGTGAGCCCGGTGTGCTGGCTGTGCTGGAGGCGCCCCCCTATTTCCGGGAGATCGGCGACGGCGACACGGGCAACAGCCAGACCGTATATGGCACCACCAGCACCTCTGGCTCGGGCTACAGCAACAATGTGGGGTTTAGCGCGGGCATTACCTTTGGATATGAGGCAGACACCCTTCTGGGAGGGGGCGGCTGGGAGGTCACCATTGACAACAGCTTTAACTGGGGCTTTGCCAATACCACAGAGGTCTCCTTTTCCACTAATTTCGCCAACGACACCGGCGACAACCTGGTGGTGGTCTACCGCAGCCCGGTGGTGGGCTATGAGTACTTGGATCAGGACGGGAACGCCCTGACGATCACCAAAACGGGCCTGCCCGCCGTCAACATGATCCCTGTAGAGGATTACAACGAAGCGGTGGCCCAGTACACCTCGAAAAATTTGGACCCCATCCCGGACGGCCTGCTGAGCAGCCCCGGAGACCCCCAAAGCTACCGCAGCACCACCGAGGGCCTGGATGAGGCTGTAGAGGGCTCCAGCGATTCTAACCCCAGCTGGATCCAATACAGCGGGCAGGGCACAGTGGAACAGAGTATTGAAACCACTCAAACCAGTGAAAACGACTTTACCTATGAGCTGGATATCCAGGGAAGCCTCTGGGGCAAGGTGTTTGGAGGCAAGCTGGGCGGGCAGGCCGGCGTACAGTATTCCCACGGGATCTCCTGGTCCTCGGGCCAGGGCACGCTGATGTCCGGCTCTGTCACCGGCCAGCAGGAAAACGGCTATGACTTCCAGTGGAGGTTTGCCACCTGGACCACGCAGCTCAATGGGTACGATGTGCCTATGCTGGGGTATCTGGTGCGGGACGTGGTGGCGCCGCCCTCCCCCGGCACCAACCTGCAGGTTTCCAATGTGACCGAAACCACCGCCACCATCACCTGGGAACCGGGGACCCGCTTCTCCCAGCAGTACCGAATTTACCGCTTGACAGATGATGGCGTCTATGTGCTGGTGAGCGCGGTCAGCGGCAGTACCTATGAGTACACCTTGAGCGGGCTCCTTCCAGGAGAACCCTACACCTATGTGGTGCGGGGCGTGGCCTATGAGGAGGACGGAGACGAGCAGGAGTCGGTGGACAGTTCCCGCTTGACGGTGATGACACGCTCGGAAAACGCCGCGGATGTGGAGATTCTGCTTTTCGGAGCGCAGGACAATGGGAGCTACCCCACCAGCGGCGCGGAAGTGAACCTTTCCGTGGAGGCCATTGTGACGGCGAACTACCAATACAACACCAGCTATCAGTGGCAGATCCTCCGGCCCGATAACTGGAAGGACGGGATCTCCAACTGGACAAACCTATCGGCCAATGAAGAGGGGATCGAATCGGTAGAGGTTGACAAAAACAGCCTGCGTCTCACAGGCTTGGACAGCTCTTTGGACGGCGCGAGGCTGCGCTGCAGGGTGACCGTTCCCACTTCAGACGCCACCCCCAACGATTATTACAGCGATGCCGTTACGCTGGAGATTTCTCTGGACAGCACGGAAACCTCTCTCAGCCTGAGCGGCAGCGCAGATGACCGTGCAGCCGGAAGCCTGGACGATCCCTACACAGGCAACGCCGGGTACAGCATTACCACTACAACCAGCACTCCCGGTGAAGTGGAACAGGATGTGGCCATCCCCGCTGGAGAAAGCTATCCCGCCCTGAAGGTGTATTCCTACACTGCAGGGGAAGAAAGTACCCCTGTCTATGTGGGCGTGGGCACCGATGAGGGCGAGACCGTGTATTATGCGGTTACAAAAACAGAAACGGCAGAGGGCAGCGCCGCATATACCGTGGGCGATAAGCTGACGCTGGGCGGCACGAAGTGGGTTACCGCCGCAGCCAGCGGAAGTGGCATCGAAGAGTATATGGTGCCGGAGGGATATGATGGAACCATTGAAACCGCCCCCTCTACTGGTTACCGGCGCATGGCACTGGTAAAAACAGAAGATAGCTCCACCACCTTTACGGAATATTGGATGTTAGTGCCCACAGGAGAAGAGGAAAATGCTGACACGCAGTATTTCGCAAAGCCAGGCGATACCTTTGAACCTGCCGACTTAACACCGCAGCAGGAAGAAGCCCTGCGCTATGTGTATGTGGGCAGCGGTGAGGGAGTTCTGATCGTCAACGCCGCGGAGGAAGGTTCTGACGGCCCCGGCGCGGACGATGACCGCTATGTTACCTACGCAGTGAGCGGCGGCGCTCTTTCTGCCCCCACGGTGTTCTGGGGCGAGGCGGATACGGGCCTTTACGCCACGAACGGAGAAGGGCAGAAAACTCTGTACGCCGGCAGCACCGGCCTGACGGTGGAAAGGGAGACGGTTACACAGGAGCAGACCGGCACCACAACCGCCTCTTACGGCGGCACAGAGATCACCGTGGCCGCGAAGACTACGGTGGATACCAGCATCCTGTTTACCTTTGCCAACCTGACCACCGGCGGGTCGGAATCGGTGCAGGCCGGCGCGGATGGGAGGGCCACCTGGCAGGCGGCTGTCCCTGGGATGTACCGTGTTACGGCCACCGCCCAGGCGACGGAGACCGCCGCCTCCAGCACCAGCGCCGCCCTGTACTACTACGCAGGGAGTGTCTCCGAAGGGGCTACAACTGAATACCGGTTGGTGGTGAGCAAAGGCAGCGCGCCCGCCTCTTCCATGGTGTACGACGGAAGCAGCGTGGCTTTGACTCTGCAGAGCCGTACAGCAGCAACCGCCAATGGCGGCACCGTGACCTCTCCCAGTGGTTCATGGCAGGATGTTGAGGACAATGTCTCTTACACAGTCCTGAACTTGAGCGGCAGCGATGAGGATGCGGCCGCGATAGAGGGCAGTGCCTATTATCGGCCCCAGGCAGCGGGGACCTACCGCTTTACCGCCTCTCTTGGGGGAGTCCAAGTGGCCACGGCCCAGCTGGAAGTGGCCCGGGCCGATATCACCATTGCCCCCGCTTGGGAGGGGATGGAGGACGAAACCGTCCCCGCGGCACTGGACGAGATTCAATTGACCGCAAGCGGCGGATTTTTAGAGGAGGACCAAGCTCTTTTGGAGCGGGCCATTGCAGTCCAATGCGACTTGTATGGAAGCGATGGGGCCATCCGGGATGTGGGCGGCGTGTACGATGTGACTCTCAGCTATAAGAGTGATGGGGAGGGAGCCGCCGCGGCAGCGGAGCTTCAGAGCAAGTACAACATCACCCTGGCAAGCGGGGAGATCACCTACCTAAGCCATTCCGCGGTCGTCAATTATTCCGCTGGGGAAAACGGAACGCTGCAGGCCCAGTATGTGGAGAATTCCGAGTACGGATTTGTCAGCGGGGCCTCCATTCCCGTGAGCTATGGGCTCCGCTTTGTTGCCACGCCTGCCGTTGGCTTCCAGTTTGCGGAGTGGACCGTGACCCTGAACGGAACGGCCGTTGCATGGGAGGATGAGGCGTTCCAAGGCATTGTGACCTTTACCGAGACAGAGAGCGCCGCCATCCTGCGCGTTTCCAGCCTGGAGGCGTTGATCCAAGCGGTCCAAGGGGAGAGCGAGGCCTCCGGTGAAGACGCGGCCCCTGTTTTGCAGGTGCAGGCCGCCTTTACCAGCCAGAACCGCACCGTGACCTTCTCTGCGGATGAATCGACGCCCAACGGCACTGTGACCGCCCAGCAGGACGGCCAGAGCCTGAACAGCGGCGTGTCCGTGGCTCACGGCAGCACCGCGACCTTTACCGCCACGCCCAACGAGGGGTATGTGGTAGAGAGCTGGGTTGTCAACGGCCGGATGGAACAGAACCCTGACGGCACCTACTACACCGGAACCACTTTGGAACGGGAGATCACCGAGGACACCGAGGTCAAAGTGACGTTCGCAGCCGAGGAGCAGTACGCTGTCTCCTATGAAGTCGTGGATGAAAACAACCAGCCCGTTTCGGGTGTGGCTGTCACCGTGGAAGGATTGACGGATGGCAAAGTGACCAAGGGCGGCAATGTGGCCTTTACCGCCCAGCCCTCTGTGGGCGTGGTCATTCAGAGATGGGAAGTGAAGCGCGGCGAAGGGGAATGGGAGACGGTCTCCGCCAGCGCCAACCGCTACACCCTGTACAACGTGCAGGCGGATACAAACGTCCGCATTGTGGCCAGCGGCGGCGGCTCCAACCGTTACACGCTGACCTTTGGCGTGGTGGACGATACTAGTTCCCCTGTGACCGGCGGCACCTTGACAGCCACGTCCAATGGCGTCACGTTGGAAACCGGAACGGAATACCCCTCTTACACGAATGTGGACTTCACCTTTACAGAGGCGGAAGCCTATGAAGTGGTGGAATGGAAGGTCAACACAGATACGGTGCAGGAGGGCCGCGACCGGCTCACCTACACCCTGGAGAACCCCTCTGCTGACACCACCGTCAACGTGGTGGTGCGGGAGAAGCCCTCTGTCACCGTTAATGAAGTTTCAAACGGCACTGTTGATGTGACGTACACCTTGGACGGCGAAACCGTTCAACCCTCTGAGAACGGCTATGTGTACACTGGCACCGGCATTTCCGTTACGCTGGCGCCCGCTACCGGCTATGTGGTGAATGCAGGTGCAATGGAGGCAACATACGGTGTAGATGTGAGCTACACAGACAGTTCCGGCGCCACCACCGACAACATGACCTATACCATTGACAATGTGCAGAGCGATGTGACGATCGTTCCCGTTTGGGAACAGCTTGCCGCCTACACCGTCGGTTACTATGTAGTGGACACCATTGGGAACGGCTCTGGCACAAACGGCACTCTGTCCGCCTCTGTGGAGCGCAAGGGCATGGATAGCTATGAGAACAGCGAGTTTGTCAGTGGAAACACTGCCTACGACGGCTCCACCGCCGCCTTTACCGCCAGCCCGGAGAATGGCTATATCGTGCAGGAGTGGCAGGTCGATGGCGAGGTGCAGGCAGGCAACACCAGCAACACGCTGACCCTGAGCGCGTCCGAATTGACGGCTGATACAACCGTTACTGTCCAGTTCCGCGAGATCGGCGACAAGGTCACCATCTCTGCGGGAGAAAATGGTGAAATCACCAGCGCCATCGCAGGCGGTGTGGACCAGATTGACAACATGGAGACCGGTTTTACCCTGGACGAAGGCGCGTCCGTGACCATCACCGCGCAGCCCGAGACGGGGTATGAAGTGGCTTCTTGGAGCGTCAATGGCGAGAGAATCGAAAATACGCAAGGGCAGAACACCTTCACCTACACGTCGCAGAGCGCAAACACCGGCGCGGCCATCTCTGTGGAGTTCCAGCAAGTGACCTATGCGGTCTCTTGGAGCGCTGCCGGGGGCACTGTCACGGCCGATGGTTACACCGGCACCAGCGCCGATATCCGGGGCGGCACCGAGGTGAGCTTCACAGCCGAGCCTGCTTACGGCTATGAACTCACCGGATGGACCGTAAACGGCGAACCCCAGAATGGAGAAAGCGATGAAACCTTCACCTGGACCGTTCCCAACGGCCAGGCTGCGGACCCTGCTGTCTCAAGCTATCAAATCGAGGCGCTCTTTGAGCTGGTGGATACGGATTACACTTTGACCTATACGGTTGCTGGTTCCGGCGGCACGATCTCTGTGCCCGGCGGCGAAAATGGGAGCGTTACCGTGTCCCATGGCGGCAGTATCACCTTCACCGCCGCGCCGGACCAGTACTACCACGTCAATGAATGGATGGTGGACGGCGAGCCCGTTACCGAAGGCGTCAGCGCGGATAGGACCACCCTGACCTTGACCAATGTAACAGCGGCCCATACAATTGCCGTCTCCTTCACCGGCGCCGTGCGCTATGATGTGAATTATGCTGTGGAAGGCTCCGGTGGTACTGTTTCGGCAACGGCAAACGGCGAGAGCATCGCCAGCGACACCACTGTGCAGGTGCTGGGCGGCAGCAAGCTGGTCTTCACCGCCGCGCCAGAGGAGGGGTACATGGTGGCCCGGTGGACGGTAAACGGAGAGGAAGTTACTCGGGGCAACATGGCAGCCTACGGCATGACCAGCCCCTACCAGAACACCCTGACGGTAGAGAACCTGACCAGCGCTCTAACTGTACGCGTTTTCTTCGAGGTGTATAATGGCTACCTCATTCCCGAAAACGGCGCCGGCTACACCATTACCGGCGTGGTGCGTACTCCCGGCGAGACCTACGAGGGTGCACCTACGAACGAGATCCGAAAAGGCGGCGATGTGACCTTTACCGTTGGGCTGAACGTGGAAGGCGGCTACGCCAACTTTAGCAAGCTGGTCATCAACGGCTATGACTGCCTGGAACAAACCGGGACTGCTGCTGGCTGTGACTCCGTCACCGCTATCCGCAACAGCGACGGCAGCTACACCGTGACCATCCAGAACGTGAATGGCAAGATCACAACGGATATCGAGGCTCACCAGTTGGTGATCACGGACGGTTTGGAGAACTACAAGATTCCCGAGAGCCTTATAAAGAATGGAATTGATTCCATAGACAAAATCCAAACTCTTCTGAGCACGGCCATCACTGGCAGCTATGACGGCATCACCTACATGGACATCGCCCTGATGTATTGGGACGGCAGTCAGTGGGTAGTCGTCACCGAAATGCCCGAAGGCGGCGTGGATGTGGTCGTTCCGTATGATACGATCAATACGGAAGCCACTTCCAACGACACCTTTACTGTGGCTCACATGCTGACCACAGGCGAAAATGCTGGTCGGGTGGACATTATCGAGGACGTGCGCAAGGAGTCCGACGGCCTGCACTTCCATGTAAACAGCCTGTCGCCCTTCGCCATCAGCTGGACCAAATATGAGGCGCCGGTCAATCCCGGCGGCGGCACTCCCTCCGAGCCGGAAGAGCCCACCTGGCCCTTCACGGACGTGACGGAAGGGGAGGACTGGTTCTATGACGCCATGGCCTATGTCTATGAGAACGGCATCATGGCCGGCACCAGCGACACCACCTTCGAGCCTGACATGCTGCTTGACCGGGCTATGGCCGCCCAACTGTTCTACAATCTGGAAGGCAAGCCCGCAGTGACCGGCGACTCCACCTTTACCGACGTGACCTCTGGCCACTGGGCTGTGGACGCCATCACCTGGGCCGCCCAGAACGACATCGTGGCGGGCATTGGCGGCGGTCTGTACGACCCCGACAGCAATGTGACCCGGGAGCAGTTCGCCGTGATGCTGTACAAGTACGCCCGCTTCAAGGGCTACGACCTGACGGCTGCTGGCGACCTGACCCAGTTCCCGGACGCTGGCTCCATCAGCAGCTGGGCGGAAACCGCCCTGAGCTGGGCCAACGGCAACGGCCTGATCAACGGCAACGAGGACGGCACCCTGGCTCCCGGCGGCATCGCCACCCGGGCCCAGGCAGCCAGCATTCTGGCCCAGTTTGATCAGAGTTTCGCAAACAAGCAAACCTTTTGCATACACAAAAAATGGCTTCTTTCGGGGGCCATTTTTTGTTTTGTCACAGGGCGTTTCCTGGCGGGTGGAGGTCATCGACACCTGGGAGATGACCGTCACCGACCTGGGTATCTTCTCCGGCAGCTTCCGGGTACCCCTGCCCGGGAAGGAGTACATGGCGATCCGGCTGAGAAAAGTATGAAAAAAGGGCCACCAACACAGTCCGGTGGTGGCCCTTTTCAAAATCAGAGGGACGAAGCAGCGCGCTTCGGATTGCGGAATTTTTCCCGATGGTTCACGAAAAATGGTAGGGGGTGCCGGAACATCCCCTTCCGTGCTTCCCAAAGCCCCTGAATTTCACTTCATGCGCAAACGCGGGAAATAAAAATCGCGAACCTCACAAGGTGAAGTTCGCGATTTGCCTGGGGTGCAACCCCTGGGTTAGGATGACCAAATAGGCATTCTTTACAAACGTGAGCCGTAAGGCAAAAAACAGCCGAGCTCTGGAACGCGACTTGCGTCCAGGCTCAGCCTGGTGGGTTGGAGGGATAAAATAGATATCAATGAAAAACGCGGGCAAGAAAAATCGCGAACCCCACAAAGTGAGATTCGCGACTTGGGAGCGGCAGTTTGCCGCTGGAGCGGGCGAAGGGAATCGAACCCTCGTATTCAGCTTGGGAAGCTGATGTTCTACCATTGAACTACGCCCGCAAAACATCCCTAGACATTTGGGACTTTTCTATTATAAGTCCTAAACTAGGAAAAGTCAATGCGCCTGGGAAATTTTTTCGCGCGGGAAGGATCTGCCAGAAAAGTGAATATAGTTCACAATAGAATTAAACTTTGAAGAAACGCTGGCTTTTCTATCAAAACTGGTATATAATAAATTCCGCACGTTACATGGAAAGCCTTTTCTGAGCGGTTGTTTGACAGAGCTCGGGACATACTAAGCATGACAGCCTGTGTGATCTGAGGGCGCTGTAGAAAACAGACGATACAGGAGGAGGGCGCTGGGATCGTAATTATGGGTAGAAATTTTGGCGGCTCCAATGGCTTTTTGGCGGACCGGCTTCGGCAGGCCCGGCTGCAGGCAGGGTATTCGCAGCAAAACATTGCGGATGCTTTGAATGTAAACCGAGCAACCTATACGTATTACGAAACTGGAAAAACCACGCCGGACCCTGTAACGCTGGGAAGGATTGCCCGTATCTGCGGAGCTCCCATTGAGTTTTTCTTTGAGGAAGAGCCCGTTGCGCCAATGCTTTTGACAGACCGGGAGCGTTGCCCAAAGAAAGCTATGCCGGATCCCAGCCGGATCGGAGAGCTTTCTGCGGAGGAAAAACAGCTGATTGCCCTGTTGCGCGCCTCTCAAAAGGTCAGCGTGGAAGAGACGGTGGATTGGGTCAAGGCAAGGAAGAAACTTCGCAACGAGGAGTAGCGGGGTTCACAAAAGTTTTTTTGTTCGTCAAAATTCGCCTTTTTTCGCGTGGAATTGGGTGTAAGCTAAAGAGGCCTTTTAAAGGCGCACGTTGTTCAAGTTTTTACAGGATGGAATACGCTATATTGCGTTTTTCCTGATATATGCGCTCGTAGCTCAGCTGGATAGAGTGACAGACTCCGACGGTTCAGGCCGTTCCAGTTGAGACATCTCGAAAAAGCCAGTGTTTATCGGGCTTTGCGGGTTTGGCGGAAAGAAAAAATCCCGCCGTTGACTACTGTTTGACTACTATTTTTCAAAAGGTTGACTACCGCTTCCGCGGTTTTCATACATATTCGCGCTCGTAGCTCAGCTGGATAGAGTGACAGACTCCGACTCTGTAGGCCGCTGGTTCGAATCCAGTCGGGCGCACCAAAACCTCCAAAGGAACAACTCCTTTGGGGGTTTTCTTATGTCTGAAATAACGGCAGAAAAGGCAAAGTGTGCAGGAATAGAGATACGGATTTGGGATTTAGGGAGATTTTCTGTCGTAGTCAAATAGTGGTCAAAAATGAGATTGGTTCTTAAATTAGTACACTCATATCTAAAATTTAACATCCGCTTTTGCCCTTTGGATATCTTGATTACATTGACTTTTTCTCAATAATCTGGTAAAATTATCTTAATAATATATTTCTTATGTGGAATTATTTTGACCAATAGTTCCAAATTACAGCAACCCATATCTGCTTCCCAAAAATCTCCTAATCACACTTCAAACGCATTTGCTCCTTTTCTCGCAACAGTATTATAATTATGCGCTCGGAGGGATTCACTATGAAAAAAGTAAGACGAGCTTTTGCACTGCTGCTCTCAGCCGCTCTGCTGCTGGGGGTTTTGGAACCTGCCGCCATAGCCGCAGGCCCTGTGACAGGTGCGAATCTGCAAACCACCATCCAGACGCCACGCTCTATTGAGCCCCAAAGTGGAACTTGCGGAGACAATGCGACCTGGTCCATTTCCGCCGAGGGGGTGCTGACTATCTCGGGGACGGGGGCCATAGGGAACTATACCGAAAATGACGCGCCTTGGCAAAGTTTGCGAGCTGACATAACAGCCATTGTAATTGAGAAGGGTATTACAAGAATTGGCAACTATGCTTTTCATGACTGCAGGGTCGCCACATCAGCTGCCCTGCCCGAGGGCTTAGTAGAAATTGGCGAGAACGCCTTCCGGAGTTGTGGGGCTCTAGAAGAGATTAACTTACCACCGGAGCTTACAACCATTGGCATTGGTGCGTTCTATTACACCTCCGCTTTAACTTCTATCACGATTCCCGGAAGTGTAGAAACCTTTTTGGATGCTTTTAATGACTCCGGCTTGGAGACAGTGACGATTGAGAACGGGGTAGATGAAGTAGACAGCTATGCCTTTTGCAATTGTTATCACCTTAAATCTGTCACTTTGCCCGACTCCATCCAAAGCATAGGAAATTACGCATTCAGTGGCTGCCAGCAATTAGAGGAGCTCGACTTGCCCGACGGGATAACAAGTTTTGGCGAGTATGCTTTTGCCAATACAGCCATTTCGGAATTCGAGTTCCCAGAGGGTGCGTCCATTAACGCAGGTGTATTGCAAAACACCTCGATTACCAGCATTGTCATTCCCCAGGGCGTTACAACGATTGGGCAGAACGCCTTCTACGGCTGCGAGAACCTGGCAACGGTCACCTTCCCCAGCACTCTCACCCGCATTGAGGGCGGCGCCTTCTCTTACACAGCGCTGACCTCCCTCCATCTGCCCGATGGTGTAGAGTTTATAGGGCATTCCGCGTTCCGAGAGTGCAATGTCTTGGAAACGGTCACGATGACGGACAGCGTGACTACAATGGATGATAACGCGTTCGACCACTGTGATATCCTGCGTTCCGTCACCCTTTCCGATCAAATTGAAACCATCGGCCTGCAAACATTTTCCCAATGCAAAAATCTGGAAACCATCCATTTGCCGGCCAGCTTGAAGACGATTGGCAACGACGCCTTCCAATACTGTGAATCGCTCCGCTCTCTCACCCTGCCGGACGGAACGGAAAGCATCGGCAGTTTAGCGTTCCGTGGCTGTAGCGTTTTGGAGGCTGTTGTCATTCCCGCAAGCGTTACATCCATTGATAGTGGTTGGAACAACAATAGCGTTTTTGCATATTGCGGCGTCCTCACTCTGTATGTAACACCAGGTTCCCATGCTGAAACATACGCCAAAGAGCGAGGGATCACCTACGAATATCTGGCCGAGGGTAAGACGGTGCGGCTGGACGTTGTGGACGAAGACGGCAAGCCGCTGGACGAGGTGGACTACTCCATCCGTTGGTACGAGAATGGCGAGCGGCTGAACGCTTCCGGCGGCTCCATCGGGGTGGACGGGGACACCCAGGCGCTGACCTATGAAGTCGCCCTGGGCGAGGAGCTGGCCTTCCAGTACCAAACGCCAGGGGTGCAGACCGTAGAGCTGACCGAC
Source organism: Acutalibacter sp. LFL-21 (assembly GCF_025630755.1). Lineage (NCBI taxonomy): Bacteria > Bacillati > Bacillota > Clostridia > Eubacteriales > Acutalibacteraceae > Acutalibacter > Acutalibacter sp. LFL-21. The sequence continues at coordinate 94,888 of NZ_JAOTNT010000001.1, read as the reverse complement.
ACGGTTACCACCCTGGAATGCCAGCTGCAGCCCCTGCCCCAGGTGACCCTTACCGGCGCTGTGACGGATGCGGAAGGAGAGCCTCTGAAGCAGGCATCGGTCACCATTTCCCAGAGCGCTGGAATCTACGAGAAAACCCAGCGGGAAAATCTGCCGGTGGACAGCGACGGGAGCTTTTCCATCCAGCTGCCCGTTCTCGAAACCACCGTCACCGCCGAAATGGACGGCTATTACACCCGCAGCCGCACCGTTCCGCTGTTGGACGGGGAGGGCACCTCCAACAATGTGGGAGACATCGCCCTTCCGGCCATTCCCGAAGCCCGGGTGGAGCTGTCCTTCGCCGTGAAAAGCGCCGTGGCAGCGGGAGAGACCCCCGCGACCACCAAACTGCAAACAGGCAACGGCATTACGGTCTCGGCCTATAACGTGACTACGAGGCAAAACCTGACCGGCACCGTGTTCCAATATCCCTATCTGGTGCTGGGTGACAACAATGCGAAGTCTGGTGACAAGGTTCGCATCACTGCTACGGACACCTGGGGAAAGATGACCGCCGAACCAGTCACCGTCAAACTGACGGATGACCCATGGACAGCGGCGATCACATTTACGGAGAATGGCGCTGTCTCGGCCCTGCTTTCCGGGGACTTCCCCAAGCGGGCGGCAGTGTTCGACGGGGAAGGAAACCTGGTGCAGACCGCCACGGTGGATGGGCAGCTCTTTACCTCCCAGCCCCTGCCAGCAGGAAGCTATCAGGTGGCCTTCCTAGAGAAAACATCCCAGATCAGCGCCATTCCCACCCTGGGGTATCTGAACACCCTGGGCCTGGTACAGGGGGAGAACTATGTCCTGCGGAGCTTCAGCGTGGAAAACGGAAAGATCACCACACTGGATACCGTGACGGTCCCACCGCTGGAGATGAGCTACCTGGTGGCGGAGAACACCTCTGTCTCGGTGAACAAAGCCACGGTGCCGGCGGGACAGTATGTCACCGTGCGGGCGGCCTATGAACTGGAGGAGAAAGTCTCCTCCACAGGCCAAACCCTGGTGGTGGATTTGCCAGAGGGCTGCAGCCTTGTAAAAAACAGCGTGACGGTGGACGGAGTCAGCGCCAATTATTCCAGTTCGGATGATGGAACGGTGAACATCCCCACCAACAAAGAAAAGGCCACGGTGCTGTTTTACGTGACAGCCCAGGGCAGCGGGGAGTTTTCCGTCACCTGCAGCCTGGCGGTTACGCCGAAGGGTACGGGACAGGCGGTGACCCAGCCCCTGGGCAGCGGGTTCTTCTCCGCCACGGCTATGCAGCTTCGCGTACTGGACAAGACCTCGAAGGACGAGGTGCGGGTTTCCGGCAAGGCGGCGCCCAATGGCACGGTAGAAATCTACGACGGTTCCCGGCTGGCGGGGACGGCAACTGCCAACGCCGCGGGCACCTGGTTCGCGGAAGTGGATTTACAGCCCCGGTATCAGTTCGAGGTCCACGATTTGCAGGCCAAAGTCACCTCTGGGGGAACGGAGACGCTCTCCGACGTGGCCCGGGTGACCTATGACGCCAACTACATTGATTTTAAATCTGTCACCATGATCAACACAGCCCACCCGCCCACCAACCTGAACCCCATGGAATACGTGACGGAGATGGTGGCGGCGGAATACCAGGGCAAGTCCTTCTACTACCGCTGGGACCCCAACCACCCGGTATTCACCTTTACGGTGGAGTTTGACGAGAATGACCCGGAGCGCCTTTCCGGCGTGACGGTGGTGGCCGCCAACGCTCAAGGCGAGGAGACCCTGCTGCCCTGCCAGTATCAGGCAAGCGCCGGGGCCTGGACCACCTCCGGCACCTTCGACACGGTGGAGAGCCTGCCGGTGTCCCTCTCCGTGCGCTACAGCTGCGACGGGGTTCCCAGTGTCTTTGGGTGGGACGAAGCCGGGTTGGAAGCTTTGATTGAGGACACCCAAGAGTACGTTGAGCTTGTGGATGAAAGTCTGGAGCAAAATTTGGAAAACCTCTCTCTGGGCGAAGTGACCTTGGATGGGGAGATGCTCTCCATGCCCCTCCTCTACACCGAAGGCGAAACCGAGGAAGGGAATGTGATTGGCACCTTTACCGCCGGGCAGGTGGCGTATGACCAGTTCAACAAGGAGGAGTGGGAAGAACTGGACTGCCTGCACGTAACCATGGAAGACGGCACAGAATACTACACTCGTTCGATCATGGAATTGGTGGGTACAGACGTTGTCATTACTCGGTGGACAGCCTTTCCGAATGATCAGATCCTTACCAAGGATGTGATTATCTTGCAGAGGAAGTCCAACGAATCTTCGCAGGCATCCCAGGGGATGCGCCTGACAGCAAATCAGTCTTTTCAGAGTTCGAATAGTCGGGGAATTTCTGTGGATTATTCGGATTTCTTAGAGATTAACAACACCTTGGCCCAGTGCCTGCCGGGCTGGGCAGGCACTCTGGCTTCCGGCATCAATACACTGGGAGAATGGAATATCCTTCGCAGTGGAATCGCCAGCTATATGTCTGTTTTTGAGATTGACCACAACACCACCGAGAAACTTTTAGATGCCAAATGTGATGACGGAACGCCCCGATTGTCTTCTGCCCAGCGAAGCCAGTTTGCCGAATTGCTCGCAGTGTTGGATGGGATGGTGGAAGACTATCCCCGTACAGTATATATGATGTTTGCGGGATCCTTCTTTGCAGACTACTTGATGGGGAAAGTCACGGATAAAATGGTAACTACAAAGGGCCCTCAATCACCCAATCCGAGCGGCGATTCTGATATGATGGAGGCCTATAAACAGTATCTCAAGCAGCAAGGAAACAAACAAACGGTCACTTTAACAGGTAAGGATAAGTTTGCGTTGGGCCTTTTGGAGTTCGACGTAAATGCGCTAAAAAGCGCAGCTTCCGATACCATAATGAATGCTCTCTCTCTCAACTTGGATGCGCAAGAATATATGCACAGCCAATTTGAGCAGATTCATCAAAACTTTGAAGAGCTGCAAAAGCAAATCCAGATGTCCTATAGGCAATGCAAAGACGATGAGGAAGACGACGGCAAGGAAGACGGGGGCAACGGCGATGGGGGCGACGGCCGCAACGGCGCCAACAGCTTGGCTTTCGACATGACCGCCGGGCTGGACCCCTCTGGCTATGTGTGCGAGGCGGTGCCCTCTAACGTGCTGGAAGGGGTTACCGTCACCCTGTATAAGCAGGACGACGACAAAGGGGTGCAGTGGAACGCCACGGACTACGACCAGACGAACCCGGTTACCACTAACGCCGACGGCGTCTACGCCTGGGATGTACCCGCAGGGCAGTGGAAGGTAAAATTTGAGAAAGAAAGTTACAAAACAGCCTGCTCCGAATGGCTAGTTGTTCCCCCGCCCCGGACCGATGTGAATGTATCTCTGGTGTCGGAAGAGTTGCCAGAGATAGCATCCATCTCTGCCTACCAAAAGGGCGTGCGGGTGGAGTTCAGCCAGTATATGGATATTAAGAGCGTTAAAGAAAAACTGAGCGTAACCACTAACGGAAATAAAATCACCGGATCCGTAGAGGCCGAAAACGCCGAGGGCTCTCTAAATAATCCAGAGATCGAGTACGCCAGCGTGTTTTTCTTCACCTTTACGAATGGCCCAGAAAGCGGCGAGGTTACGGTCTCCGCTGCGGGTGCGAAAAATTACGCAGAGAATATCGTACAAGAAACTGCAGGAAGCAAAACGGCAACCATTGAAGTCGAGCCCACCGGTATTGCCGTCTGTGAGACGGCCTCTGTCGGCTGCGATGGTACCGTGACTTTGGAACTGCGGGTGGAGCCTCCCGCAGCTGGGGCCAACAAGACCATTCAGGTGGCGTCCAGCACCTCCTACTTGTTTGAAGTAAAGCAGAACAATGCCACAGTGACCCAGGTAACAACAGATGAGGAAGGCAAAGCCACCCTCACCCTCAGCGGCAAGTTGCCCGGGGTGGGCCAGCTGACCTTTTCTCTGGATGGAACCTCCCTCACAGCAGCCACCCAGGTGGCGGTGGGAGACACAACAGAAGTCTTGTCCGCCTGCGCCGAGGTTACGGCTAACCCGGTTCCCGGCTCTGTCGCCCCGGGGAAAGAAGTTACACTGCAGACGGAAACGGCAGGAGCTGTCATTTACTACACCCTCAACAAGACCTGCCCCTGCGATTTAGACAATGAGGCCCGCAAAGAGTACACGGGGCCCATTGAGATCACGGAGGACACCTACATCATCGCTTACGCCGTGAAGGAAGGTTATGAGGACAGTAAGACCAGCCACTTCTCTTATACAGTCAAAGAGGAAAATCCTCCGGTGGTGGAGCCAGGTCCTGGAGGGAGCACGCCTTCTAGAAAACCCACAGTGACGGTAAGCGGCACAGGAGGCACAGCTGTAGCCCAAAGCAGCGGTGTGGTGGTCATTACCCCTGCAACAGGGTATAAGATTGCCAAAGTGTTGGTCAATGGGCAGGAAGTTGCGATTCCGGCGGATGGAAATCTTACGGGATTGCAGCCTAGTGACAAAGTGACCGTGACCTTCGAGAAAATCAGCGAGAGCGTTGATTTGCCCTTCACGGATCTTGCTGAAGATGCATGGTATAGCGGGGCGGTGGAGTACGTCTATGCCCATGGTTTGATGCGAGGAATGAGCGAAACCGCCTTCGCTCCCAATACAAGCCTAACCAGAGCTCAGGCCGTGCAGATCCTCTACAATCTGGAGGGTCAGCCTGTTGTGAGTGGGACGGCGACTTTCACGGATGCAGAGCACTGGGCTAAATCACCCATTGTCTGGGCCCAGCAGACCGGCGTGGTGGACGGTTACGAGGACAACTCTTTCCGCCCGGAGAACCCCATTTCCCGCCAGGAGTTTGCGCAAATGATGTATAACTATGCAAAATACAAAGGTTATGATCTCACCGCAAAGGGCAACCTGGACGCTTTCCCTGATGCGGACAAAATGGGAGCATGGGCCGAGCCTTCCCTGGCCTGGGCCAACGGAAATAAGCTCATCAACGGCCACGATGACGGTACCCTGGATCCGGGAGGAATAACCATTCGAGCCCAGGCAGCAAGTATCCTCATGCGCTTTGACCTCAACATTGTAAAATAGCGCCTATGCAAATCTGAAAAGGAGCTCCCGGTTGTTATTGTACCAGGAGCTCCTTTTTTCGTGATTTAAGGGTATATGCAATCATAATACATGAGACACCACGGATTAATAAATCAGTAGGCTAATATGGATAGTACGCTTGAAAAAGTGCATATTTTACGCAAATTTCCTTGCGATTCCCCTCAATGTCTGCTATACTTTAATTAATTAACCCGATTTTCTTATTGAAGTTGTCGGAAAATCACAGCGAGGGGAATTGATGGGGGATGCGGTACTGCTACAACTGTTTCCAGTCCATGGCGGATGGGGCGGCTGTTTGTCCGTCCTGCGGATACAAAGCCAGCGCCCAGACGGGCAAGTTCCCCATGGCGTTGCCGTCGGGCACTGTACTCAACGGGCGCTACATTCTCGGAAGGGTGCTGGGCCAGGGCGGCTTTGGCATCACCTACATTGCCCAGGACCATAAGACCGGTGTTTTGGTAGCCGTCAAGGAGTATTTCCCCGATACTATGGCCGCTCGTACCGGCGGCCCCTCTGTTTCCGCCTACACAGGCCAGCGGGAGGAAAACTTCCTCTATGGGAAGGAGTGCTTCCTAAACGAAGCTAAGACATTGGCGGAGTTCATCGGCAACCCCAACATTGTGCGTGTGCATAGCTACTTCGAAGAGAACAACACGGCCTACTTCGTTATGGATTACGTCCAGGGCACCAGCTTCCAGGACTACCTGAAGCAGCATGGCCGCCTCTCTTGGCCGGAGACCAAGCGCATCCTTGAACCTGTCATTGGAGCCTTGGCTTCGGTGCACTCCAAAGGCGTTATCCATCGGGACGTGACCCCGGACAATATCTATATTACCAACGATGGTACTGTTAAGCTGTTGGATTTCGGCGCTGCCCGCTACAGCCTGGGTGACAAGAGCCGCAGCCTGGATGTGGTCCTCAAGCACGGCTACGCTCCCCGGGAACAGTATTCCCGCCATGGCCGGCAAGGGCCCTATACCGATGTGTACGCCTTGGGGGCCACTTTCTACTACGCCCTCACTGGCCGCCTTCCGCCCGATTCCATTGACCGGCAGGACGAGGACGAATTCATCCTCCCCAGCAGTCTGGGGGTCAAGCTCCCTGCCAAGGCGGAAGATGCCCTCTGCAAGGCATTGGCTGTCTCTGCCCAGGATCGTTTCCAGAGTATGAGTGAGTTTTACCTGGCCCTCAATGAGGGGGGGCAGGAACCCGCGCCTCCCATGCCGCCCCGGCCGCAACCTGAGCCTCCAGGCCCCGTCCCCGAACCTTTCCCTGGGCCGGAACCTGGACCCGCTCCCGATCCGGGACCTGCACCCGCGCCAGGGCCGTCTCCTGCTCCGAAGCCTGCACCTTCACCAGAGCCCACCCCCGCACCGGGAACCAATCCGATTTCTTCCATCCAAAAGCGTTTACCCAAATGGGCTCTGCCGGCTGCGGGAGCGTGTGCCGCCGTGGTGCTGTGTGTGGCGCTGGCCGCCGCTCTCAGCGGCCAGGGGGACCAGAAATTGTCTGTGGACGACACTTCTACGCTTAGTACGGTTTCTTTCTCTTCCGAAAGCTCGGAGGAATCTTCCCCTGCATCTCAGGTGATGCTCACCGAGGAGGATTTGGAGCTTTCCTCCGATACAGAAACGGTAAGCCTGGAAATTCGTACAACTTATTATGATGAAACCGGCGCCATTGAGGATTACGAAACGTATGAGTATGATGACTGGGGCAACCGGCTGCGGCACACCTATTTTTTGGCAGACGGGACAGTGGACTATTATTTTCAATATGTCTACGACACACAGGGAAATGAGATAACAAGCCATCACTATGGAGGTGATGGTGTACTCAAAAGCTGGGAGGAAGCTACCTATGACGAAAATGGGTCTAAGTTGACTTCTGTTTCCTACGATGACGATGGGTCGGTGCGGTGGCGCTGGGAATACGAGTATGACGCATCTGGGAATAAAGTGAAGAGCCTGTACTACGACGATGGCGAGGATATACTGTCTGGTTGGTACGAGTATTCCTATGACAGCCAGGGAAATGAGGTGGAGCGCCGCGACTACGATGAAAATGATGCACTAGAGGGCATAGCCAGAAGAGAGTACGACGAGGATGGGAATGAAGTATTGTTTCAGTACTATAACGGAGATGAAGAACTTGACTCCTGGACGGAATATGAGTATGACGGCCAGGGAAACGAGCTCTCCTCCAGCGGGTACGAAGCCGATGGTACACTCTCTGATTGGAGTGAAACCGCTTATGATGACTATGGCTACTCCGTTTCTCACACTTGGACCTACTCTCCCGAAGAGGAAGACAGTTACTCCGTCTTCATTTACCAAAATGAGTACGATGAAGATGGGCATATCATCCGCAGGACCTGCTATTCCGATGAAGTACTGTATAGCGTTACCGAATACCAGGTGCTGGAGGTTCCCACCGCGTCAGGCGGCGACCCTGATTTGGTTCTTCCCGCTCCGGGAGCCGCAGTCTCCGGAGAGGACACATCCTCCTCTCAGATTGAAAGCAGCCAGCCCAGCGGGAGCGGAAGTTTCTCCGGTTCCCAGCACGGCATTACTGGCATGAGATACGCCATCGAGGACATTCAGAACCTGGAGGGATTCCAAGACGAGTACAGCGGACTTCCCTGCGGCGGCCTGGTGGAGATGGAGGACGGCCCTTGGTTTTTGGGCCTGTATGAGCAGAAGAAGGGCGACGGAAGCTACGTGGTCTGCTACTCCCTTTCCGACCTGCGGGGCAACGGCCTGCCGGAACCCGTCGCCGGAGAACTGTTCGTTCCCGCCGGGGGCAACAGCGGCCAGGTGGGCATCGTCCAAGACGAAGAGGGGACCTATTACCTCATGGTCAAAAACTCCCGGATGAGCGGGGCGATGGCTGTGATCAGCCAGGCCTATGTGCCTTTCGGGGAGAACGGCCCCGTTTTCGGAGATGGCTACTCCCTCTACGGGGAGGTCGACTACGATGGGGGCACAGAGACCTACGCCCTGGACGGCACCGTCTTGGAGGAGGGGGAATTATCGGAGTTTCAGGCCCAGTTCACCACCCTGTGCTCTATGGATATTTTAGGGAACTATACTGGCAACGTGATCACCTTTGAAGAGTTCCTGCAAAACTATACATAACAGAGGAGGAAAAGCGATGCGCTACACAGAGTGCGCCAACGGCCATGTCTATGACGCAGATCAATACGCCGTTTGCCCCTACTGCAATCAGGCGCAAACAGAGATCCAGTTTGGCCCCGGTGGTGGGAGAACGGTGGCCCCTGGCGGCGCGGGCGGTACGGTAGCTCCCGGGGGGTTCGGCCCGGCCCCAGGAGGGGCTACAGTGGCCCCAGGCGGTTTTGGGGGGTCTCCCCTGGACGGGGAGCGCATCATGCCCGTGGGCGGCGGAGAGGACGCACAAAAGACGGTGGCCCCGGATATGTTCCGGCGGCAGGCGGAGCAATCCAACAAGACCGTAGCGGTGTTCCGGCAGCAGCACGGTATCGACCCGGTGGTGGGGTGGCTGGTGTGCGTCAACGGACCGGAAAAAGGCAACGACTACCGGCTGAAAGCGAAGATCAACACCATTGGCCGGGGCGAGGGCAACGATGTTTGCATTAAAGGAGACAAGACAATCTCCGGCCACGCCCACGCAAAGCTGGCCTATGACGCCCGCCGGAACCAGTACACGTTCCTCCCCGGCGAGGGTTCTAACATCAACTACTTAAATAACGAGGCAGTTTACACGCCTATGCCGCTCCACGCTTACGATGTGGTGGATCTGGGCGAGTCCAGTTTCCTGTTTATCCCTCTGTGCGATGAGCGGTTCCGCTGGGATGGGACATCCCAGGGGTGAGCTATGGGCATCTTCGCTTGGATGAAAGGAAAGCGGGGAACCCCGCCCCTACCGGAGAAAGCACCTCCTGCTCTTGGCTATCGGACAGCCTCTGTGCAGGGGATTGGTTCCCGGGAAGATCAAGAAGACGCTTTCCTTTTTGTGAACGACAGAGACGTGGTACGATCCCGGCAGGAAGGCCTTTTCGCCGTAGTGGCGGATGGCATGGGGGGGATGGCTTCCGGCCAAGAGGCCAGTGCCATCGCTATAGCTAGCCTTGCGGACAGTTTTTCCTCCTTTGACAGAAACGAAGCCCTTGCCCCTCAGCTCCGGCAAGCCCTCTGCGAGGCCAGCGGGAAAGTCTTTCAGCGACTGGGTGGGTTAGGAGGAAGTACCGCAATCGTCTGCCTTGTCTTTCGAGAGCAGTTGTGGTTTGCCTGCGTGGGAGACAGCCCGCTGTACCTGTTGCGGGATCAACAGCTGAATAGGCTGAACCAGGAGCACACGGTATGCACCCAGCGCTATGAGGAAGCTCTCCTCTCTGGCTCCACAGATCCCAGTTCCGGCAGAAACGATCCGCAATCCCATGCGGTTACGTCTTTTTTGGGCCGGGAGGAATTGAATCAGATAGATTGCCTTTTGCGCCCCTTACCATTGCAGGCGGGAGATGTGCTGCTCCTCTGTTCCGATGGGGTGAGCGGGACCTTATCTGAGGAAACACTGCTGGCCTGCCTCCAGCAGGAAACTCCCGAATACAGCTGTATTGCTATGGAAGAGGAGATCAAAACACGGAATAAGCCGGGCCAGGATAACTATACCGCACTGGTCATCCGCTGTGAAAACTAAAGAAAGAAGGGTCCCCTATGAAAAAGAGAATCGTATCCTCATTGCTGGCCGTTTTCCTGCTGTTGGCGATTCCGTTGACGGCATTTGCAGATTTTGACCCCGAGACCCGCAACAGTGTGGTGGTGGTGGAAACCTGTCTGGAACTTGATGCAGGTACGGTCAGCTTCGGGTGGGGCACAGGCTTCTTTGTGGGAGAAGACGGCCAGGACCCCATGTACCTTATCACCAACCACCACGTTATCGAGCCCTTCTTAGAGAGCGGCGAGGGAGAGCTGGTGCAGGCCGAGACCACTGAGGGGGTTCTAACAGGCCGCAGTAAGATCCGGGTTTATTACGACTCGGACGATTATGAAGAGGCTTACCCTGTGGCATACGATGAGATCAAAGACCTGGCGGTGTTAAAGCTGGGAGCGGCCACCTCCAAGCGTACTCCCCTCCCCCTTTGCAGCCCCACGGATGACATGGTGGGTAGCACCATCTATGCGGTTGGCTACCCAGGCCTGGCGGAAAATATTTTTGCGGACGCCACTTCCACTTGGGGTCCCTCGGACGTGAGCGTTACCAGCGGCAGTATCAGCCGTCTGCTCACCACCTCGGGGACTGGCCAAATGCGACTGCAAATTGATTGTGTGATCCGCCATGGAAACTCCGGTGGCCCTCTGGTCAATGAGAATGGCCAGGTATTGGGAATCGCTGTGTCTTCTGTCTCCGATGAAGAGGACAGCTCCATGTACTACGGCGTGAATATTGATGAGGTCATCCCCTACTTAAAGCAGTACGATGTACCCTATGTCCTTCAGGAGGCTGGAACGGCTCAGCCCAGCGGTGAGACGTCTTTAGCGGAGGGGACTACCCCTGCAGGGGACACAGTTGTGGTTCCCGATCCCGTAGAGGAAGAACCGGAAGAATCCTCTGGCGGCGTGCCAATCGCTCTATGGGTAGTGATTGGTGTAGCTGTAGCAGCAGTGGCAGGCGTGGCCATTTTCCTTCTACTCCGGAAAGGGAAGGCAGGGTCTCCCGTCCCAGTGCAGCCCGTACAGCCGGCGCCCGCTCCAGCACCTGCCCCTCAGAAAGTGCCTGTGCTGCGCTCTTTGGCTCAACAGCACAACGGGGTGCGGATTCCCATCCAGGGCAGGCAGATCCTGATTGGTACCAGCCAGGGAGAGTGCCAGGTGGTGTTCCGGGCGGGGACGCCAGGCGTCAGCCGCCGCCATTGCTCCATCTCCTTTGATGCCGCCACCGGGGATTTCATTCTAACAGATTTGGGTTCGTCCTTTGGTACGTTTTTGGAGAACCGTCAAAAGCTGGCCCAGGGTGTGCCCACAAGGCTGCGGCCTGGAGACAGGTTCTACCTTGGCTCTCCTGAGAACTTGATGAGCACGGGACTGGAGTGAGCCCATGATCGACAGCTTTTTCTTTACCGTACCCGGTGGTCGGGAGCATAATGAAGACGCGATAGGCCAGCGAGAGATTCCAGGGGGTACGCTGTTCCTTCTGGCTGACGGGTTAGGTGGTCATCAGAGGGGGGCGGAGGCCTCTGCCCAAGTGATCACTTCCATGCAGGAGGTTGCTCCTCCAGAGGGCGAGGAAGATCTGGAACAATGGCTTACTCGTGCGATTACACAAGCAAACGAAGTCCTGCTTCGGCTGCAAGCAGATTCCGGGTCTACCATGCGCAGCACCTTAGTGACTCTTGCCCTTACAGGGGACAAGGCCGTCTGGGCCCATGTAGGGGATTCCCGCCTGTACTGCATCCGGGGAGGGAGACTCATTTCTTTCACCAACGATCACTCGGTGGCTTACACCAAGTATAAATGCGGGGAGATTACCCGGGCTCAAATCGGCGAGGATGAAGACCAGTCTTCTCTCCTGCGCTCCCTGGGGAATCCCACACGGAACCAGCCGGATTTAGCTTCCTTGGGTGGTCCTCCCCAGCCAGGGGATGGATTTCTCCTTTGCTCCGATGGGGTTTGGGAATATCTCTATGATGGAGAGATCCTTGCCGACTTTTGCAAATCTGCTTTTGCAGAGGACTGGGCACGGCGGTTGCTGCTCCGAGTGATGGGCCGAATTCAGCCGGGGAATGATAATCTTTCCCTCATCACCATTATGCTCTCTTGATACAACGGTTGGGAGTATTGCTATGAAAAAGTTGATCGTTTTGCTGTTGCTGTTGGCATTGGGACTCCCGGTTCAGGCGTCGGAAACTCCTCCTGGCTCTTGTCAAGTAGTTAGTGCCTATTATAGAGGGGAAACTCTTTACACATTTCTCGAAGGGCAGCCCCCCGATGAATTGGGATTGCTACTGAACAATACACAGGTGGCCCAAGGGACCCCTACTCCGGTTTCTGAAACGGAAACAACCTCCCACTATCTATTCCTCATGGATCTTTCCACATCCATGCCGGATTATCAGCAGTGGATTCTTGCCTTTACTGACGCCCTGTTCGCGCAGGAGATCCAGCCGGTGGAAGTGGCCATTGCCGGGTTCGGTGACAGATTCGAACTGCTGGACGAGGGGATGACCACCAGTGACGAGGTGCGCAGGGCCATTGGTAATCTTCACTATGACCACACAGCCACCGATCTTTCCGGATGTCTGGCTCAAGCCCTGCGTTATACAGCGGAAACTCCTGTAGAGGAGGGGGCGGTAGCAAATGTTATCCTGTTTACCGATGGCATCCCTTGGCCAGAACAGGCGGATGGATGGGAAGAAGCTGCTGCCATCACCCAGGACTTGGCACAGGCTCCAGAGGTAATGTTCCATTTGGCTTCCTTTGGCAGCCAAGGAGACGATGTCTTGCTGCAAGCTCTTTCCAGTGGGAAGGGGCTCAGTCTCTCCATTACCAGCCGTTCAGACGCGGAGGCTGGCGGTACGGCTGTGGCTCAACAGGTAGATTCCCTCTATGGCCTAGCATTCCAGCCGAACATGCAGTTGGAAGAGCCTCGGCTGGATGGGCAGCTGTTTTATCAGGAGGATGGTTCTACCGTTTTCTTAGATTTAAACCATGTCCGCAACTATTCTGTGGAGTTGCCAGAAGAAGTTTCCGCCCCAACGGAAGAACCAGCAAATTCTCCCGAGCCGGAACCCACTCTTGAACCAGAACCGCCGGCGGTTCCTGAGCCAGAGAGCTCTGCCCCTCCGGAGAGTTCGCCGCCGGCGGAAGGAACGGTAACCAGCGAGCCCCGGGTGGAATCCTCACAGGAACCCAGTGCGCCTTCTGTTTCCTCGGGACCTGCAGCCTCGAAAGTGTACGCTGGTGAAGAAGAGGCATCTTTCCCACCCATCTGGATGATTGCGGCGGGTGGAGGTGCTGCGGTTTTAATAGTCTTTATCGTGGCAGTTGCTCTCTCACAAAGAAAAAAACGCACTACCTTAAAAGAGGCGGAAGCTCCGGGAATCGCATTGAAGTTGGAAGTATTCCAAGGGAAACCAAAGAGAAAGCAGGTGGTGTTTACCTTGGTGAATTCCCTTACAGTTGGGTCTGCAGCTTCCTGCGATATCGTGTGGAATGATCCGGAAATGGACGGCGTCTGCGCTCGAATCTTTTTGGATGAAAAAGGCGTGTTTATCGAGAGCGTGTCCCCTCGCACTCAGGTGTTTATAGAGGGAATTCTGATCCATGGTCCTAACCGGCTGCGCAGCGGCGACAGGGTTACCATTGCTCATTCCATATTCTGTCTGCGTTTTTAAAAAGAAGATCCGGACATCCTTGCTAACAGGATGTCCGGATCTTTCCTCCGTAGAATGAATCTATTTACACCCCCACCCTCCCCTGCATCTGAGCGCTCACTTCCCGCTTCTTCTCATCAAAGGCGTGAGTGTAAATATCCAGCGTAGTGGACACCTGGGCGTGGCCTAAAATTCCGGACACCGTAGCCACATCCGCTCCGCCGGAGATCATCAAACTGGCTGCCGTATGTCTGAGGCTGTGGACGTTCAAGTCAAGGGGCAGGCTGTGCCTTTTGAGAATTAGCTTGAACCGCCAAGTGAAGGTGCTGGGGGTCATGGGCAGGTTTTCTCCGTGGCGGCGGAAGATGTAGTCCTCTGGGGTGAGGGAGCGTCCCTCATGCAGTTCCAGTTCCCCCTGGCAGAAGGAGCGGTACTCTTTCAGCAGGCTGGCCATCTCCAGGGAGAAGTACACATACCGATCCCCGGCGGCGGTCTTGGGTTCTTTCACAAGGATGTCCTCCCCGGTGACCTTCACCACATTTCTGCATATATGGATGGACTTCTCGGTGAAGTCCACGTCCTTCCATTTGAGGCCGCAGCACTCCCCACGGCGCATCCCCGTAGCGATGAGGAGTTTGAAGTAGGTTTCGTATTTGATGCTCTCCTCCTCCAGTGCGGCGATCAGCCGCTTGGTGGTTTCCTCATCCGCCACGTTGCGCTTTTTCTTCTTTTTCCCAGCGTACTTGTAGGTGCGCCAAGCTGGATTCTGCGACAAAAAACCGCCCTCCATGGCATCGCTGAGGATTCCACACAGGCAGGCGTGGACTCCCTCAACGGTGCTTTCGGAGAGCGGTTTTCCCGTCACAGAGTGCTTTTGTTTCCGCAGCTGGGCGTAAAGGTTGCGGAAGTGTTCGGGCTTTAGATCGGTGAGTTTGTAGCTGCCCAGGGCCGGCAGGAACCGGTCGATGTCCTGCCTGTCCCGGGCCAGGGTGGATTTTGCCAGCTTGCCTGGGGCGATGTGAGCCAGCCAGTAGGCGGTATATTCTGCCAGAGTGACGGACTTGTCCACGGTTAGGGGCTGGTTTTTGCACTGCCGCTCAAAGAGGGCTGCTTCTTCCTCCAGCCATTTTTCCTTGGCCTTTGGTGTCAACCCCTCCGGCGGGTGGACGGTTTTTTGCTGGGGCTTGCGGCGGTGGCCCTCCGGGTCGTAGCCCATGGACACCACCAGCAGGTAGCTGTTTCCGCGCTTTCGGATGCTTGCCATTTCTGTTGACCTCTCTCCTGTTGTGGTTTGCCCTCTGGAGGCAACCACACACTACCCCACGTGCGGCCGGAAGTCTAGTGGCTTTTTCACTTTCTACCCTTTGGACAAAAGGGGCAGCATATCCTGCCCGCAAGCCCCAGCGATGTACCTGGTTTTCAGAACCGGAACAGGGCTTCCTCCAGCTTTTCGGCGGCCTCTTGCTTCAATTTCATCTGGGGGTGACAGTATGTGCGCTCTAGAAAAGAGGTGTCCCCGTGCCCTGCCAGCTCCGCAACGGTCTGCTTGTCCACCCCCTCGTGGAGCATGGTGGAAACAAAATAGTGGCGTAAAGTGTGGAGGTGGAAGGTGTCTGGGAAGCCGTTTTCCTCAAAGATCAGGCGCAAGTGTTTTGTAAAAGTGTCCGGATGGATGGGTTGGCCCTTCTCGTTGACGAACAGGTAAGGACTCAGCTCCCGGCCCTGCCGTTCCGCAATCTCCCGCTGGTAGTAGCAGAACCCCCGCACCAGGGAGGTGATGTCCTCAGACAGGGCGATGGAACGGGAGCGTCCATTCTTGGTGGGACCTTCCACCACACCTTGCCCAGCTACCACAGTGCGAGAACGGGAAACCGTGAGCACAGAGCGGTATTTCTCCACGATCACAAAATCTTTCCACCGCAAAGCGCACAACTCACCCCGGCGGCAGCCGGTGTACATGGCCAGTACGTAGAACAGCTTGTAGTGGTAGGGCTCGTCCAGCAGGGCCAAAATCAATTCCTGTGCCTGCTCATCCGTGGGGATGAACTGCTGCCGGTGTTCCGTGTCCGGCAAGTCGATCATCCGGGCGGGGTTGCGCTGGATGATTTCATTTCGCTTGGCATCGCTGAGAACGGCGGAGACAACGGTCAGGTATTTCTGCACCGTGGCTTCCCGGATGGGCTTGCCCTGGTGGGTTCTCTTTCTCAACTCGATCATCATGTTTTCCAGGGCCATGGGCCTCAGCTCTCCCAGTTTGATGGCCCCAATGTAGGGGTAGACCCGCTCCAGCATCCGGCGGTAGCTGGCCAGAGTGCTGGGGGCGTATTTCACCTGCCGCTCCAGCCACCGGGTGGCGTAAGCTTCAAAGGTGGTGTCCCTGTCCTCGGCGAAACCGGATTTCACCAGGCGTTCCAGCTCTTCTGCTTCGTGGGCAATGTACTGGGGGATGCCCCTGGGCTTCACCGAATTTGGGACGGTAATGGTCTTGGCCTTGCAGATTTTCTTGCCGCTTGGGCGGTAGCCGTTGCTGATGGTGATCTTGAATTTGCGGTCGGTAAGTTTCTTGATGCTTGCCAAGTCGTTTCTCCTTTCTAAAATCTTTAGCGCGATGTTTTGCGGTTTTGCGTAAGCAAAATGGAGGTTTTTCAAACCTCCAAGCAAAACTCGGAGAGATGGCGTCAGCCATCTCTTTGCCAACTCAGCGCTTTGTCAAAGGATATCATCCCGTTGGTCTTGCGGATTTCCTCAACGCATTCCCCTCGCAGTCGTGTTAAATCCTGCTGGTCTACGCTGCAGACAGCGGCGAGGATGTTCTCCGTCACCGCCTGCTCCACTGCCATCTTGAACAACAGCCGTCCCATGCGGTTGGCGGTTTCATCCATGATGCCTTTCACCGTGGAGGGGATGACGTCGGCCAGGTAGTCCTGGGCATGGTTGCAAGTGAGGTAGCCAATGTAGAACTGTAAAGCCTTTTCCATGAACTCGCTGCGGCTGGCGCAGTTGTCCTTTTGGTAGAGGGAATCCACCTCCTCCAGCAGGGAGGGGCGAATCCACAGGGCGAATTTCCGTTTCAAATCTTTTTCTGCCATAGATTTCTTCATCCTTTCGTTGACCCCGGCGGTGACACCCGTAAAAATGGCTTGCCGCCGGGAAATTCTTGTTTTCTGACCCCGTCCGTGACCCCAAGGTCGCCAAACCGACCCCGGAAAACGGGGAAATTGACGCCTGGGAAAAATCCCTCAACGACCGGCTCTGCCGGGCGAAGTGACCCGGCACGGGACGCCTCCAGCGACCCCGGGCCTTTCACCTGCTTGTTTTTCACACCTCTCTCCACTGCTGGTTTTGAGGAAACCGTGTGCCTGGTGGGAGGTCAAAAGCTGGTGCATCCGCCGTCTACGCTGGCGGCTGCTTTCCGGGCCGGGCCGTTTTCTTTTCTTTCTGCTAAACTGGGCTCTGTGTGGCCCAAATCGCCCCGGAACGGACGGGGACGGGTTGTTTCCCCCACCTGGGGTGGAAACCGCCACACGGGGCCTCCTGGGGGCAAAACGGGGGCCTTGGGTGGTTTTGTGGGGCGGCTGACTGTGGGTGGTCCCCAAGTGCCGGAAGGAACGCAAGGGACGCAAAATTCCGCTAGAGGGGGGACGGGATTGGTGTCACTTGCCAGGGCTTTCCAAAGGGTGCAAGGAGGCAATGCGTACCAGTGTACTCTTCTGCTTACACACAATATGTAGGCGATTTGATTTTTCTAAACACAAGATGAGGAAGTGTACTCCATGTCCGTTTGCACCCTTGCACCCTTCATTCTTTTCTCAGCCAATTCCACTCGTTGGCTAGGCGGACGGACTCCACATAGCCAGTTAGATTGCGTTTGGCCTCCTTAAGGGTTCTGGGAGAGATGCTGGCCTGTTCCGCTAAGCGGTACATCACTTTAGCGGGAACAATGGGGTGCTTGTCCAGGGTGTCTAGGATAAGCTGCTCCGCCAATGTGAGTTTGGAATCTGGACTTCTTCCGCTCAACAACTCGTCCGCCGTCAGGTTCTCATATCCCTCCTGCCAGTGGAGGGTGCCGTTGTCCAGGGTAAAGCCACGGGAAGGTCCTTCCTCCGCCAACGAGGATTTGTCGTGCACCATTACCCGGATGTCCCGGTTATTCTTGAGCCGGCCCACCAGCAGAACGCTTCGGGCCGCCGCTCGGAAGTCCATGGAGCCCAGTCCCCGTTGGGCGCTGTTGGCAGTCTGAGATTTGTTCAAGTGCCCCACCAGGACGATGGCACAGCCGGTTTGATTAGCAACCTGGGTCAGGCCCTTCATCACCGTGCGCACTTCGTTAGCCCGGTTCATATCCACTTTCTCTCCCAGGTATGCCTGCATGGGGTCGAGGATCATCAGCTGGGCATGTGTGTCTTGGATGGCCTCCCCGATGCGGTGATCCAGCATGGAGAGGGGAAAATCCGTTTCGTCAATGGTGTAGATCTTTTTCAAGTCCGCTTGGGATTCCAGCAACCGGGGCTTGATGGTGTCGCCCAAACCATCCTCGGCAGTTTGGTAGAGAACGGTAAGGGGTTCCTTATTTTCCCCGCCGGGGAGGGCCAATCCCCGGCTGCAGGCCGCCGCGATCCACAGGGCCAGGGTGGTCTTGCCCTCGGCTGGGTCGCCGTGAATGATGGACAGTTTTCCCAAGGGAATGTACGGGTACCAGAGCCAGCGCACCGGCTCCACCACAACGTCCTCCAGGGAGATGAGTTTCAGTTCGGGTTGATTCTTTGGCAAATAACTTCGCACTCCTTTCGATGCTCCCAGGGAAAAGGTGGGAGCAGTGTTTTTAATTGCGGAAAGCCACTGAGTCAGTCCTCTGCAATGGCTGAGGAAAAACTGCCCGGCGGACGGCTAAGCCGAGTTCAATTTTTCTTCCTGCAGTGGTGGAAGGGGGCCTTCTCCTCCGTGCCTTTTCATGTCTGCGAGGATACAAAAACTCCCACCTCTTTTGCAAAAGGTGGGAGTAATATCCTAAAAGCATAAGAATGTTATAGAGAAATCATTTCCAACACCTCGCAAGTTTACCGGACAGGAAATTTTATTCCTGTCTCAAAATGTGATTCTCATTGTAGAGAGAAGTCCGAAAGAAAACAAGGGGGGCCCCTGTCACCATGACAGGGGGGTACCCCCATATGTGGGAGTGAAACAGAAATAACTCTTCTGCATTTTGAGGTTTTTGAAGAAAAAATAGGCCCGAAAGTTAAATTCTTGACGCACAAACAAATTTGAAAATCTCAGCTCGTTTTTAGTAATTTTGCCGGTATGGATTGACGCTGGGCAGGAGATAATCCGGGTACAATGGAGAATGGAAGAGCCGGGCTCAGGCAGAAAAAAAAGAAAATCTCCGCCTTGAGTGAGCGGGGAAACAGGGAAAGATGGACGGCTTTGTTGGAGGGCCTTTTTCTTTTTTGTCTTTGTTATGACTATTTTCTAAAAGATAATTAGGAGGACACACTCTCTTCTGCTGATACATGCTCAATTTATTTACGCTGAAGCCAAAAAGACCTGTTAAGTTGACAAAGAAGAGCGGTTATGCTACTATAATAGTGACCGAAATATTTTAGAAAAAGGAGTGGTTTTTGTGACGCAAATTTCCATTTCCGAACTGAAAACGAATACCGGAAAGTATGTGACCATGGCTAACGACCAGGATATCTTCATCACAAAGAATGGAAAGATTGTTGCCAAGCTGGTCACTGCGAAAGTCGACAAAAAGGCCACTTTGGATCATCTGCTGGGATTGTTCCCTCAAGGACTGGATGTTGACCTGGAGCAAGAACGGGAGGAGCGGCTTAGCAAAAAATGAAAGTAGCTTTCGACACCAACGTGATTCTCGACTTCATTTTGCATCGCCCCAATGCGCAGGCTGCTCTGGAACTGGTTCGGAAAGTTGCTGCCGAAGAGATCGGGGGAATCATTTCCGCAAACAGCATTACGGATATTTATTACATCGCTAGAAAGACTATCGGCGATGAGAAGGCTCGTGAGGCGGTCGCTGACCTTTTGGCTCTCTTTGACGTGGCACCCGTTGATGGTGATGGTTGCAGTAAGGCGTTGGCAACCCCCATGAAAGATTACGAGGATGCAGTCTTAGCTGTGTGTTCCGCACAAGAAGGGGCTGACTATCTTGTCACCCGGGACGAAGATTTCCTAGCTGCCGAAGGGTGTCCTGTCCAGGTAGTGTCGCCGGGGACACTTTTAGAGATGCTAAATTGAAAATTTCCCTCTTTCGCCCTGTTACTTTTCTCTTTCTGCCCGCCCTCTGACTACTGTTTGACTACTATTTCCTAAAAACCGGAAAAACCGCGGGAGCCCAGGCGTATCAAGGGCTTCCACGGTTTTTGCAAATAGCTGTTAATTTTGTGCGATGTACCTGAAACCCGCATGAAACCTGGGTTTCTTCTTTGACGGCCTGATAACTCCGACTCTGTAGGCCGCTGGTTCGAATCCAGTCGGGCGCACCAAAACTCCCAAAGGATATTCCTTTGGGAGTTTTCTTAATTATTAATGTTAGGAAAAGTAAACCGGCCTCTTGACAGCGCTAGTACTTGTAAGCGCCTGTTTTGGTCTGGATACGTTCTAAGCGGGCACCCAGCCGGCTTAGAATTTCGTTGGTGATTGTGCCCGTTGCCTCGGCCATATCGTAGACCGTGATTTTCTCCGCCCCATCCTTTCCCAAAAGGGTGGCAATGTCTCCGGGGGATGTTTGAGGGATTTCCGTGATATCTGCCATCAACTGGTCCATACAGATTGCCCCCACGATGGGAGCTTTCCGGTGGTGAAGCAGCACCGTTCCCCGGCCATTGGAAAGTGCCCGGGGCACTCCGTCTGCGTAGCCAATGGAGAGGATGGCAACGAGCAGCCGCTGGGGAGCTTTCCACCCCAGTCCGTACCCCACTGTCTCTCCAGGATAGACCTCCTTTACCTGCGCCACCCGGGCCTTGAGGGACAGCACCGGTTTTAGGCAGATCGGGCAGGATGCCAACTCGTCACGGGTACTCAGTACCCCATACAGGGCGATCCCCACCCGAGCACAGCTGCCGCCTAACTGGGGGTAATGAAGCAAGCCTCCGCTGGCCAGCAGGTGGTTTTTCCCACAAGAGCAACCGTGCTTTTCCAGCTGAGCCACCGCCTGATAAAAGGCTTTGCCCTGCGCTATGGTAAATTCCCTGGCCCGGGGAGAGGGATCCTCTGAGGCGGCCAGATGGGTGAAAACACCAGTCACTTTCAGATACTTGTACCGGAAGATGGGAAGCAGCTTTTCCCATTCCTCCGCGCGCTGTCCCAGTCGGTGCATCCCGGTGTCCAGCTTGAGGTGAACGGACAGAGATTTCCCGTATTCTTCCAGAAGCCCAGCGTAGGACGGGTCGAGGACAGCTTGGGTAAGCCGGTGCCGGTGCAGCAGAGGAAAGTGGGTGGGGTGGGTATACCCCAGCACCAGGATTTCCCCGGTTATGCCCTGCCGGCGCAGCTCCGCGCCCTCCAGGGCTGTGGCCACACAAAAGTTGTGGATGCCCAGGCGGTTCAGCTCCCGTGTCACCAGTGCGGCCCCGTGGCCATAGGCGTTGGCCTTTACAGCGGGCATCAGCTGGCAGCCCTGGGGGAGAAGGCTTTCCAACTGATGGACATTGTGGGCCAGCGCTTCGCTGTCCAGCTGAATCCATGCTCGTGCGGTGGGATCCAGCATTTCCTGAAAGCCAAGAGACCCCGGGGGTGGCGGTAATAGGCTCACGAGATTTTGCCTCCTTCCCGGCACCATTCTGTAAAGAGGAAGCCCTCCTGATTGTCCCCCGAAACAGAGTAATACAGCGTGTCCTGGCGTGGGCGCCAAAGCGTTGGGCCGCTTGGATTGGCCCGTTGATAGGACAGGTACGCTCTCAGCCCCTTGCCCCGATAAAGGTAATACCGTTTCCCGGTGGGAAATTGCCGCAAAAACTGGTGGTATTCCTCCAACGTCAGGTGTTTGGCTGCCATGATTTCCCCGTGTGGCTCCCCCACATAGCGGAAATGCCAGGGCTCGTGGGCAATGCCGGTGATGTTCTCTTTCCCCTGGGGATACCGCTGGATAAACCCGCGAAAGGGCGATTGCTCCCGGAATTTCTGGCAGATTCCCTCGTAGGGGAAGTCTGGGCGGAGAAAGTCTATCGTTTCGCTCCGCAGGCCCAAATCAACGGCGAAGCCTGTCTGGTGCTCACTGTGCCCGGGCAAGGCCACATATTGCTCTGTAAAGTGCTGCCCGTGCTCCTGCAGGGAACGGGTGTAGATGGTTTCCTGCTCCTCCTGGGAGCGCCAGCCGCTTACCGGGCACAAGGTTTCGCCGCCTCCCAAATCCAGGACGAGCTTTTCCAGCAGACGTGCTACCCGGCCGTCCAGCAAGACACGGTTGCCCCCAAAGCTGGCCGGGAGAAGAAACCGGTCCGTACCGGTTTCACGAAAAGGAAACTGGGCGTTAACCAAAATCAAGTCCCCTGTGCGGATCATTTCTTGGGGCAGAAGGACCTCCCTCATGGCTCTAACGCCTCCTCGATGGCCTGGGTGACAGCGTCCTCCAGGGGGATCCCGGCGGCTTCCAACATTTTTGGAAACCGGCTGTGGGCCGTCAATCCTGGGATCGTATTGACCTCGTTAAAGACGAGATTGCCGGAGGGGGTCAGGAAGAAATCCACCCGGGCAAACCCGCGGCAGCCCAGGGCACGGTAGACGGTTGCGGCAGCGGCTTTCACCAGCGCCGCCTGTTCTTTGGTGACGCGGGCGGGCACATGGATGGCGGAGGTCCGCAGGCTGTACTTTTCCGTGTAATCAAAAAAGCCGTGGGAAAGCTCCACCTCATCCACCTCACCGATGGTTAAGGTTTTGTTCCCCAGCACGGCGCAGCCCACCTCAAAACCGGGAACAGCTTCCTCTAAAATCATGGTTTCATCGTACTTTAGGGCACTTTTCCAGGCGCCCTGCAGCTGGTCAGAGCTCATCACCTTGGAGATGCCAAAGGACGAACCTGCGCGCAAGGGTTTCACAAACAGCGGGTAGCCTAGGCTGGCCGCCCCATCCATCCGTTCCTGTTCCGAGGTTTCCCGGTCAAAAACCAGGGAGCGCGGGATCTCTACCCCAGCTGCCTGCACAAGTTGATGCGCCCGCATCTTATCCATGCACAGGGCGGAAGCCAGGGTGCCGCATCCCACTACGGGGATACCGACCAGTTCCAACAGGCCCTGAACCGTTCCGTCCTCACCGTTTTTTCCGTGGAGCACGGGAAAGGCTCCATCTAGCGGTATGATTTCCATACCGCCGCGCCGCCAGACCAGCAGCCCGTGATCCCGCCGGTTGGGGGAGACAGCGGCGGGCAGGCAGTGGCGCTCCTGCCATGTCCCGGCGGGGATGGCCTCCCACTTGCCGGTATACAGAAACCAGTCCCCCGCCTGGGTGATCCCCACCGGGATGGGGCGGTAACGCTCCCGGTCCATGTGGCGCAGCACGCTGTAAGCGGATTGCAGGGAAACGGCGTATTCCGGCGAACAGCCCCCAAACAGTACCAGGATTTTCTTCATTGCCCATTTTCCCCCTTTTTCTGCTCCAGGTATTCCTCCAGGCACACCCCTTGCTCGTAGATCTCTTTTGCGGCCTCTTTGCCTACATAGCGGTAGTGCCAGACCTCTTCGGCGGTGCCGGTCAGGTCGGTCTTGTCCCCGGGATACCGCCAGATGAACCCGTACTCCCAACTGTGCTCCTGCAGCCAGAAGAACACGTCATAGGTAGCGCCGCCCAGGTCTACCGCCAGGCCCAGCTGATGCTCGCTGGTGCCGGGGACAGCCACCCACTGCTGGGCCAATTCCCGGGCCTCTTCCTCCGAGCAGCCCTCCGCCAGATTGCCGTCTATCTCCTCCTGGAACAGCCGCTCCTGTTCCTCCTGGGTGCGGTAGCCGGAGAGCACCTGGGGCAGCTCTCCCCAGTTGCCTTCCCTGGCAGCCTCCAGCATTTCCATCAAAGGCTGGTAAATGCGCTCGTCCACCTGCTGGCCCCCGGGCACCTCCACCAGGTCCACCGTATAGTTTTCCGGCAGGGGGTTCCAGCGGTTCACCAGCAGCAGATTCCACTCCCCGTCCGGCTGCTTCACGGGAGCGGAGGCTGAACCGCTTTCCGAGCTGGACGTTGGCTCGGCTTCCGCCGCTATTCCCAGTTGGGGCTGGCTTCCCGGCTCTTGGGATGTGGGTGCTTTCCAGGTGAGGGCGGCGTAGGCTATCACCAGCACAAAGGCGATAAAGAGCAGGACCATCACCCACAGGAACAGGGAAAAGCCGTGGCCTTTGGGAGCGGGCTGCTTCCATTGGATATCCGCGTGTTTCATTTTCATGGCAAATCTTCCTTTCTCGAAACAATATAAAAGGGGACCCCTTTCTGGTTTTTATCCTACCAGAAAGGGATCCCCTGTTTTTTAAGATCTGCCTAGGGTTTTCCTAAGATTTTATAAAGATTTTTTCGTGGGCAGCTCCACGGTAAAGGTGGTCACTCCTTGTTCACTGTGGGCGGAGATGCTCCCCCCGTGGAGGGTGACGATCTCCTTGGCAATGGCCAGCCCCAGGCCCGCGCCGCCGGTGGCGGTGGAGCGGGCCTCGTCCAGGCGGAAGAACTTCTCAAAGAGGGCGTCCAGCTGGTGGGCGGGAATGGTCTTTCCCTGATTTTGCACGAAAAACCGCGCCTGTTCATCTGCCTGTTCCGCCCACAGGCGAATCGGGGTCCCCGGGGTGCTGTAAGATACGGCGTTCTTCAGCAGGTTGTTGAACACCCGGGCCAACTTCCCGGCATCGCCCTCCACGGTCAGCTCCTGGGGGACATCCAGCTTTATGGTGTTGCCGTGGGCTTGGAGCAGGGGATAGAACTCGTCGGTGAGCTGCACCAGCAGGTAGCTCATGTCCACCGGCTCCTTTTCCAGGGTGAGCTGCTGGAGGTTATACCGGGTGATGTCGAAAAACTCGTTGATGAGCCCCTCCAACCGCTGGGACTTCTCCAGGGCGATGTGGGTGTACTTTTCCCGCTGGGGCTGGGGCATATCCGGCACCTCATCCAGCAGGCTCAGGTAGCCGATGACGGAGGTGAGGGGCGTTTTCAAGTCGTGGGCCAGGTAAGTGATCAGGTCGTTTTTCCGGGCGGTCTCCTGCTGGAGGGCCTGTTCCCGGCGCTGCAGCTTGCTTTTCCACTCCGCCACTTGGGCGGCGATCTCCTGCTGCTGGGGCGGGAAGACCTGGCTGGCGTCCCCATCGGAATCCAGGGCCTGGCGCAGCCGCTCGGCGATGTCTTGGGCGTCCTCCCGCTCTTTCTTCCGGCGGGCCAGCTGCCGGGTGACAAACACCGCCCCGGCCCACAGCAGGCCGTTGACCACCAATATCCCCAGCAGGAAGGGCTTGACCCAGTGCCAGTTGATGTGCTGCACGATGCCGTAAGTCCCGGCCGAGGGGACATATTCCTCCCAGGTGAGCATGAAGGTGCTCTCCACCCAGTCCACAAACACCCCGTTGAACACCGTGTCCAACAGGAAGTACAGTACCAGGCTCACCGCCAGCAGAGACAGGCAGCCCGCGGCCAAAGGCCCGTACTTACGCGTCCATTTCATAGCCGACCCCCCACACGGTTTTGATGTACTTGGGACGCTCGAAGGAGTCCCCCAGTTTTTCCCGAAGATGCCGGATGTGCACAGTGATGGTGTTGTTGTCCTTGGTGTAGTAGTCCTCCCCCCAAACACGGCGGAACAGCTCCTCCGAGGAGACCACCTTCCCCTTGTTTTCGCAGAGGACAGCCAGCAGGGAGAACTCGGTGGGCGTCAGGGACAGGGGCGCGCCGTTGAGGGAGGCCTGATGGGTCTCCACGTCGATGACCAGGCCACCGCAGGTGAGTGGTTCTTTCTGTAAAAATTCCCCATTGTAGCGCTTATACCGCCGCAGCTGGGCTTTCACCCGGGCCACCAGCTCCAGGGGAAGGAAAGGCTTGGTGACGTAGTCGTCCGCCCCCAGGGACAGGCCGTTGATCTTGTCCAGCTCCTCCCCTTTGGCGGTGAGCATAATCACCGGGTACTGGTACCTCTCCCGGATGCGCCTACACAGCTCAAAGCCGCTGATTTCCGGCAGCATCACGTCTAAAATGGCCAAATCCACCGGTCCGGCCTGGATCTGCTCCAGGGCCTCCTGCCCGTTGTAGCAAACCAGTGTCTCATAGCCCTCGTTTTTCAGATACAGGGTCACCAGGTCAGCGATCTCCCGCTCATCGTCCACCACCAAAATCTTCTCCGCCATGTCATCCCCTCCTTTGCTGCTCTCAGTATAGCACACTTCCCAGTGGATTTCTTTAAGAAAATCCTAAGAACAGAAAGAGCGGGTCTCACACCCCCATCCTCCCCTGCATCTGAGCGCTCACCTCCCGCTTCTTCTCGTCAAAAGCATGGGTGTAAATATCCAGCGTGGTGGACACCTGGGAGTGCCCCAGCAGCCCGGAAACCGTAGCCACATCGGCTCCGCCAGAGATCATCAGGCTGGCTGCCGTGTGCCGCAGGCTGTGGACGTTCAAGTCCTGGGGCAGGTTGTGTTTCTTCAAAATCAATTTGAACCGCCAGGTGAAAGTGCTGGGTGTCATGGGCAAATCGGCCCCATGGCGGCGGAAGATATAATCCTCCGAGGTCAGTTCTCTGCCCTCATGGAGTTCTAACTCCCTTTCACAGAAGGCTCGGTATTCTTTCAAGAGACTGGACATCTCCAGGGAGAAATACACGTACCGCTCCCCGGCGGCAGTTTTAGGCTCTTTTACGATGATATCTTCCCCCGTGACCTTCACCACGTTGCGGCAGATGTGGATGGACTTCTCGAAAAAGTCCACGTCCTTCCATTTGAGACCGCAGCACTCCCCTCGCCGCATCCCCGTGGCGATGATGAGTTTGAAATAAGTTTCGTACTTAATGCTCTCCTTCTCCAGCGCGGCGATTAGCCGCTTGGTGGTTTCCTCGTCCGCCACATTGCGCTTCTGTTTCTTCTTGCCAGCGTACTTGTAGGTGCGCCAGGCCGGATTCTGCGACAAAAAACCGCCCTCCATGGCATCGGAGAGGATCCCACACAGACAGGCGTGGACTCCCTCAACGGTGCTCTCGGAGAGCGGTTTTCCCGTCACAGAGTTCTTTTGCTTCCGCAAGGTTGCGTAGAGATTGCGGAAGTGTTCGGGTTTTAGGTCGGTGAGCTTGTAGCTGCCCAGGGCCGGCAGGAACCGGTCGATGTCCTGCTTGTCCCTGGCCAAAGTGGATTTTGCCAGCTTGCCGGGGGCGATGTGGGCCAGCCAATATGCGGTGTACTCCGCCAGAGTGATGGACTTGTCCACAGGCAACGGCTGGTTTTTGCACTGCCGTTCGAAGAGGGCGGCTTCCTCTTCCAGCCACTTTTCCTTGGCTTTGGGAGTCAGGCCCTCGGGTGGGTGGACGGTCTTTTGCTGGGGCTTGTGGCGGTGGCCCTCTGGGTCGTAGCCCATGGACACCACCAGAAGGTAGCTGTTTCCCCGTTTGCGGATGCTTGCCATGATAAAGAACCTCTTTCCTGTTGGGATTGCTCCTGTGGAGGCAACCACACACTACCCCACGTGCGGCCGGAAGTCTAGTGGCTTTTTCACTTTCTACCCTTTGGACAAAAGGGGCAGCATATCCTGCCCGCAAGCCCCAGCGATGTACCTGGTTTTCAGAACCGGAACAGGGCTTCCTCCAGCTTTTCGGCGGCCTCCTGCTTCAATTTCATCTGGGGATGGCAGTAGGTCCTCTCCAAGAAAGAGGTGTCCCCGTAGCCTGCCAGCTCCGCAACGGTCTGTTTGTCCACCCCTTCATGCAGCATGGCGGAGACAAAGTAATGGCGCAGGGTATGCAGATGAAAAGAAGAGGGGAAGCCCAGTTCCCGGAAAATCTTTCGCAGGCGCTTGGTAAAGGTGTCCGGGTGAACCGGCTCCCCCTGGGCATTGGCGAACAGGTAGGGGCTTACTTTCCGGTGGTTCTCCCTGGCCATGCGCTTCTGAAAGTCGTACAGGCTCCACAGTGTACTGACCACGTAGTAGGAGATGGTCATGGAACGGCTGCGGCCATTCTTAGTAGGCCCCTCCACCACGCCTTTCCCCGGCACCACGCTGCGGGAGCGGGACACCACCAGATTCCAGGTGTAATGGTCCACAAAAGAGAAGTCGCTCCACCGCAAGGCGCACAACTCTCCCCGGCGGCAGCCAGTGTATATGGCCAGGACGTAGAAAGCGTGGTAGAGGATGTGCTCTTCGGACAAAGCGTTGAGGAAGTACTGTGCCTGATCATCCGTGGGGATAAACTGCTGCCGGTGTTCCGTGTCCGGCAGATCAATCATCCGGGCGGGGTTGCGCTGGATGATTTCATTTCGCTTGGCATCGCTGAGGACGGCGGAGACCACGGTCAGGTATTTCTGCACCGTGGCTTCCCGGATGGGCTTGCCCTGGTGGGTTCTCTTTCTCAACTCGATCATCATGTTTTCCAGGGCCATGGGCCTCAGCTCTCCCAGCTTGATGGCTCCGATGTAGGGGTACACCCTCTCCAGCATCCGGCGGTAGCTGGCCAGAGTGCCGGGGGCGTATTTGACCTGACGCTCCAACCACCGGGTGGCATAAGTTTCAAAGGTGGTGTCCCTGTCCTCGGCGAAACCGGATTTCACCAGGCGTTCCAACTCCTCGGCTTCGTGAGCAACGTACTGAGGGATGCCCCTGAGCTTCACCGAATCCGGGACGGTAATGGTCTTGGCCTTGCAGATTTTCTTTCCGTTAGGACGGTAGCCGTTGCTAATGGTGATCTTGAATTTGCGATCAGTAAGTTGTTTGATGCTTGCCAAATCGTTTCTCCTTTCTAAAATCTTTAGCGCGATGTTTTGCGGTTTTGCGTAAGCAAAATGGAGGTTTTTCAAACCTCCAAGCAAAACTCGGGGAGATGGCGTTAGCCATCTCTTTGCCAACTCAGCGCTTTGTCAAAGGAAAGCAAGCCGTTGGTCTTGCGGATTTCCTCGATGCACTGCCCTCGCAGTCGTGTTACATCCTGCGGGTCTACGTCACAGACAGCGGCGAGGATGTTCTCCGAAACTGCCTGCTCCACCGCCATCTTGAAGAGCAGCCGCCCCATGCGGTTGGAGCTCTCGTCCACGATGCCTTTCACAGTAGAGGGGATAACATCAGCTAGGTAATCCTGGGCATGGTTGCAAGTGAGGTAGCCGATGTAAAACTGTAAAGCTTTCTCCATGAACTCACTGCGGCTGGCGCAGTTGTCCTTTTGGTACAGGGAATCCACCTCTTCCAGCAGGGAGGGACGAATCCATAGGGCGAATTTCCGTTTTAAGTCTTTTTCTGCCATATTTCTCTTCATCCTTTCGTTGACCCCGACGGTGACACCCGGGAAAATGGCTTGCCACCGGGAAATTTTGCTTTTCTGACCCCGGTCGTGACCCCAAGGCCCCAAAACCGACCCCGGAAAACGGGGAAATTGACGCCTGTGAAAAATCCCTCAACGACCGGCTCTGCCGGACGAAGTGACCCGGCACGGGACGCCTCCAGCGACCCCGGGCCTTTCACCTGCTGTTTTTTCACACCTCTCTCCACTGCTGGTTTTTGAGGAAACCGTGTGCCCGGTGGGAAGTCAAAAGCTGGCATATTCGCCGTCTACGCTGGCGGTTGTTTTCCGGGCTGGGCTGTTTTCTTTCTTTTCTGCTAAACTGGGCTCTGTGTGGCCCAAATCGCCCCTGACCGGGCTGGGACGGGTCCGTTCCCCACCTGGGGTGGAAACTCTCCACACAGGCCCTCCCGAGGCGGAGAAACCCTCGGGTACTTCGTACCCGAGGGTTTCTCCCGGAACAAGCCATGGCTTGTTCTGCCACAAGGGGTCTCCTGGGGCCAAACTGGGGCCTTGGGTGATTTTGTGGGACGGCTGGCTGTGGGTGGTTTCCCCAAGTGCCGGGAGGAACGCAGGCCGCAGCAGGGAGGGTCGCAACCGCTCCTAAGTTTTCCGCGTCACTTGCGTCACTGGTGGTAAAGGAAGTTCTGTTTTTTGCGAAGGGGGGACCGTATCCCTTCCGCAAATTCAAGACCGCAAGGCCGCAACGTGTTTGAAAGTGAGGTGTTAAAAAACACAGCATCTATGGGGTTGTATTTGATAATCACACAAGATATGGAACTGCGCATGGGGAACGATTACGGTCTTGCGGTCTTGGTTAGTGGAGCGACCAGGCCCAGCAGTTTCTTAATTTTCTGGCGGTCACGTCAGGCATATTTAGCTTGGCCATCTCCACGGTGCGCCGGGAAATGCCAGCGTCTTTCGCTATCTGGTAGATCTCATTAGCCAGCACAGGCTGTCCACCAGCCAGCTGTTCCCGGATCAAGTCCTCGGCCAGAGCGACCTTATTTCCACGGGTGGCTCCGCTCAACAGCTCGTCCGCTGTGAGGTTCTCATACCCCTCCTGCCAGTGGAGGGTGCCGTTCTCCAGGGAGAAGGCTCGGGAGTTTCCCTCTGGGGCCAGGGAGGATTTGTCGTGCACCATCACCCGGATGTCCCGGTTATTCTTGAGCCTGCCCACCAACAGAACGCTTCGGGCCGCCGCTCGGAAGTCCATGGAGCCCAGGCCACGCTGGGAACTGTTGGCGGTCTGAGATTTGTTCAGGTGGCCTACCAGGACGATGGCGCAGCCGGTTTGGTTGGCAACCTTGGTCAGGCCTTTCATCACCGTGCGCACTTCGTTGGCGCGGTTCATGTCCACCTTCTCCCCCAGGTACGCCTGCATAGGGTCCAGGATCATCAGTTGGGCGTGGGTTTTCCCAATGGCTTCCCCGATGCGCTCATCCAGCATGGAGAGGGGGAAATCCGTTTCGTCAATGGTGTAGATGTGGTGCAAGTCCGCCTTGGATTCCAGCAGCCGTGGCTTGATGGTGTCCCCCAAACCGTCCTCGGCAGTCTGGTAGAGGACGGTAAGGGGTTCCACGGTTTCTCCATCGGAGAGGGCCTGGCCCCGGCTGCAGGCCGCCGCGATCCACAGGGCCAGAGTGGTCTTGCCCTCGGCTGGATCGCCGTGAATGATGGACAGTTTCCCCAGAGGGATGTAGGGATACCAGAGCCAGCGCACCGGCTCCACCACAACGTCCTCCAGGGAGATGAGCTTTAGTTCAGGCTGATTCTTTGGCAAATAACTTCGCGCTCCTTTCATCGCTCCCAGGGAAAAGGTGGGAGCAGTACTCAAGTTACGAAAAGACACGGTGCCGTTCGTTTGCAATGGCAGAGGAAAAACCGATGGGCAATCGTGGGGGGAATTGCTGCCTCTCCGTGCCTTTTCACTTCTCCGAGGGATACAAAAACTCCCACCTCTTTTGCAAAAGGTGGGAGTAGTATCCTAATAGCATAAGAATGTTATAGAGAAATCATTTCCAACACCTCGCAAATTTACCGGACAGGAAATTTTATTTCTGTCCCAAAATGTGATTTCCATTGTAGAGAGAAGTCCAAAAGAAAACAAGGGGGGCCCCTGTCACCATGACAGGGGGGTACCCCTATATGCGGACGTGAAACGGAAATGATTCTTCTGTATCTTGTGGTTTTTGAAGAAAAAATAGGCTCTAAAGTTAAATTCCTGACGCACAAATGGATGGAAAGAAAGCCATCGTCTTTCAGCAATTTTGACGGTATCAATTCGTGCTCAGTGATGAGGAATCTCCCCGCAAAAAAGTAAGATGACTAGAATCAGACAGAAAAAGAAAAAATCCCTGCTCTGAAGGAGTAGGGAAAACTGGAGGGGGAGTGTCCATCAGTTTGCCAACTCAAGTTGGCAACTAGTTGGCAAACCTGGCTTAATAGTTGGCAAACTTTGATATTTGTTGTCATACTATGCGGGTTAGTTGGCAAACCGTTGACAAATCCACAACGCTACAAGCAAACAGTTTCTCTTGATGCTAATGTTAAAATTGAAATTTTGAAAATATTTTTTAAAAAACATGTTTTAAGATTGCATATTTGCGTTTTTAAGAGTATCCTATATATGAGAGGGAGTGAGATACCCATGTTACTGCAATTCAAAGTGAAAAACTTTCAGTCTATTAAGGACGAGGCAATCTTGAGTATGGTTCCTTCTGCGGACCGCTCTCATCCGGAAAATCTGGCTCAGGAGGGAAACCGAGAGGCCATTAAGACAGCGGCTATTTACGGCGCAAACGCCGCAGGAAAAAGTGCGGTGATCCGTGCCTTTGTAGCGGCCATTATGGCTGTGCGCACCTCGGACACCCGGAACATCACCCAAAAGATTCCCGGGATGGTGCCCTTTAAGTTTGACGAGGAGACGGCGAAAGCTCCCTGTTCCTTTGAGTTTTTCTTTGTGGCAAACGATGGGATTCCCTACCGCTATGGGTTTACAGCCGATTCCGACCGTGTGCAGGAGGAGTACCTGTATTTTTATACCAGCGCTCGTCCTTCCCGTGTTTTCGAAAGAACCGGCGACGACTTTGACTTTAACCAGGCAAGTAAAAGCACATTTTCAGAGTATGAAGGGAAAAATACATCCAATAAATTTTTCCTTGCCACAGCCACCAACTGGGGAAATGCCAAAACGGCTCCGGCGTATCAGTGGTTGGCGAATGCTATTGATGTTTACAATCCCGAGTTAGCTATCCAGCCCACTGCGCTGCAAGCTTTTGAGCAGGATGAGCAGGGAGAGTTGAAACAGTTCACTCTTTCCCTGCTTCGGCAGGCAGATATCAACATTGACGATATCCAAGTGGACATCACCCCTTTAGGTAATCCGACAAAAGAGATTGTCTTTACAGATCAAGCGGGAAATCCTGTTCCACAAGGGCAAGTAAAAGCAGTTCGCATTCATGCGGGACATCATGTGCAATCCGAAAGTGGCAAGGAGGCACAATTCTTTCTAGACCTCAATGAGGAATCCCTGGGAACCAAGCAGCTTTTTTGGTTTTCTCCCATTCTGAAAGAGGTCTTTGGGAAAGGAAAAACCATGGTCATCGATGAACTGGACCGAAGTCTACACCCATTTTTGGTACAATTTCTGGTAGAGCTATTCCACACGCCGGAAATTAACCAAACCAATGCACAGTTAATTTTTACCACCCACGACACCACGCTTCTCTCTCTTGATACGTTCCGCCGGGATCAGATTTATTTTGTGGAGAAAGACCCTCATACTGCAGCCACGGAACTCTACTCTTTAGATGAATTCTCCGTGCGAAAAAACGAGAACATCGAGAAAGGGTACTTGCTTGGCCGGTATGGAGCCATTCCCTATCTGCGTCCGGAAGGAGGGCTCTGAGATGGCCAAAGGAAGTGGGCGGCATTTTCGGGATAAGAGCCGCGGGAAACCGCAGAGAAAGAGAAAACCGGTGGTGCTTCTCATTGCAGAAGGCCAGAATAAGACCGAAAAACTGTACTTCCAGCATTTCAGCACTCCTGAAAGCAAATATGCGGTGAAGGTAGTGTCCAGAGGGGAAACCGACCCCCAGGGGATGCTGGAGACCTTGAAACGCGAGTGCTTGAAAGACGACGTTTCTGCTGGGGACGATATCGCCGGCATCATCTTGGATCTTGACTGCAATGAAAGTAGAACTAAGCAGGTATATGATCTCTTGCAAGTTGAGAAAAACTGCCAATACAAGGTATTTGCTTCCAACCCCTGCTTTGAAGTTTGGTTTGTGGCCCATTTTCATGAGTTACGTGGAACATACTCGGGGTCTGGCCAGGTGCTGGAGGATTTGAAACGCCAACTCCCCGACTATGACAAGGGACGGGATTGCTATCAGAAACTGAAAGATCACACGCAGGAAGCCATTGAGAGATGCAGGGCGAAAGAGAGGCAGTACAAAGATTTTAACTGGCCCTCTGCGGATTGCAACCCTCGTACCGATGTGGCAGAGCTTGTTGAACTACTCGTCAAGTAACTATCTGGTTCAAAATACTAACCCGATTCAGTAACGCAAGAACACAGAATAGAACGCAGAATTTTGTGAACTGGAACTAATCCCTGCCTTTGCTGAGGGGAATAACCGTGTGGGCCGCTTGTGGCATACGCTGCTACTGCCTAAATGGAATCCGGCGGTTGCCTGGTTCCCCATAAAGTCCATTATCCATGACCGCCAGCAGGAGTATTATGATGCCATCAGTGTCTCTAATGCTGCCGGAGAGTCCACAGTATTTACCGAATTCATGATTTCATCCATCAAGACATCGCTCATAGAGGCCATCAATATGAGTGATGAAATGAGCGATGGAACGATGGACGAGGCAGTACTCCGCTGGAAGAAACTTGAGGAGTATCCCAAAACCCGCGACTAAATTATGAATTCCGATGTGCGGGAACTGCGTGGGGTATTCACTGCTACAGCAAACAGGATTCTTGCGGCGTTGGTTACAAAATACAAATTTGATAAATATCGAAAGAGCGATTATTGGGCATAAAGATTAACTTAGAAAGAAGCAAAGTTGAAGAAAACTCGTAGGGTAATTTACGTCAATCTATAAAGCGGTGAAATCATTCACAGGAGGGAAAATATGGGTAGAAATATAGCTAACACGGAACTTTTTGAACAATTATTGAAACTCGAAAGAGCCAAAACAGATATTACCCCCATTTCTTCAGTAATCGCACAGCATTTACAAAACACCTCTGAATTTTTACTGGGCGAAATTGGTACCTATATGCCAAACTATACACTTCATAATATTGATCATGTAGTAAATGTTTTGGATATTATTAATGATATTGTCCCTGATAAGGTTAAATTAAACCGCTCGGAGCTTACCTTGCTAATCTATGCTGTAGCTTTGCACGATATGGGTATGCTCATTAACCGTGATGATGCGGAGCAACTAAAGGGAACAGAAGAGTATCGCCATCTTCTCGCTGAATTTGATAAGGATACTCCTGAGGGTGATATCCTCTCCGAGTTAATTCGGCGAACACATGTTGACCGCAGCTGTGAGTACATTGATAAGTTCAAAGCAAATTTGCATTTGTATCATCTCGATTTCGAAATTGATGGTATAGATTTTTGTAAGCATTTAAAGAATATTATTCTTGCACATGCCCTCCCTGTTTCAAAATTAACAGATGATAAATATCCTACTAATGCGCTCATCGGTAAAGAACGAGTAAATGTTAAATTTCTGGCTTTGCTTCTTCGTATGGGTGACATCTTGGATTTTGACAAATCTCGTACCCCGTTGTTTTTATTGGAACATAGAAAAGTTAGAAATACTAAAAGTGTATCTGAGTGGGAAAAGCATTTAAGCATAAATGGTCGTAGCGTTTCAAGTACTCAGATAGAATTCCAGGCAGAGTGCCATTCTGCGGAAATACATCGCTGCGTATTAGATTTTCTGTCATACATTGAATATGAAAGAAAAGAGACCATGGAATGTATCCGAAAGATGGGTACTTCAGATCATTATTTAGAATTAAATGACCCTATACTCTTTCAAGTAGATAGTGACGGTAGCTATATTTACGAAGATTTGGATATTTCCTTTGACTATAGAAAAGTCCTATCCATCTTAATGGGTACTGAATTATACAGCTCTGCCGAGGTGTTTTTACGGGAGCTATTACAAAATGCCTACGATGCAAGTTTTGTACGCAAAGAACTTTCAGTTAAATCTGGTGACATAACATATCTTCCCTGTGTCAAAGTTCATTATGATTCAAAAAATAAGATTTTGAGTGTCGAAGATAACGGTATAGGCATGGATATGTCCTCTATAAAAAACTATGTTACTAAGATTGGTAGTAGTTATTATAAGAGCAAAGAATTCCAGAGTGAGTTAATTGACTACACTCCTATAAGCAACTTTGGAATTGGAATACTTTCTTGCTTTATGGTATCCAATTCAATTAATATTGATTCCCTGCGTTATTCCACAAATCTTGCAGCAAGAGAACCTATAAATATTACGTTGAATTTGGATAATTCTTTTGTTGAACGACGTCCTACCTCCAGAACTACCACTGGTACTAAAATTTCATTATATATCCATGATAAATTTGCAAAAGAACTTTCCATAGAAAAGATACAGAAAATTATTGAAGACAATACCGCTTACCAAAGCATTCCTATTCAGTTGTCTGTTGATGATAATCAAATTACTTTAGAGAAAACCTGTATTACCGTTCCTGAAATAAAGGATCATCCTGGAATTGATGTTATTCATGTAGATAATGATATCATAGAGGGATACCTGATTCTATATGGTGGGGAGCATCAGTCACTTGTTAAATCACATAAAATATGCCAACAAGGTTTTAGGATTAACGGAAAAGGTGGAAACACATTCGGATTAAAGCCTGAATTTTTAAGATTTATGGGATTTAATATCAATATCAAAGACAGGTTGCTCTCGACCAAAGCTTCCAGAGAGGGTGTAATCACAAACGCAGCCTTTGATAAATTGCAAGCGTTAATAAGTGATATCATATTGGAAAATTATAAAGACAAAGCGTCTTCTCTTATTAGATATATTGTGGACGGCACACACAATATAATTTCTCATCATCAACAAGAATTTGACTTCTTATCGAAAAACATTAATTATATGGTTTTTGATGTTAAACAGAGAAAGATCATTGAAAGTTGTCCCTTGTTCTCTAAACTCAGGGAACAGACTAAAGTTTGTAAAGTTGCGTTCTTAAGTCCATACTTATGCGAAACAAATCGACAGCAATACTTGCAGGAAATTATTCTTTATTGTGATTTTGTTGTATTTGCTACACTTAATATGCATCTATTTATGCAGCTTGCAAATCCCTATTGTATAAAAAGTTTTGAAGTGATAACAGATGTACCCGGATTGATTTATCACCTAATTGAATATGATTTTTCAAGGAATATCTGCTTATCTGACTACTCTGACAAATATAGTTATACAGATATTAATCAATATTCACAATTAGTGTACACGAAACAAGTATTTTGTTATATCACCAATAATCAATATAATTTCCTACACTTAAGCTTTAATAAACTTCATCCATGGGGAAAGCTTTTCATCGATCATCGTGATGACTTGTGCGTAAAAAAGGCTTCTATTGTATTAAAAGAAAATATAGAAAGTGCTATGCTTACAGCCTCATGTTCGCCCCTTAAAAAAATTATCGAATATTCCGGTGAATACTCAAGATTGCACAGTAACACTTGTGACCATTCAAAGAAAACCATCGGAATTTTTGATTTCCAAATTATTGACTCCATAAATACCTATTTATTCAAAACAATCGATCACACACTACTCCAAGAATATGGATTGTTGGACAAACCATTAACAACTGACGATTTTATTTCTTGGTGGTTCAATAAGGAGGATTGCCCACAAATAAGATGAGTGGCTGCTTAACCAAATAATAGAAAATTGATATCTGGGGAGCCTTTCCGCTTTCCTGGCTTCGTTTACATTAGCGGCGCTGTAATACCGGTCCCCAAGAGATACTGGATGCTTTCATGCGGGAGTGCGTCGAGGACAATTTTTCGGACACAGAAGATATCGCTGGTGCGGGGGAGTGATAGGTAAACCACTGACTAAATAAGTTTCTACGTTGATTGTTTTTTCTTCCCGCGTTCTGACTACTGTTTGACTACTATTTTCCAAAAACCAGAAAAACCGCGGGAGCCCAGGCGTATCAAGGGCTTCCACGGTTTTTGCAAATAGCTGCTAATTTTGTGCGATGTACCTGAAACCCGCATGAAACCTGGGTTTCTTCTTTGACGGCCTGAGTTCTCCGACTCTGTAGGCCGCTGGTTCAAATCCAGTCGGGCGCACCAAAACCTCCAAGGGAATCATTCCTTTGGAGGTTTTCTTATGTCTGAAATAACGGCAGAAAAGGCAATATGCACAGGGAAACGAATTAAGTTTTGAACATTAAGGGGATTTTCTGTAGTGGCCAAATTTAACAATCTCTCTCAAATAGCTGTTACCGTTCCCGCAAGGCGTCTCTTGCCTCCATCAGGGCGAAGCCCAGCAGGTTTTTCCCCTTCCAGTTGGCGGGGTCCTGGGCCAGGGGGTTGTTCTTTCCCATGCCGATGCCCCAAATTCTGTCCCGGGGTGCCGCCTCCGCCAGGATGGTATCCCCAGTGGCCAGCAGGAACGCTTTCATTTCCGGGTTCTGGGAAAATTTGGCGATGTTGCCCGCCACCACAATGTCCCCGCAGCGGGCGTCCCACACCTCTTTCTCAAAATTTCTCACCTTGCGCCCCAGACGCTTGCTGGCCATAGGGTCCCGCTCCCGGAGGATCTGCTGCCGGATCTCCTCGTCCCCAAACAACTTGGCTTTCTCCGCCATCATGTACTGTTCGGCGGTGGTGTAAGTCGCCTCCTCTACCACAAAGGAGCATGGAAACCACTGGCTCAGGCAGGAGGCGTCCACAGTCTCCCCTGTTTGTACATGACCGTAAAAGGCCAACACCTGGACACCCTGCTTTGCGGCCTCCACGGCCCATTCTTTGTTGTATTTCATCGGCCTTTCCTCCTTTTCTTCTGGATCTATTCTATCAAACGGGATGGGACGATTTCGACCCACCCTTTCTGCTACAATCTCCTTGCAAAGAAGGGAGATACCCGTGCGAGACAGAGGCTGGCGGCGGTTCACTGCCTGGAAAAAGGACAAGAGGATGCGGCAAATCATCCAGCGGGAACGGTATTTCGCCTCCAGCTCCCGGACGATCCAGGAACGGAAGAAAAGCCATGTTTGCCATACCTACATCAAAGGCTGCTATCGGGAACAGCTGCGGCGAACACTGAAACGCCAGTCCCGGAAGAAACTCCGCCACACCAAAGACCTGCCACTGCGGGGCAACGGCTTCCATAAGTGTTTCGATTACTGGTGGATCACAGCGGCTTGCTTATCGCCGTGGAAAGCCCCGTCTTTGGAGGAACAGCCCGCACGGTCCAAATGGCCCGGGCAAAGGGCATCCCTATCTTGCGGATTCACTCCTCTTCCTCATAAGGGAAGGGGAGATTTTCTTGCTCATAATAGTCGCAACCGCCCTCATAGTCGTTTTTCCGATATTCCTCAGCGAGCTCAGCAAATACTTTCTCAAAAGTCTCCGGCGTAACGTGGAGCTGCTGGTGAATATAGGGCTCCAATACCAAGCCGCCCCCACAGAAGTCCCGGC
This sequence comes from Acutalibacter sp. LFL-21, assembly GCF_025630755.1. Classification (NCBI taxonomy): domain Bacteria; kingdom Bacillati; phylum Bacillota; class Clostridia; order Eubacteriales; family Acutalibacteraceae; genus Acutalibacter; species Acutalibacter sp. LFL-21. The sequence goes on along the minus strand of NZ_JAOTNT010000001.1, from coordinate 56,181 downwards.
TGGGGCAAGGACGCAGAGGGTTTTCCAGCCCATGCAGCAGGGCATCCACGAATTTCCCGCAGACATCAACTTCCCAGGGCGGGGTATGCGCGGGGTACTGATTGTTCCCGCTAAGCTTTCCCAAATAAGCCACCAGGGGTACCACCTTATGGGGCACGCCGTAGCAATCCACCGCATCCCTCAAATAGCTCCAGGTGTCCAGAAAAAGGGACTTGAAATCTTCCGTTTGGAATCCAGCATCATAGATGCTGTCCAACAAGTCCTCCCATCGGCCTTTTAGGCTCTCCAATTGCTCCGTGTCCAGGGTGCGCGCGGCTCTTCCCTCATTGCTGAACGTGCGCTGGAGGGCCTCCAACATCTCATCCTCTTCCACAAAAAACGGGTCATGCCCTGGCCGGTGGATGGCCAAGGGTAAGAGGGAAATAATCTGCCCAAAGCGCAGGTCAGGACCGTGGGTTTCCCATAACTGCGCCAGCTGGTCGCAAAAAGGCTTGATGCGGGCTTTATCACGGTGTTTTGCCATAGGCTGCGTCTCCTTTCCATGGTATACGGTTCATTGGTTTTCCAGACGGATGGAAGAAAAAGCCTTTTCTGCCAGTGCTCTCCTCGTCCCACACCACCGTCACGGTTTCCATTTCTTCCTTGTGGGTTCCCAGAAACCGCCAGATAGCCGGTTCCCAGTCAAAGGCAGGATTGGAGACGCGAAAATACATATCCCGGCAGCCCGGTGTGGTGTTGTACAGCCCGCCCAGGCGGCAGCGGAGAAATTCCTGGTTGAGCTTCTCTGTCACCTGACGGTTCAATCGTTCCAGGGAAGACGGCTCCGCCATCGGCAGCTGGGAAGCCATTTTCCCCACAAAGTCTAGGGTGAGAAAGATGTAGGGCTTCTCCTGGATAGCTTGCCGCAGGTTATCCACCACATCTCCTTGGGGGTGGAGGGATTTCCCGTAGGCAGCCACCAGTTTTAGAACCAGCTGCTGCGTAGTGGGAATGCTTGTGTGCTTGTACAGCCACTCCCCGGCATAGAGGGTTTCCTCCACACATTCCAAGCTGCCGTACAAATGCTGGATCACCGGGAATGCTTCACCGTCCTGGCGCAGCATCCAGGCGGTAGGGGATTTAATCATGGGCACGCATTCTCTCCTCCTGTTCCAGGGCTTGGAGCGTCAGCCGGAAAATGTACAGGTTGGGGTAGTATCGGTCGTCCCGGAAAATCGCCATGCCCCGCTTTTCAAAGTGTTCCAGCAGAGCCGCCGCTACCGCTGCGCTGCGGGAGGAGCCATAGCAACACTGGCAGAGGAAAAGGCAGTCTAGGTGGTCGTAGACGAACCTGGCCACCTGCCCCGCTTGCTCCCGTGAAAACAGTCGGAATATGTCTTGCGGGTCGCTAAGGTTTACGAGGGCAGGGGTGATGTCGTTGCACAGCAGGCGCAGGGTGTGCTCTGGCTGCCGCGGCAGCGTGAACGGCTCGCTCCCCCAGTCTCCCAGGCTGATGAGAGCTGTTCTCGGGTCAAATCCTTTTGCCGCTTTGCGCCGCAAGTCCCATTGGCTGAGAATTTCCACTTTCATACTTATCCCTCCTGCCACCATTGTAACAGGAGGGATGGGGGGGAAAGGGGGCATTATTTACTGCAATAGAATATGTGTCCGTATGACCATATCTTCGGGGTGTAGCCCAACACCATGGCGCCTCCCGCGCTGGCACTGTATAGGGTTTCTAGCAGGCTGTCATCCACCCTCTCATCACTGTCAAAATCCATGTAGGTGTACCGTTGACTGCAGATCCGGCCGTTTTGGTACAGGGCCGAAAGCAGCAGCTCCACCTGCTTGTCCTGGGCCTCTCCCTCATCGCACACCAGCAGGTAATGGACAGGATGGCCACTGTTCACCAGTTGCACGGGACCTTGGTAGATGCGCTCCAGTTCCGGGTCAAATGCGTCTTGACAAAACAGCTGGGCTGTCTCCTTCTTTTGCTGCCCCAAGGTGGCTCGCTCCGGTAACAGAAATTCTTGAAAATCGTAAATATTGTGCTGAAGTTCCTCCAAATGGAACAGGTTGTACACGTCTCGATCGTCCTCTAAAAACCCCCAGCGTTCAGCGGCCTGCAGCAGAGAGCGGAGCACATCGTAGGTGATCTCCTGAACGGCCAGCTCTTTTACCGGCACTTCCGCTTCCCGGAGGAATTCCCGGCACCGGGCAAGAATGTTGTAGGATTCCAGGCTCACCGCCGCCAAAGTGATTCTTCCGCCCTTGATCTGCGATACGGTGATATAGCACTTGCCCTGCAACTTTTTTGAAAACAAGGTCTGCTTGGACTGAAACTCCTGAGCAGCCCGGCTGCGAGTCCCCCGGTCCTCGGGAAAGGTAAAACCATCTAAGACACCGTCAATCTTGTAAAACCACATAACCCTTCGCTCCTTTCGGTTCTGGCTTTAGGATATCAGTAGGGATGCCCTCTTTTCATCCCATGTCCTCCGCTACACTTTGAAGGATGGCTTTTCTCTCTTGCCGTCTCTGACGGCTGCGCTGGTAGGCGTGGGGATTTCTTCCCTGCCTGGTAACGGGAGACAGGCCTCCCCAGCCCTGCCTTTTTTTCATGTAGAAGGCTTGTTGGGCTTTTTTGCTCTGCTTTTTTAGAGGAACGAACTTTATCAACTTTCCACCCCCTTGCGAAAAGAGTTCCTTTGCAGTATACTAAATTTCCAAATTTATTCTAGGAGGGGAGCTTATGAACACCATTCCCTTTCCCGTGATTGACCTGGCGGCCACTGGACGGAATATCCAGCGGCTGCGGGAAGAGCGGGGCCTCACGGTCCGGGACTTGCAGGCCTATTTTGGTTTTGAGGAACCACAGGCCATCTACAAGTGGCAGAAAGGCAAAAGCCTTCCCACGGTGGACAACCTGTACGCCCTGGCCGCCCTGCTCCAAGTGACAGTAGATGATATCCTGGTGCCGCTAAAACTCCATATTCTTCCCCGCGAGCAGCAGGCCGAGCCCCGCTGCTCGCCTCCTTTTTTCTGGGAACTTGCCGCTTGAGCTTGTGACACTATCATACCAGGCCAGCGTCTGGTTGTCATTGAACTGGTGGTTGAATGGCTTATATGTCTAGCTTCCCCTGCATCTCCGCGCTGACCTCCCGTTTCTTCTCGTCAAAAGCATGGGTGTAGATGTCCAGCGTGGTGGATACCTGAGCATGGCCTAAAATTTCGGACACCGTGGACACATCCGCCCCACCGGAGATCATCAGGCTGGCGGCAGTGTGCCGCAGGCTGTGGACATTCTGTGGAGGTAACCACACATTACCCCGCGTGTGGGAGAAAGTGCAGCCCTGTTTTCACTTTCTACCCTTTGGACAAGAGGGGCGGTCCTGTTCTTCCCCGCAATCCCGCAGGGAATGGAAAATACAAAAGCTCCCACCGAGGAAAAGATGGGAGCAGCTCTTTGTATTTCGTGTTTCCCATTCCTGATAGGGAGGGCAGAAAAAGGGATAGGTGGTGAGTTCCCGCTTTTTCTCTCCCATTGCGGAATGAGCGCAGGTGTGGTATCTTTTTTTCAGACCACACAGAGGGAGGGAAGCTCACCATGACAAGAGAAGAAGCCGAAAAAGAATTGTGCCGTCTTTTGGAAGAGGCCGAAGCAGACATTCAGGCGGGGCGTACCCTTCCCGCGGAGGAAGTGTTTGCCCAGCTGCGGGAAGAGTTCGCTCCCCGGAACATCGTTTATCTCACCGGGGACACCCACGGACGGTTCGAGCGCATTGTGGACTTCTGCTCCCAGCGGGAGATGGACAGAGAAAACACCTTTGTCATCCTTGGGGACGCCGGGCTCAATTTTTACGGCGGCCTGCGGGACGCCCTAGGCAAAGAGCAGCTGGCAAAGCTCCCCTGCACGTTCTTTTGCATCCACGGCAACCATGAGCAGCGGCCAGGACCAGAGCTGGGATATGAACGCACCCAGTACCACGGCGGTTCAGTGTGGGTGCAGCCCCAGTACCCCAATCTCCTCTTTGCCATCGATGGGGAGGTGTACGACTTCTGCGGCCACAGCTGCCTGGTGATTGGCGGGGCTTACAGCATCGACAAGTACTACCGTCTGGCTAGGGGGTACGGCTGGTGGCCGGACGAGCAGCCCTCTCCCCAGATCAAGGAGAAAGTGGAGCAGGTTCTGGAGGAACGGAACTGGCAGGTGGACGTGGTGTTCTCTCACACCTGCCCTCTCAAGTACGAGCCAGTGGAGGTGTTTCTGCCAGGCATCGACCAAAGCACGGTGGACAAGTCCACCGAGGAGTGGCTGGACACCATCGAGTCCAAACTCCACTACGAGCGCTGGTACTGTGGCCACTACCACACGGAGAAGCAAGTGGACAAGCTGCGATTTATGTTCGAGGATTACGCCCTGCTCTCCCACACCCTTTCCATCGAGGAGGAAAAAGCTCTCATCGCTAAAATGGAACGCCGTGATTGACAAGAGAGGCCAGTTCGCCCTCTGCACCGGAGCGGTGGTGTACGGCGTCAAGAACAAACGAGAGGACTTCTCTTAGGTGGTGCTGCCCGTGGCCAGCTTTGACGCTGGATTCGGCACCACCGCCTTCAGCAAGAAATGGCAGACTAAGATTCCCGCCGCGTTTGTGGAACGGCAGAACCAGCACTTTGGGGTATGCCGGTACCGGGTGGGGGAGGAATGGGTGGGGGTGAAAATACAGCGGTGAATCCGGCATTTTCCGGTCTACGATAAAGGAGGGGATTCCAACATGATCTATTTCACAGCGGACACCCATTTCGGCCATGAGAACGTCATCCGGTTCTGCGGCCGGCCTTATGCCACTGCCGCGGAGATGGACGAGGCGCTGATTGAAAACTGGAACAGCCGTGTCAAGGGCAACGACACGGTGTTCATCTTAGGGGATCTATTATTCCGGTCGGACAACGCTGAGGAGATCCTCAGGTGCCTAAAGGGGAAAAAACGGCTGCTGATTGGAAATCACGATGGGTCTTGGATGACGAAAGTGGATGTTTCCCGCTATTTTGCCAGTGTTGACCTAATGCTGGAACTCTCCGACGGCCGCCACGCCTTGACCCTGTGCCATTACCCCTTGCTCACCTGGAAGCACGCCAAAAAGTCTTACATGATCCACGGCCATATCCACAATGACACCGGCGCGGACTTCTGGCCCCTCCTGGCTGCCCGGGACAACGTGCTCAACGCCGGGGTGGATATCAACGGCTATCAGCCTGTCACCTTTGACGAACTGTTGGAGAACAACCGGGTCTTTAAGAACGGAGGTTAGGCGGAAAAGAAAAATCCCCGCTCCCAGGGAGCAGGGATTGCTGGAGAACATCAAATGAAAAAACAATTTTTCACCGGATTTTCTCCTTGCAGAAAGTTTTCCTCCGTTTGTATCCCATGCCCAGAAGCAATCCGGCGCTCAGCGCGATACATCCTCCCACAAAAATCACCAGAGCAACAGCCTTTTGCCGGGACAGCAGCGCGCCCAGTTCCCCGCAAAGGTCACTATCCGAAAAAGCGGATAGGCCATTTTCCAGGAGCCGGAACGTCTCGCTGTAGTACCCTAAGTCGAAGATGGTCTCCGGGGGCAAGAGAGAGGCGGGCAGCGCCGCCTTTTGCAGGAGCAGAAACAGCCCTCCCAGGCTGGCGGCAAGGAGCAAAATCCAGAGGACTTTCGCCCTTCCCTTGCCCCGCTTTCCCAGGGAGAGGCACAGCCCGGCGCAGCACGCCAAGGGAGCCAAGGCCAGCACCCCCACGACCCCCAGCAGAGGCAGCTGCCGGGCGAACTGTTCCACGTCCCCCAGGCTGAACAAGCGGCAGTTCCTTCGCTCCTCACCGGGGAACAGGGCGGCCAGTTCCCGTTCCTCTAGGAAGGGCTGGGGGGCCTCCTCCTGGGGTAGCAGGTACAGGGTGCCGCCCTCTGCGGAAGCGGAGGGGGCGTCCAATTCTATTCCCTCCGGGGCCCAGAGTAAGTATGTGTCCGGGGCTGGGTCGCTGGGGACGGTTTCCACTGCCCATTCCTCGTCCTCCAGGGGACGGGAAGCGTACACCACGTAGGAGCCCCTCTGCTCCAGGCCGGTGGTAAAGGCCCGCTCCCCCTCCAGGGACAGGATATCCGTGGACACCCGGCGCAGCTGGGTGCTCCCCAGCAGTCCAGTGCCCTCCTCCAGCAAATAAAGGAAGGTTCCGTCCTCTTCCTGGCGGAAAGCGTCCAGAGGCAGGCTGTCAGTGGCCCGCTCCTGGTCATGGCGGGGACTGGCAACGGTGACTTGAATGGCCATCTCCCGGGAAATCATCCCTGAGAGGATGGTGCACTCCACCAGAATGGCCAAGGTTATCGCCAAGGCCCGGGAAAATCCCCGGTGGCGGGATTCCCCCGCCCAATCCTCCTGGAGGGCGATGCCCTGCACCAGCTCCTTGTGGAGCCCCAAAAACAGCAGCAAGGGCGGCAGCAAGGCCAGCAGGCAGCAGGCCAGCTGCACCGCCTGATCCCGGGCCCCAGTGGTGGCCAGGGACACAGACAAGGGGTACTGGGCGGGCTCTTTTAAGTAGGCCATGGGCTGCTCCACCATGTTCCAGGCCTCCAAAAAGGTGAGGACGATGACGCAGGCCAGGCCGTTTTTGCCGCAGGGCACCAGGATCCTCCAAAGAATGGTGAAGGTGGAGGCCCCGTCCAGCTGAGCGGCCTCTAAGATTTCGTCGGGCACCGCCCGGAAGCTCTGGGTCATGAGGAAGGTACCAAGCGGGGCGAACAGGGCGGGGAGCACCAGGGCCCATTGGGTATCCAGCAAGTTTAAAGTACCCAAAATGCGGAAGTTTGGCACCAAGGTCACCTGCAGGGGCAGCACCATCACTACCAGCAGCAGAAAGAACCACAGCTTCTTCCCGGGAAAATCATACTTGGCAAATCCCAGACCCGCCAGGACGGAGAGCACCACCTGGCCCCCCACCATCAAGGCGCACAGGGCGATGGTGCGCCAAAACACCAGCAGGTACTCCGGGGTGGCCAGAAATACCTTATAAACCGCTTCTAGGGAGAAGCCCGTCCCCTGGGGGAACAAGGCCCCCTGGAGCACCTGGAAGAAGGGACCCAAAATAGCCAGGAGCAGCAGCGCCGTCGCCGCCGCCGAGAAAACCCGCAGTACAGGGGAACAATGCCGTGTCATGACCGGGCCCCCTCCTTTCGCAGCACCCAAAGGGCACACAGACCCAGCCCCAGGGCGATGACCAGAAACAGCAGCACGCTGGCTACACTGAGGCGCTGGTAGTTGAGGTTCTCAAAGGAGTTGTTGAGGAAGTGCTGGAGCATGTACACCGATTCATGGGGGTGCTCCCCGCCCACCAGGAAGATCTCCCGGAAGCACTTGAAGGCGTTGATGAGGGAGAACACCAGCGCCAAAAACAGGGCGTACCACATTTGGGGCAGTGTCACCCAGCGGAAAGTTTGCAGGGCCGAGGCCCCCTCTACCTGGGCCACCTGGTAGTGTTCCGGGGGGATGGTCAATAGCCCGGAAAGCAGCAGCACTACGGCGTAGCCGGTGCTTTTCCAAAGGTAGAGGAGAAGCATCACCCAAAAGGCCGTTTGGGATTGGAGCCAGTCCCCCAGGGGCAGCCCTAAGGCCATAAGCAGCCGGTTTGTAAGGCCCCTCTCAGAAAACAGCAGGTCCACCAGCAGCACCGTACCCGCTACAGGCATCACATAGGGCAGCAGGAACACCGGCCGCAGCAGGGGGAACCGCCGGGACTGGCTTTTTAAAAACAGGGCCAAGGCGTAAGCCAGAATCAGGATCAAGGGCAGGCCAATCCCCAGGAACTTTAGGGTGTTCCCAAAGGCCGTCAGGAACATGTTGTTTTGGAACATCCGGCTGTAATTTTCCAGGCCCACGAAGAGCTGGCTTTTCCCGGTGCCCTGGGACAGGGAGTCCCACACCACCTGGCCAAAGGGGATTACATAAAACAGCAGGAACCCCGCCAGCATGGGCAAAATCAGGGCATACCCTTTCCATGCGCGTTTCATAGACTCACTCCGCCAAGGTCATTTCCATAGAGGAGATGGTGCGCTCCACCAGCTCTTCCAGGGGCTCTTCCGAGCGTCCGTAAGACCAGTGCCAGGTTTCGTACAGATTGTAGATGTCCATGTCCAAATCGGAGTAGACCTTGGCGCTGTCAATCCGTTCCACCGCCGCCCGGAGAGAGGCCATGGTGGCCTCCTGGGTGTTGGGCTCTAGGTAATCCAGAAGCACCTGGTCCTTCACCGGGAGGGCGGAAAGATAGCCGGAGTTTATGCCAAAGCTAAAGGTGGAACAGTAATGGTATCCGTTTACTTCAAAGCCCGATCCCGTCTGGGTGACCAATTCCTCCCGGAATAATTGCTCGATGAGGGCAAAGGCCTCCTGGGGATGGGCCGCGTTCCGGTTGATGGCGGCGTAGGCGGTCACCGCTGCGGTGACGCCCCCCTCCGGGTTGGGAATGGGGAACACGGTGTATTCCGTCTCGTCATAGGGCAGCTCCATCCAGGCGCTCCAGCTGGTCTCCCCGTTGCGCACCGCCGGAGACTGGGAGTACTGTTTGTCCTGGAATTCGGCAAAAGCTTCTCCCTGTTCCACAGCTTTCTGTAGCGACTCTTGGGTGACTAGCAGATTCTGCCCTTCGTAATCCGCCAGGACGCCCAGGCAGTTGGGGAACAGCTTGAAGGTCCTGAAGGAGAACAGCCCCTTCAAGGTTTCTTGGTCGCTTTGCAGCAGCTCGTCCAAGGTGGAGAAGGTGTAGTCCGGGTCCTCCAGGGCGCTTTTGTCCACCATCACCGTGGAGAAGGTGTAGGTCAAGGGCAGCAGGAACCGGCTGTCCCCGGCCACGCCCACGTCCATCACCGTCTGGTTGCAATTTTCCAGTTCAATGATCTCGCTGTTTTGCACCATCTCTTCCAGATCGAGAAACAGGTGGGAGTACATGCTCTTTTCCACGTTGGGGAAGATGGCCTCCAAAGGTTCCCCGGAGTCTGTCACCGTCCCAGGGATGGTGGCGTCTAGGATAAAGGCGTCCGGCCCCTCCCCGGCCATGATCTCTGTGCGCAGCCGGGTCAGCTCCGGCTCCCGGTCCTCGGTGTCGTCCGGCAGCACCAGCAGCTCATATTCGGTTTCATTTCCCGTGGCTGCCAAATAGCTGATCAACTCTTTGAGGTCCTCCCGAAAACTCTCGTCCGCGCAGATTACCACTGGGCCTCCCTCTTCTGAGGCAGTCTCGCTGGAGACGCCGGAGGCGCTGGGGATTTCTTCCCCGTTGGTACACCCCAAGAGCCCCCAACAAAGCACAAGGATGGATAGACAGAGCATTCCTACTTTCTTCATAGATCCCCTCCTCCTTTCCTCGGGAGCGGCAGGAAAATAGTATCAGCCGCCTGGCCGCTCACAAAACAAGCATGCATGTGCGTGAATATTAGGAAAGGCCAAGAAGTTCTCTTGGCCTTTCCTGTTGACTTGTTTTGTATTATAACAATTTTAAGGCATGATATTATCGCTTGTCAACAGACATGTTTTATAAAAATACACCACACATATCATGATATTCACCATAATCGAATGGGTAAATTCGATTTTTTAAGAGCAACGATACATGCCATGGGGATTGCGGAAAGCGGGAAGATTCACGCCTCCACCCGTTTTTGCGTCTGGGAACCAGCTCCCGCTTTTTCATGAAAGGCGTGACCGTAGCCGCATCCGCCCCGCCGGAAAGCATCAGGCCGGCCGCTGTGTGCCATAGGCTGTGGATGTTGAAGTCCGGGGGGCGGACGGCATTGTTTGAGAATCAACCACCAGAGGAAGGCGCTGGGGATTTGGGACGGTGGAACTGCGGCCACCTGGGGCGGGAAAACTGGAAAGTGCCCGGCTTTTGAGTTTTGTTGCGCGTTTTTGATTTGCTTTTCCCCTTGGCATCGTGAAGCACCCCACTGGTTATTCAGTAACGATACTGTCTAACCAGCGGGGTGCTGTTCATGCGATGGCTGTTTTTTAGCGCGGAAAGTACCTGCGGCGGTTCACTGAGTATTCTGCCGGTGGCGCCCTTCCTCCCGCAGCCGGGCCCGGTCTGCCAGACGGAGGACCAGCGTGGCCACGCGTTCCACCAGGAAACTGACAGCGGCGAAGCCCAGCAGCAGCCAAAGGGTTTCCACCGAGGGCAGCGCCACCTGGAACCTTGCCCGCAGCACCAGGACGGCGGCGTAAAACCCCGCTGTCATAGTGACGCACAGGAATGCCCGCAGGCGGTCCATGGGCCAGCTGGCTTTAAACACCGCCTGAATGCCCACCGTCCCCACCAGCAGGTAAAGGAGGGTGGAGAGCTGCTCCGGCGGCAGGGCTGTCCAGGAGGACAGGGAAAGAGGCCGGGAGCACTCCCGGCCCGCTTCGCTTTATGGCGCTCCCTGCTGTCCGGCACGAGCGGGAGCCAATTTTCCGGCTTGCTGCTTTTTAGCTTTCTTGCAGGATTTTTTGCCTTTACTGTGAGGGATGGTTTTTCGCCTTTCCCCCAGCTCCCGGCGAAGGGCTTCCAGCTTACTTTCGCAATACAGCAGGCGGATAGCCTGAAGCACCGCCAGCAGGCAGAAAACCGCCAGCAGCCCTGTAGAAATAGGGAGTCCCAAAAAATTCATGTAGGGGTTGAACCAGTCCAGCACTTCAAAAGCCGCCATGCACAGGGCAAGAATGATGGAACAGTGGGCGGTTACCTGAAACAGCTTTGCCATGCTTCACACCTCCCCAAAGTACAGGCAGTCCACAATTTCGTGGGCGTCCTTATAAGGTTTATTGACCAGCTGGCCTTCCATGGCCATCATGGTGGAGTGGCCGCCGTCCAGGTTGTAGGCCGCCTTGCAGCCCAGGTCCTGGAACAGCTGGGAAAGCTCCGGGAGCGTCATGCCCCGGGAATAGCCGGTTTGGCGGCCGTCCACCACTATCAGGCAGTAATGGCCCGGCTCGTAGTACCCGATGGCTGTGCGGGGGTGGGATTTTCGGATGTACCTGCTTGCCAAGCGGGCCATCCGACCCATTGCGGACATCACCCGCACGGCGGAGGCCATCAGCGCCGGGGACCTTTCCAAACGCATTGCGGAGCCTGCCTCCCGGGACGAGGTGCAAGAGCTGGCCATCACTTTCAACACCATGCTGGACAGGCTGCAGGAGTCCTTCCAGCGGGAGCGGCAGTTCACCTCCGACGCCTCCCACGAGCTGCGTACCCCCGTGGCGGTGATTTCCGCCTGCGCCGAGGAGCTGGCGGGGGAGCCCCTCTCCGAGGACGGCCGGGAAACCCTGGAGGCTGTTCAAAAGGAGAACCAGCGGATGAACAAGATCATCTCCCAGCTGCTGGTGCTCACCCGGGGCTACGAGGGCCGCTACCACCTGGAGAAAGAGCGGCTGCCCCTGCGGGAGGCGGTGGGCTCTGTGCTGGAGGAGCTGAACGATGCTGCCGCTGCCCAGAAAATTTCCCTGTTCAATCAGGTGCCGGAGGGCATGGAGGCATGGGCGGACCAAAGCCTTTTGACCCAGCTGCTCATCAACCTGGTGGGCAACGCTGTGAAGTATGGAAAGCAAGGGGGCTGGGTGATTGTCCGGGCCTCTCAGGAAAGAGAGGACTGCGTGCTCACCGTGTCCGACAACGGGATTGGCATGAGCCCCGAGGAATTGGAGCACATCTTCGAGCGTTTTTACCGGGCGGACAAGGTCCGGGACCGCTCCGGTTCTGGCCTGGGGCTTTCCATCGCCCAATGGATTGTCCACCTCCACGGCGGGGAGATCACAGCGCAGAGCCAGCCAGGCAAGGGAAGCCAGTTTACTGTTGCGCTGCCCCGGCGGGAGGGCGCCCCTTTTCCCAGCGAAAAAAAGGAGCGCAGCCGGCCATAAGGCCTGGTCTGCGCTTTCTGTTTTCCGCCCGGTGCTCTTCGCAAAGGGAAGGCGGGGCGCCTGTTCCTTCTCAGGGGTGGCTGAAGAAATACACCAGCCCCCAGCCTGCTATTCCAAACATTGCGGCGGCTGTCAAAACCAGGGAGGCGGCCATCATCAGAAAAAAGGAAAGGGGGATCAGGGCAAAGGGCATGCACAGAACATCGGATAGGCTGGGTTGGAGGCTGTAGCGCCCCTTCCTGTCCCGATAAAGGGTGTACTGGTTTCCTGGTTGAAAGTTGTGCCTGTTTTGGACGGTGGGGGGAATCCAGTGGGACATCCTGCCGGATTCCCAAAAGGAAAACAGGGGATAGGTGTCGGAGCCGCCGTCCCCATCCGACTTGTTAATCCATCCCTCGCAGCGGGCAGGCACCTCCTCCAGCCTGCCCAGCAGCTTTTGAAGCCCCCATGCCAGGGGGGCGGTAAAGGCACGGATCGCGTCGCCCAGCAGAGTGCGGGCAAAGGCAAAGCCTCCCGCGGCGCAGGCAATCCCGATGATGAGACACAGGGCGGTTCCGGGCAGGTTGGGATATTCCACGGTGTAATCGGAAAGCGCCGCCAGAATATTTCGCCCCTGGAACAGCAGCGCCACCGCGGAGCCCCCGCACAGGGCGCCCAAAAGCCCCCATACAGGCCAAAGGGACCGGACCTCCTTCCAACTGGCCCAGGCGCCTTGAGATTTGAGATAGACAATTGGAACCCTGTCCCCCTGGCAGAGGCTTGGACGAATGCCCCGAAGTTCCTTTTGGAGCGTAAAGGGCTGCCCCTCCCAAAGGCAGCGCAAAGTGATGAGGGTGGAGGAGCGGTCGCCGTCTATGGTGGAGGAATCCACCCATGTTTTGCGATATTCCAGGCCCGTCACCTGCGCTGTCAGGCGTACGGCCCCTTTCCACTGCTTTTCCCGGCGCATTCCACCGGCCATGAGGAAAAAGAACAGGGCGCACAGCGCAACACAGACTCCCATTGCCTGCCACATAGCGATTCGGCTCCTTCCATTCAGATTGTTTTAGATAAGCGGGGCTTCCTGTTGGTCAGGAGAGCGCCTGGATGATTTGATCCATCACCGCCGCGCTGGGCATGGAGACCACTTGGGTGACCTCTTGCGCCACGCCGTCCACCCCGAACTGGCCGATGTCCGTGGGCGCGTCATACACTCCGGTGCGAAAGCCGTGCTTCTCCCAGGCAATGCGCTGGATGTCCTCATCCAAAAGGGCCTGCGCCCCCTTCGCGCCCAGGGAATCGAGCGCAATGTACACATGGGAGGACCATACGGTGGGGGTGGGGTACAGCATCACGATATCCTCTTGAATCTGCGACCAGACCTCCGGCTCTTGAACGGCGAATTCCAGCAGCTGGCTTTCATATCCCGCGATAAGGGGCTTTGCCCCCATGCCGGTTTTCAAAAACTGGTCGAACAGGTCGGAGGAAGAGCTTTCCATATACCCAAGCCGCTCAACGATTTCCTGCAGCCGGGGGAGCACCTCCGGCAGGTCCTCCTCTGCGGCCACGCCCCCCGCCAGGGTGTTTGCCAGCAGGCCGGCGAACATGTTGCCAGAGTTGGACTTGGCCGGATCGGTAGTCCCCACAGAGACAGTGCCGTAGAGCTCTGGCAGGCCAATGTCAGCCCACTCCGCGCCGGACTCGATAAGCTGCGTGAGCCCCGCCATATCCACTGTGGTGACGCCGCCGCTCTCCTGGGCAATTCCCTGGCGCTTTAGGGCCTCTGCAACGGCGTTGTGGGTGTACAGCACAATGGGGGTGTTCAAGATAATTTCGCTGGCCTCCGGGGCTCCATGGGCTTTTTCGTACAGCTCCAGCGCGGTCTGGTTAGAGGGGAAGAGATAATTCTGGCCTTCCGCGTCCATGGTGACCATTTCGATCGAGCCGGCCCGGGTGTAATCCATGGAAAGCTTATAGCGCTCCCGCAGGATCTCCTGCACTTCCGCATCCTCCAGCAGGCCAATCTTTTCTCCGCCCACATAGCCTTGAATCTCAGAAACCTGCTGGGCATTCGTAAGCCACACATACCCGGCGGCTCCCAGGGCCACCACCAGCAGGAGGAGAAGGCCGATCCATTTTGCTTTCATCACTGCGCCTCCTTTTTCAGGGTACTTCCCTCCAGCTCCTGTTCCAGCACCTGGATGTCCACCTCTGTGTCCAGAAGTTCCCCCGCCATCAGCTGGGTGAACTGCCGCTCAAAGGCCTGGTTCAAAACGGGGAGCACGCTCTCTGTTTTGCGCTGGACCTCTAACACCTCTTGGGTGTGCAGGCCCAGGTTTTCCAGCTCCATATACCGCCCCAGCAGCCGTGCGGCGGTGTCCAAGTAGTAGAGGAAAAACCTTCGGGCCTGGGGAATTTTTTCCCGGTTCTTCTTCAAATAGGCCATCAGCCGCTGGGCTGTGGAGAAAAGGCGCTGTGCTTGCTCTGCCACAGGCGCTTTGGAAATTTCCTTTCCAGCGCGCTCCAGGGTTTCCAAGTCCTCCTGGGCCCCCTGCAGCAGGGCCTGCAGCTCCTCTCCATCCCTTAATCCCTCCAGGGAAATGCCGCCAATTTTGCGGCTGGGCTTTAGCAGGAGGAACAGGCCGAAGTACACCCCCACACTGAAGGCGAGGGAGACAAAGGGATTCCATTGCAGGGCCAGGAACAGCGCCAAAAACAGCCCCGCTGCCGCGCACAGGGAGAGCAATGCCCTTGTTATCTCCCGCATCAGTTGTACCCCTTTACACTGCGGAACGCCCCCACCAGGTCTTCCCGTCCGTCAAACACCCGGGCATTGGAGAACTCCGCCAGGCTTTCCAGCTGGCTTTCGTCCGCGTCCCCAAACATAATGGAGAAAATGGGCACCTGGCTGCCCAGGCTGCCGTAGGCATCGGCGAGCTGGCGGAAACTGCCGCCGGATTGGCCGTCGGTCAACAGAATGACCGCAGGTGTGTACTGGGAAAGGTCATATCCCCGCAGTTCCTCAATTCCCTGGGCGGCAGCCTGGTACATATCGGTGCCACCTCCCGGGCTCAGCTCCTCCACAACGGTATACAGCCCCTCCAGCTCCGCCCCGTTTCCCTGGGCGGTGTAGGTTCCCATGACCCGGTCGTTGAACGGGATAAGGATGTTGACCTCGTTTTCAGATGCCTGCAGCAGGCTTTCTGCCGCATTGCTCTGGATCAGGAGCTGCTCCATGGCAGCCTCCAGCTGCTGGTTCCCCTCGCCGGACATGCTCCCGGAGTAGTCCAGGCAGTAGATGTTGAGGGAAGGCTTTTTAAATTCGGTTTGATACAGCCTGAGCGCTTCAAACAGCACGTCTGAAGCCGGCATGTGGATGGGGGAGAGCAGGCGGTCTGGCTGAAGGCCCCAGTCCTCCCGGAACACGTCACGGTTTTCCGGGGCCACGCCGGTGTAGCTGGAGCGCCGCCCTGTGCGCTGGATTTGGCTCTGCGCCTCCTGAGAGAGGAGGTATTCCTGCAGGGAGAGGAACAACTCCTCCTTTTGGCTGTCCCCGCGGTCCACATAGGATAGGGGGGAGTCGGCAATTGTGAGGCCGTCGGTGGGGTACACTACGCTGAGCGTCTCCCGGCCCTGGGCCTCCAGCTCTTGGTTTGCCTGGATGATGAGGCACTCATAGTTGACCATGGCGTCAAAGTCCCCCTCTAGGAACATGTCCTTCAGCCAGTCAGAGCTTCCGGAAGAGCGGTCTACACCGGAGAGAAGCTGCGTCATTTGGGTGCGGAGCTCCTCCCCCTGCAGGTCCTCCAGCGAGATGGCCTCAGGGTTCCCCAGCAGAGCGTACAGGAAGCCAATGTAGGCGCAGGCCCCCGAATTGGACTGGCTGGCGCTGGTCATGCAGAATTTCAGCTCTCCGCTTTGAATGGGCCCGAGAAGGTCCTGTACAGTGACCTCCTTTCCCACAAAGCCCAGCTGTTCCGCCAGGCTTTGCCGGATGCCGAATACCACCGGGGTGATGGAGATGGATTGCGTGTGCTTCAGGTTCAGGGGGGATTCGCCCGCGTTCAGCCACAGGGAGCTGGCAGGCCACACCGCGTCATAGAGGAAGTCCTCCCGCTCCAGCTGGCGCATGATGTCCAGAGAGCCCAAATAGGTCATTTCAATGCGCGTTCCCTGCTGCCTGGCAAATTGTTCCAGGATGGGCTCCAGTTCACGGTTTTCCGAGCCGGACAAAATGCGCAGTACGCGGCTTCCGCTGCCGAGCACCGTGTCCGCTGTTTGTGTTTGGCTGGATGCCTCGCAGCCCGCCAGCAGGGCTGGAAGCAGCAGCGCGGTTAATAAGCATGTGAGTATTCTTCGAAGCTTCATAATGCCTCCTGTCACGGGGCATAAGTGCCCAGTATTCCTATTTTTATTGTAGGGAAGGCACATGGGCGCGTCTATCACAGGTGGGAAAAGGATAGGTAATGTTCAGGTTAAAACATGCTGAAAACCGGCTGGGGCAGCGGGGCTTTCCCACAACAGCCCAAATCCCCCCGGAGCTTGTGTCTCCGGGGGGATTTGGGGGTAAGCTTGGCACGGGGCCTTTTTTGCCGGGGCGGCTCCGCTTATGTGTCGATGCGCCGCAGCTCTGTAAGGGCCCGGTTGCGGTAAGTGAGGTCCGAACGGACGGTAAATCCCATTTTTTCCCAAAAGGTATTGCCCGCCTGGTTCCGGGAAAAGGCCACCAGAGCCGCCTTGTGGATCCCGATTTTCCGAAGGGCTGCCAGCAGCCGCTCCACCAGCTGCCGGCCAATGCCGCGGCGGCGGAATTCTGGATGGACCGCCGTGTGGTAAATGTAGGCCCGGCGCCCATCCGTTCCTGCTAAAATGCAGCCGGCAATGGATTCCCCCTCCACCGCCACAAAACAGGTTTCTGGGTTTCTCTGCAAAAACCGCCCAATGCCTTCCAATGAGTCATCCAGGTTGTTCAAGCCCATGCCCGGGCAGGAAAGCCACAGGGCATACACCTTTTGATAATCTGTCCATTCCATAGGACGGATTTCCATGCGGTGGCACCTCCTTGTTTTAGTAGAAAAAAGCAGGACAACGGTTCCTGCTTTTCGATCTTTCACGTCTTTTAAAAAAGAGGGAACGCGCTGGCCCCCTGTTCTCCCAGACGCTCCCCCTCGCCATAGCGGCCGTGGAAGTCGGAGCCGCCGGTGACAGCCAGTTGAAAGCGGCGTGCCAGCTCCAAGCACTTCTGCGTGTCCTCGGGGCTGTGTTTGGGATGGTAGGCTTCAATGCCCCACAGGCCGGCTTCTGCCAGGGCGGGGAGCGCCTGGAAGTTTCCGTATTGGCCTGGATGGGCCAGCACCGCCTTCCCCCCGGCACGGGTTACGCATTGGACCGCCTCCACGGGGTCCGCTGTGGGGAACTGCAAAGCGGCGGGGGCGGCTTCCCCTTTAAACAGCTTTTTGTACAGGGCGCCGTACAGCTCTTTGCACAGGCCGGCCTCCATAAGCTGGGCCATCAGATATTGTTTGCACAGCTGGCCCTGGGGGCCTGCCTGGGCCAGCAGCCGCTTTTCGGAGACAGGGTAGCCCGCCTGCGCCAGCGCCTGGGCGCTTTGCAGCACCGCCCGATTGCGCGCTTGGCGGATGGGGCGGCAGAAATCCTCCACGGCCTGCCTTCCTTCAGTGGGGATGGCGTACCCCAGCAGGTGAAGCTGGCGGCCGTCCCGCTGGCTGCAGCTGATCTCTACCCCCAGCACCACAGGGAGCCCAAAGGCCCTGCCCGCTTGGAACAGCTCTTCCCCGCCTGCCAGCGTGTCGTGGTCTGTGAGACCCAGGCCGGATAACCCACAGGCCTTTGCCTGCCGCACCAGCTCCCAGGGAGAGCGGTCCCCATCGGAGAAGTGGGAATGGGTGTGTAAATCCACCATAGGCGCCTCAGGCAAAGGCTGCCAGCTCTTCCATGGCGTAATCCATTTTGTAGTCCATGGGCACCATTTGCTTCTCGCGGATTTCATACCGCCAGTCCGCCAGGGTGCGAATGGCGATTTCGTCGTGGAACACCCCTACCATGGCCGTGCCCTGCCGCTTTAAATCCAGAATCATGTCCATAACCCAGCCCTTGCTGTTGGCGTCCAAGGAGGCGGTGGGTTCATCCAGCAGAAGCAGGCGGGGTTTGGTGATTAAGGCATTGGCGATGTTCAGCCGCTGCTTTTCGCCGCCGGAAAACGTAGCTGGGTACATGTCCCACAGCTGGGGGGAGATGCCCACCCGCTCCAGGTATTGGGCAGCGCGCTTGCGGGCCAAGGGCTCCTCTACCCCCCGGGCGGTTTGCGTGTGGGTGAGAATATCCAGGGCGGAGACACGGGGGATGACGCTGAAAAACTGGGAGACATAGCCAATTTCTTTTTCCCGCAGCTGGATGATCTTCCAGGGCTCGGCAGTGGCTAAATCCACGGTAGAGCCGTCCTCCCGGGTGTACCAAGCGTGGCCGCCAGTGGGGGTGTAGGTGCGGTACACGCATTTGAGCAGGGACGATTTTCCCGAGCCGCTGGGGCCGGTGATTGCCACCAGCGTGCCAGGCTCTACAGAAAAGCTGATGTCCTGGAAGCCGTCGATTTGGGCATCCCCCCGGATGTGCATGATAAATTCTTTGGAAAGAGAGTCAATGTTCAGCATGGGAAAGAATTCCTCCTGTTTTCTCCAATTTTGTTCGGATGGAAGCGGGGAGGAGGGACAGGCAGGCCTGGTACAGCTCTTGGTTGGAGGCCGCACAGACAAACCAGTCTTCCCCCTCCATGGGGACCGCGGCAATGGAGCAGCCCTGGGATTTTAAAACCGCCCAGGCTGCGGCAAAGTCCCACAGCTTGAGATGGCTGTTTACATAAACTCCGCCGCGCTCCTCTGCCACAGAGCACAGCTCCAGTGAAGCGCAGCCAAAATAGCGCACCCCCTGAAACTGGCGGGCAAAGCGATAGGCGTCCACGCCCAGGGCCGTAAGGGACTCCATGGTCTTTACCCCTAAGTGGAGCACTGCCTGGTGGGGAGCCGTGGGGCCGGACCGCCCAGCCCCATAGGGGATGGAGCCCTCCAGGGCTTTGCCAGAGCTTCCCTCCAGCACCAGCCCCCACACGGGTTCCTCCCGGTACAACAGCCCCAAGGAGATGGCGTAGCCGCGGCCGGCCTGGTAATAATTGGTGGTGCCGTCAATGGGGTCCAGCACCCAGGTCCAGGGCGAGACCCCTTGCCGGCGGGCGCCTTCCTCTCCCAGAATGCCGCAGAAGGGTGCTTCTTTTTGCAGCGCCTCTGCCAGGTACTGCTGCACCCAAAGATCGTGGTCAGTGACGATATCCCGGTAGCTTCCCTTTTCCCGCATGGCTGGAGAGATGCTGCGCCGCCGCTCCCGCAGGCGGGCTCCACAGGCCACCACCAGGTTTCGGGCAAAGTCCGCCAGGGGCCAAAGCTCCTCAATCATAGCGGGCCCCATCCTTCCCCACGAAATCATTGCGGTAGTGGAGGCGGGTCACTTCTTCGCCATTGATAAAGGTGGAAAGCACCACGGGGATTTTCCCTTTTTTGCTTACCAAAATCAGGTCGGCGCACTTGCCTGGCTGGATGGACCCCAGGTGGTCTGCCACCCTCACCGCTTTGGCGGGGTTCAGCGTGGCCATGTTCACCGCCTGGGGCAGCGGCAGGGTGCCGTCCTCCCACAGCTTGAACACCCCGTGGAGGATGGCTGCCGGGAAATAGTCGGAGACGAGAATGTCAGCGCAGCCGTTTTCAATGGCCTCCCGGGCGGAGAGGTTGTTGGAGTGGGACCGCCCCATCAGCACATTGGTGGCGCCCACCACCACGGCCATGCCCCGGCGGTGGGCCTCTTGGGCCACGGAGAGCTCCACGGGGAACTCGCAGATGCGGGCGTGGAGGTTTTGTGTTACATAGTCCAGCTTTTCCAGGCTGTCATCATCGTGAGAGGCAATGGGGATGCCGGCCTGAACCGCCATGTCCGCGGCCAACGCCAGCTGTTCCGCCGTGAGCTTGGTGCGGTTCATCCGCTGGGTGAGGATCTGGTTTTTCTCCTCCTCGGTTTGGCTTTGGGACATGACGTGGCTTTTGAAAAATTCCAGGTTTCTGTACTGCCCTTGGCCGGGGGTGTGATCCATAAAGGACAGCAGCTGCATGTCCCGGTTACGGATGAACCCCAGCAGCATGGAGTAGCCCCGGGTGTTGGTGATCTCATACCGGCAGTGGAACCGGTGGCGGATCAAATGGTCGCCCTCGTGAAAGTTGCGGATCAGCCCAATCAGCTTGGTCAAGTTTTCCGGACTGCGCAGCTGCTGCTTCTGGGCCACCCGCTCCCCGCCAAAATTGGTGTCCATAATGGTGAGGGAGTGGTACATGGTGGTGATGCCCTGGCACACCAGCTGCTTTTCCTGCTCCCGCATGGCCAGCTCGAAGTCGATCATGCTTTGGGGCCGGGGCTGAATGACCGTTTCAATATTGTCCGAGTGAATGTCGATCAGCCCTGGCAGCAGGAAAGCGCCCTGGCCGTCCAGAATGCGGCCGTCGGGGCTCTCGGGCCCCAGCCAGGGGTTTTCAGAAACCTCCTGAATCAGCTGATCCTGCAGCCGTACCGAGCCGTTTTCCAAGACCTGGTCCGGCAGCACCACATTTACATTTTGAATGACAAGCTCTCCCATGGCTTCCTCCTTACAACAACGAGCTGACCAGTGTTTGGGTGTAGGCGTGCAGGGGGTCCTCCAGGATCTGGTCGGTCAGGCCCTCCTCCACCACGCGGCCCCCCAGCATAACCATGGTCCGGTCGGACATCATGCGGATGACGGAGAGGTCGTGGCTGACGATCATCATGGCAATGCCCAGCTCCTGCTGAATGGTGCGGATCAAGTCCAGCACCTTGGCCTGCACGCTTAAATCCAGGCCGGTGGTCACCTCATCCAGCAGCAGGATGGGAGGATTGTTGGCAATGGCCTTGGAGATCTGCACCCGTTGCTGCATGCCGCCGGAAAAGACCCGGGGCTGTTCCCGCAGGCGCTCCACGGGGATCTCCACATGCTCTAAAAGCTGAGAGCTGCGGGCAATCATCCTGCCGGCGTTGCGGCTGCCTGCGGCGATAAGTTTTTCCGCAATGTTGGCCCCAGAGGAAATGTTCATCCGCAGGCCCAGCATGGGGTTTTGGTAGACCATGCCCATCAGGTGGTTGCGCAGATAGCGCCGCTGCTGAGAACTGGCCTCCAATATATTGGCTTTTCCATTCTGATACATGGTGAGGGTGGCCTCCCCGCTGGTGGCGGGCTGGTCAAAATAGAGGGTCTTCAGCAGGGTGCTTTTTCCCGAACCGGATTCCCCCACAATTCCCAAAATCTCCCCGGGGTACAGCTGAAAGCTCACATCCCGCACCGCCCAGATGGTGTGGCACACGGGGCAGCGCCCCTTTTCCAGGTCGGTATGCTCTTGGCAGTAGGGGCAGCCGGGGCCAAAGCGCACGGTAATGTGCCTGCCCTCCATTACGGGCGTTCTCTCATTCATGGGTTTCTTCCCCCTTTTCCTGGGATGCTTGCGCGTTGCGGCGCTTCAGGCAATAGCCTGTGTCAGAGCACTGGTAGTAGCGCTCTCCGGTCTCTGCATCGAAGATCTCGTCAAAGTAGACGTTCTCTGCACCGCAGAGCCGGCATTTGCGGCCGGAAAGGTCCTCCTGCTGGAAGGGATAGTCCTCAAAGGCAAGAGAGACCACATCGGTGTGGGGGGGAACGGCGTAGATCTTCTTTTCCCGGCCGGCCCCAAACAGGTACAGGCACTGAGACTGGTGCAGCTTGGGATTGTCGTAGCGGGGGATGGGGCTGGGGTTCATCACATACCGGCCGTCCACCAGCACCGGATGATCCGCCCCCCGGAAGGGGGAGCCCCGGGTGAGCAGCTGTTCAAACAGGTTGACCCAGATGCCTGTATACTCCCCATCGGCGTGGAGCTGCCGGGTGACCTCCTCGTGGGGGTCCACACTGCGCAGGGGCTCCGGCGTGGGCACCTGGAGCACCAGCACCTGGTCTTCCCGCAGGGGCTCCTCGGGGATGCGGTGGCGGGACTGGATGATGTCCGCCTGGGCGGTGTCCGTGGTGGTTTCCACACCGGTGGTGTCGCAGATGAGCCGCTTGATGCTCACCGCGTTGACGCTGTCATCGTTGCCCTGGTCGATGACCTTCAAGGTGTCATCCGGGCCGATGAGGGACATGGTCAGCTGGATGCCGCCTGTGCCCCAGCCCCGGCCGATGGGCAGCTCTCGAGAGCCAAAGGGCACCTGGTACCCCGGCACGGCAATGGCGTGGAGCACCGCCCGGCGGATTTCCCGTTTGGAGCCCTCGTCCAAAAAGGCGAAGTTATAGTCGCCCCGCTTAGTTTCCTTGCTCATCTTCAAGCCTCCTTTTCCGTTTCCGCAGGCTGTCCAGCTTGGACTGGAAGGTCACATAGTGGGGCAGCTTCAGGTGGGAGATAAACCCGTTCATCTCCAGGCAGTCCCCGTGGAGCAGCACAAATTCCATATCGCTGGTGGGGCTGTCAATGGAGAGGGTCAGGGCGTGGTCCAGCACAGACATGGCAATGGCCTTGGTGTCGTTGCGGCCGATCACGCAGCCGTAGCCCACGCCGATCCCCTCGCCGCCGGCACGGGTCCCCATCAGGCCCTCTACCTCGGTGACAAAGATTTCGCCCACATACCAGGCGGCGCCCTCATCCAGGGGAGAGTCCACCTCAATTTCCAGGCTGCCGTAACGCAGCTCCCCAATGGTGGGGTGGGACATGCCAAATCCCCGAATGTCGCTGTATGCCAGGCCAGAGACAAACCCGGTGTCCGCCCGGGTCAAAGTCTGAAGAATGGCGCTGCGCGGGGCGGGGAGGGGCAGCTTTTCCATGGTGACGTCGCAGGGCTGGGAGTGGTCCTCCTCCACCTGCTCAATCAAGCCTTCCTCCCGGAGCAGGTCCAGCACCCGGGGGGCTGTATCCGAGAGCTCTCCTTCCGGAGAGGCGGGAATTCCGGCTTCAAACTGCTGCCGCCACTGGCGGAGGTCCTCTTCGGTTTCCTCCAGCAGGCCGAAATTCAGCAGGCGGTGGACGTAGTCATAGGTGGGGCCCAGCACCTGGCCGCCGGGGATATCCTTAAAGGCCGAGCTGATCCGCCGGCGAATGTGCATTTGATCGCCGGAGACTGTGCGGGAGGTGTAGTTGCGGGCCAACGTGCTGCGGTAGGCCCGCAGCAGGAATACGGCCTCCTCTGGGCTGCCCTCGCACTGTTTCAGGGCCAGGGCGGCGTAGTCTGGGGCGTACAGGCCTGCCTCGGACATAATGCGGTCAATGAGCAGGCCCATCCGGTCCCGCAGGACCTGCAGGTCTACAGGGCGCTCCCCCTTGGAGCGGTACTCCTTCAGCAGCTGGATGGAAGCCTGGATGGCTTCCTGCCCGCCGGTAACTGCAACATAGCCCATCAGCCCTCACCTCCTATCTTCACCTTGCGGGGAATCCCCATAACCTGGCCCTGGGGGGTGAGGAAGTATAAATCCACCCCGCAGGGGAACTCGAACGCCTGTGCCTGCCGCTCTTCCAGCCAGGCCCGGCAGGGAGCGGGCAGGGTGACGGTGACCGCCCCCTCTACACCGGGGCCGGTGAGGGAGAAGGCCTCTCCTCCCGTCAGGGAGTCCGTCAGCAGGAAGAGCGTTGCGCTTTTGTGAGGTTCCGGCAAGGTGCCGGGTTTTGCCTTCTCGATAACGGGGCCCGGTTCCCCCATGCGGGGAAAGAACAGGTAATCGGCCTCTTCCAAAGGAGCGGGCACGCCATAGGTCAGTTCCCGCAGCTCCTCGGCCAGGGCGGGGGCTCCGTCTACATAAAAGGAACGCCAATTGTCCAGCAGGGTCAGGGCCACCGCCTTGAAGGGGGCGCCGTTGCCAACCAGCCGCTTTACATTCTCCTCAATGGAGAACACCTTGCCGGGCTGGGCCAAGGCATTCATCAGGGCCTTGAACACCTGCTGGCAGTCAAATACCGGGTCAAACCGGTTCTCAGTCCTCATATCGCTTGTCCTCCCAGTTTCCTCAATATTCCACGTCCAGGGTGTTGAACTGCACCCGAGAGGCATTGTGCCGGCAGATCTCCCGGCGTTCCTCCTGCTGCTGGCGCTTCTCTTCCTGCTCCAGGGCCAGGCGTACGGCCTCCCACTGGGGCAGCCCCGACCGGCGCAGGGCGTCCAGCACAGCGGCGGAGAAAGCCTTGTCCAGGTCGTCCCCCATCAGAAGGGAGAAACCCTTGGTTCCCTCCAGCTCCACCATGGCCTCAGCGGCCAGCAGTTCCCCCAGGTAAAACTCTGCCTTGGCTACGGTTTCCCGCATCCGCACCATCACCAGGGTTTTAGCGGGCTTGCGGATGACCGCAACCTGGTGCTGCTCCACGATGGGGCGGGCCAGTTCCTTTACGCGCTCTGCCGGGCATTTTTCTATAATTTTAGAGAATCTCCTTGGTTCCATAGCTCCTCCTATTTGATTTTCCCATTTCTTTCTTTGATGGCGGTGAACCCCAGCTCCATGGCGTAGGTAAAAGCCAGCACCAGGGCAATGGCCACAATGGCCTGGCCGTAGGCGTAACGGGTCATGCAGTTGGAGATCACATATCCAATGCCCCCGGCGCCCACCGTGCCCAGCACGGCAGAGGCCTCGAAGTTGCTTTCAAAGCTGATAGAGGTCCAGGCCAGCATGCCGGTAAACGCGGAGGGAAGCACGGCGCTGAAGAACACTTTTACCCGGCCGGCCCCCATGGCGCGCAGCGCCTCCAGGGTTTCCTGGGGAACTTCCTCATAGCATTGGGCAAAGCTTCTGGCAAAGAAGGAAGTGCTGAAAATGCAGATGCCGATAATCCCCGCGGAGGGGCCAAAGCCCACGCACACAAGAATCAGCAGAACCCAGATGATGGAGGGGATTGCCCGCAGGAAGGTGAGCACTGCGGAGAGCACGGCAGCCATCCATTTGAAGGGAGTCAGGTTTTTGGCCAGGAACACCGCTAAAACCATGCCGCCCACCAGGCTGTACACCGTGGAGAGGATGGCGACGGCAATGGACTCAAACAGAGAGGTAAAGGTGACGTCGATCTGGCTGAAGTCCACCTTACACAGCTTGCCGATGGCCTCAGGAATGCGAAGGACCCCCTCCCACACTTGGGCCCAGTCCAGATCCATAAAGAACAGGGCGGCCACGCCCAAAATGGTGAACAGGGACAGGAACCACTTCAGAGCCCGGTCACGGGCGGGGTCTTTTACCCGGATGCGGCCCCTTCTGTCCCGCAGGAGCAGGCCGTTTTTTTCGGCCGGCTCTTCTACGGCAGAGCCGGCAACGGGGTAGATTTCGGTAAAATCAGTCATGCCAGCACCTTCTTTCGCAGGAAATTGGTCAGCAGGTCGACCAGGATGACAATGACGGCCACCAGCAGGATGACCCCCATGGCAGAGTGGTACCGGAACTGCTTGATATAGCCCATCATAATCAGGCCGATGCCGCCGCCTCCCACAGCGCCTACCAGAGTGGAGGAGCGGATGTTCACTTCCAGAGAGTAAAGCAGCCAGGAGAGAAACCCGGGCAGCGAGGCCGGTAGGATCACCTGGGTGATGATGGACAGGCGCCCAGCCCCCACGGCCTGTAGCGCCTCCAGGCTTTCGCCGCCCACCTCGTCGATGGTCTCAATGAAGGAGCGGATTAGAAAGCCGCAGGTGGTGATCAGAAGGGCCAGGGTTCCCACCACGGTGCCAATGCCGAAGGACATAATCAGCAGAAAGGTCCAGATCATGCTGGGGATATTCCGCTGCAGCGAGGCAAAGGCGCGGATGATCTTTTTCAGGGGCCGCCAGGGGGCCGTGGTGTTAGAGCCCAAAAAGGCCAGTGCCAGAGAGATCACTGCCGACACAAGGCTGGCAACCATGGCCATAGAGATGGTCTGCAGCACCCCAATGCCAATGGTTTCCCAGTCTGCAATTTTTGGGGGGAGCAGGTCTACAAAGATGAAGCTCCAGAAATTCTCCATGTTGAGCAAAAACTCTACAGGAGTGTACTGCGTTTGCAGGCTGGCGATGAGGAACAGCGCCGCAATCAGAAGGAACGCCAGGGTGGCGGCCCGCTTCTGCTTTTTCGGCGTGAGGGGAATGGTCCTTTTAGCCATGGGCTGCCTCCCCTTCCAGCCCCACAGTGAGCTCTTCAATGGGGGCGTCGTAGATGGTTTCAATCATAGAGTTGGTCAGCTCCTGGGGCGGACCGTCAAAAACCACACGTCCCTGGTGGATGCCCACGATCCGGTCCCCATATGTTTTGGCCACGTCCACCTGGTGCAGATTGACAATGCAGCCGATATTGCGCATCCGGGCCATGTCCCGGATTTGGTCCATGATGATCTTAGAGGAGCTGGGGTCCAGGGAGGCGATGGGCTCATCGCACAGCAGCAGGGCAGGGTCCTGCATCAGGGCCCGGGCAATGCCCACCCGCTGTTTCTGCCCACCGGAAAGCTCCCCAGCCTTTTTGTAGAGCATCCCCTCCAGGCCGATCATCCGCAGGAGTTCCAGGGCCTTCTCTTTGTCCGCCTCAGAGTAGCGGCCCAGAACGGCGTTGGGGGTGGACATATAGCCCAGCCGCCCGTGGAGCACGTTCTGGAACACGGAAAGGCGGTAGACAAGATTGAAGGATTGGAAAATCATCCCAATGCGGCGCCGGATGGCTTTCAGGTCTCTTTCCCGCTTTACCTGGGCCATGTCCGTTCCCTGGAACAGGATTGTGCCCTCTGTGGGATCAATCATGCGGTTGATGCACCGCAGCACGGTGGACTTCCCAGCGCCGCTGGGGCCGATGATGACCACCACTTCCCCCGGCTTTACCGAGAAGCTCACATCCTCCACAGCCCGGGTTTGGCCGTAATATTTTTTCAAATGGGTTAGTTCTAACACGTTTTCCATGCCAACGCTCCTCAGTCGGAAAGATTGTAGGTCTCTTTCAGATCGGCCAGATAGTCGTAATCGCTGTCGGAAATCTCCACAAAGCGCTTGGGCTCCTTGCCCTCTTCATCCCCAAAGTACTCGGGGTCATCATAGCTGAGCAGAAATTCTTTCACCTTGTCCTTCAGCTCTTGGGGCAGGTCCTTCTGGATGGCGAGAGGCGAGCCGGGGATGTCAGGGGATTCGTGGATGATGCGCAGGTCCTCCTCGTTTACCGAGCCTTCTTCCACCTGGTTTTCATAGACGGAGGAGCCCACCGCGGCGGCGTCCACATTGCCCTGGGCCACCGCCTGCAAAGACCCCTGGTGGGAGCCGGCGAACATGGCGGAGGAGAAGAACTTCCCATCGGTGTGCAGGTCGTCAAAGGTGAGGCCCAAATCCGGGAAAGCGGAGAGGATTTCATCGGTGGGGATCACATTGCCAGAGGTGGACTCGGGGTCCACAAAGGCAAAGGTCTTGCCCTGAAGGTCCTCCAGAGACTGGATATCGCTGTCCGCCTGGACCACAATGTAGGATTTGTAGCCGCCCTTGGTTCCCACTTGCCCCTGGACCACCAAACACTCGGCCCCGGCCCGCTCCCGGGCAGTGACATAGGAGAAGGGCCCCAGGTACGCCAGCTGGGCGTTGCCCGTACGCATGGCCTCCACGGCGGCGCTGTAGTCGGTGGCGCGGTAGGTGGTAACCGGCACGCCGATGGCCTCGCTCATCTCCTGGGCCATGTTATCCCGCAGCTGCACGGATTTTTCCGTGTCCTCCCCAGGGATCATCACCATGACGAACTCCTCCAGGCCATAGCCGTTTTCTGCGGTGGCCTGGGCTTCTGCGCCCGAGGTGGTCTGCCCGCTGGCAGAGCATCCGGTCAAACTTGCCACCGTCAACATAGCGCCCAGCAGCAGCGCTCCCAATTTTCTTGCTTTCATACGAAGTTGCCTCCTTTGTTTTGGGTTCTTGTGTCTCTTCATTTCATTTCTGCAACGCCCACATGATAAAAACCTCCTGTAAAGGTGCCAAGGGTGAAAAGTTAAATGACCGTTAAAATATGGCCCCGGGGGTTGTGCCAAAACAGGACAGGAGGTATAATCCAAAACAGAATACCGAAAGGGGGGACGCGCCTTGAAAGAAAAGGAAGCTGGCTGGGAGCGCATTGCAGAACAGCTGATACAGGATCTGCGCAATGGGAAATACAGCCCGGGAGACAAGCTGCCCAGCGAGAATAAGCTGGCCGGGGAATTTCAGGTGCCCCGTTCGGATGTGCGCCGGGCTTACAGCCGCCTGAAGGAGCTGGGATATATCTACTCCCTGCAGGGGTATGGCAGCTTTTTTGCGGGGAAAAAGGAAAAGATCCCGCTGGCCATGGTGGGGCGGACAAGCTTCTCTGAAAAAATGAAGGAGCTGGGCATCCCCTTCCGCTCAGAAAACATCCGGGCCAAAAGAATATCCTATAATCCCTCCATCTATGAGAGCCTGGGGCTGCCCGAGGAGGAGCCGGTTTGGAAGGTCTCTCTATTGCGGATTGTGGACGGCGCCCCCGCGGCTGTGTACACCCGCTACCTGCCGGAAAGATACTTTCCCCATCTCCCAGAGGATGCCGGGTCCATCCTTTCCTTCCACGCCTATTTAAGAGAAAATGGGCACGAGCGCTTCCATGGGGAAAACTCCCAAATGACGGTAGGGCTGCTCACCCGCCTGGAGCAGGAGATGCTGGAGCTGCCAGCGGCCTCCACCGGGCTGGTGTTCAGCAGCAAGACCGTGGAGGACGGCAGCGGGGCCATCCTCGAGGTTTACCGCACTGTTTACCGGGCAGACCGGTTTATCTTTGTCTATTCATAAGGGGGCTTTTATGGTTGTCACATTGTTTCCCGATGGGATTCCCTGTGTGGTGAAAGAAGAGACCGACCTTTCTTTCCTCCACCGGTGGGGAAGGGTCTTCCGCGTATTCGACCGCCAGGATTCCGGAAATCTGTGCTTCGGCCTGGAGCGGGAGGGGCGGCGGTACTTTTTGAAATATGCCGGGGCAAGGCCCCTCTGCTTTGATGGCGAGCCCAGCGAGGCTGTCCGCCTCTTGGAAAAATCCGCCCAGGTCATTCGGGACCTGGCCCACCCGGCACTGCTGCCCCTGCTGTGGGATGGGCCCGTGGCCGGAGGGTATGCGCTTTTGTTCCCCTGGACAGATGCCCTGTGCATGGGAAAGCAATATCCCACCCGAGCGGCCTTTTTGGCCCTCCCCGTGGAAAAGAAGCTGGCGGTTTTTCAGGCTGTGCTGGCGTTCCACCGCCATGTGGCGGAGAGGGGCTATGTATCTGTGGACTTTTACGATGGCTGCGTAATGTATGAGGAGGAGACCGGCCGCCCCCTTCTCTGCGATGTGGACGCCTACCACCGGACGCCGTTTTTTAACCCGGTGGGGCGGATGTGGGGTTCCTCCCGCTTTATGGCTCCGGAGGAGTACCAAAAGGGAGCCCCTGTCGATGAACGCACCATGGTGTACACCATGGGTTCCTTTGCCTTTGAACTGTTTTCACCGGAAGGGAGGGAGCTTTCCCTTTGGCCTCTTTCCCCGGCGGCCTGGAAGTGCGCTGGAAAAGCGGCTTCATCCCAGCGGGAAAACCGGTATCCCACATTGCGCTCCCTGGAAGAAGCATGGGACCGGGCCCTGGGGAGGGTGTAAAAGGGCGGGGCAGGTTTTGGTGAAATCCGCTGGATAAACTTCCCTTTGAGGAAAGGTGTTTTTGGGATCGGTTCCAATTTTTTTCGTGAAATTCTTGCCATTGCATTCAGCGTGCTTTCTATAAGAAGAAAACAAGAACGTTTTCAGCAGGAAGCTGAAGCAAGGCGGCAGGGTTTATTTTTTGCCGGTAAAGCTTAACAGCGCATCAGGGAAGTGCCCGGTTTCTCAGAAAGGGAGGCCGCGCACCTTTTTTGTTAAGCCTTAAAGGCAGCAATGAAAAAACCTGCCTTTGACAATGTCAAAGGCAGGTTTTTTACCGCTCTCTGCAGGGGGAACTTGCGGACCTTGATTCCTATAGGAAATTATGTTTTGCGATTTCCCCGGTTTCCTCTAAAGCTTGGATTTCATCCAGCCGGATTTGATGGCGGCCTCCCTCATATTTGCCCTGAAGCCATTGATCCACAATCATAAGCGCCAGGTCTTTTCCCACCACGCGGCTGCCCATGGCCAGCATGTTGGTGTTGTTGTGCTGGCGGGAGAGCAGGGCGGAATAGGGCTCTGAACAGCAGACGCAGCGGATCCCTTTTACCTTGTTGGCGGCAATGGAAATCCCAACGCCTGTACCGCAGCATACAATTCCCTTCTCACACTCTCCCCTGGCAACCGCGGACGCGGCCAGAAAGGCAAATTCCGGATAGTTGCACCTCTCTGCGCTGTACGTTCCAAAGTCCTTGTAGGGGAGGCCCAAGGCCTCTAAGTGTGCCATGATTTCCCGCTTTAATTCCAGGCCCACATGGTCCGATGCCAATGCAATCATTGTGTTCCTCCTTTACAGCGCCCGCAGCGCCCGCATGGTCGTTTGATAATCGCCCTTGCCAAACAGGGCGGAGGTCCCCAGGATAAAGCCGTCCACTCCCAAGGGCGCAAGCCGCTGAATCACAGAGGGGGAAATCGCGCCGTCCACTGCCAGGCAGTAGTGGTAACGCTCCTTCCAGACAGCCGCCTTTTGGATTTTTTCCTCCACAGCAGGCTGGTATTTTTGTCCGGAAAACCCTGGGGTAACCGTCATCAGCAGCAGGTAATCCGTCCAAGGGAGCAGGCCTTCCACCGCTTCCAGGGAAGTGCCCGGGTTGAGGACCAGCCCGGATTTCCCTCCCCTTTCCCGGATATGGCTGAGGGTGCGGGCTGTGTCTGCCTCCGCCTCCCAATGAATGTAGAGAATGTCCACGCCCAAATCCAAGAAGAGATCGGCCACTTCTCCAGGATTGCTCACCATCAAATGGGCGTCGATGGGCTTGGAGGTGTGGCGGCGTACACATTGAATGTCCTCTAAGCCCAGGCCGAAGTTGCGGACAAAATGCCCGTCCATAACATCCAGATGAAAGATGTCCGCGCCCGCCCTGTCCAAGGTTTCCGTCTCCTGTGCCAGACAGTCGAACCCCGCGCACATCATGGAGGGGCAGAGCAGCCGGGGGCTTTCCTTTGTGTGTTTCACGATAGCACCGCTTTCCTTTCCTGATCCAGCGCCCACGCCAGGGCAACAGCCCCCCGCGCGCCGTTTTCCACGGCGTCCTGGGAGTGGAGGATCTGCAGGCCCTGTGCCGGGTAGGGTTTTCGGGTGTGGGCCAGAATTTTCTTTTTCAGAGATTCTAAGGGAAAACCGGCCATGTGGAGCACGCCGCCGCCCAGGACCAGGTACTCCGGGTCGAGAATATTCAATTCCGCGGCAACTGTGCAGGCAATTTCCTCCAGGAAATCCTGCAGGATGGGGGAAGAGCCCTGTTCCAGGAACAGCCGGCCTATAGGCAGGCTGGGGAAATATGTGTCCCGCAGATGGGACAGCCTGCGGCCGGAGGCAAAACATTCGGCGCAGCCCAGGTTTCCGCAGCCGCAGATTTCCCCGCTGCCGCTGCGTGGAATGTGCCCCAGCTCTCCAGAAACCCCATTCTTGCCGGAAAGGGGGCGGCCATTGTAGAAAATGGCATTGCCGATCCCTGTGCCAATGTAGATCCCAACGGAAAGGCCCTGGGAGGGGATGCCCAAATCCAACATGTCGCAGGAAAACAGCAGGTTCACGTCCCGTTCAAAGTAGACGGGGACATGGGCCAGGCGCCCCAGGTCCGCGGCGGAGAGGCCGTCTATCCCGGGAACATTGGGCGCCTGCAAAACATGGTGCCGGTTCCTGTCCAGCGTGGCGGGAAAGCCAATCATCACTGCCTCTGGCCGTGCCCCTCCTCCGTGCTGTGCGCAATAGTTCTGGATAAAATCCGCCAGCTCTTTGGCAGGGGATTCCCCAGTGAGCACGGCCTCCTGCGGCACCTTTTGAAAATGCCGGATCTCTTCCCCCTGGGGGCCAAGGGCAATGCGGAGGTTGGTTCCGCCAATGTCCATGCCAATCACATAGGGCTTCATGACAATCTCCCCCTCACAGTGCCAGATGGGGCTCGCCGTCCTCTGCCTCCATGTCGATCAGGGCCTTCATGTGGTGGCCGTATTTGGTTTCCAGCTCGGCCTGAGCCTGGTCAAACTTGTTCATCGGGTAAATCATGGTGGGAATGTCTTTGTAGCACCAGGCGCCGCTGGCGAGCATTTCCGCCGCATGGCGCGCGCCGGTGTCAGAGAGTTGGGCCTGGCGCGGGTGCACGGACAGCATTTCGATGGCTTTGATGTTCAGCTGCTGTACATCTACCAGCCGTTTCCCGCCGGTGTGATACGCCCCCACGCAGAGCTGGCCGCACATGCGGGTGAGCTGGATGGCAGTGTCCAGAGATTCGTTGGTTTCCCCCCACTCCATCACCATCTCAAAGCCGGGGTGGCCGGATTCAGTTCCGTATTTTTCCAGGGCCTCTTGGGGGGAGTAGGCCTCTTGGGCGCCGTACTTCAAGGCATCCGCACGGGAGGATTCCCGAATATCCACTGCCACCACATAGCAGCCGCGGGCCTTCAGCAGGCTGATGGCGCCGCAGCCCATATAGCCGCAGCCCACCACGCACACATGGGTGCCGGGCATGGAACAATGGGCCTTGCTCACAGCAGAGTAAATGCAGGCCAGGGGCTCCAGCACCAGGTCCTCGTCCCGCACGTTCTCTGGCAGCTTGACCACAGTGTCCTTGCTGGGGTTGGCCACAGCATACTGAACCATGCCCCCCGCGCCGGGAAGGGTACTCCCCCACAGGCCGGAGACCCGGTCCCCCACGGAAAAGCCCTCTACGTTTTTGCCCACCTGGACGATGGTTCCCATGGGCTCGTGGCCAAAGGCCCCTCCGTTTGTCTTCCACTCATAGTGCTCGGAATAGCACACTCCGCAGTATTTTAATTGGATCAGCACGGAGTCCTCGTTCATCTCCGGCATAGGGACTTCTTGCAAAACGCTTTTGCCCGGCAGTGTTGTAATGATCGCTTTCATGCTGCTTTTCTCCTTGTCTTATGTGGATTTGCAGGTTCAAATATAGCACAAAAGCCTTTTGAATCAGCAGGAGACCAAAGGGGAAAAGGTGGATTTTCCCAAGATTTCCGCACGGTTTTCCCCTTATCCTGCACATCCGGGGAAAAGGTGGACGATTTGACACATTTGGTTGACAATTTCGTGTTCTGGGGCTACAATGGAGCTATCTTTTTGAAAAGGCGGTGAAGCGGTGAGGCTGTATTCTTTGGGCGCCGCGCCCCGGACCCTTTCCAACTGCCATCCCCACAGCCATGAGCTGTGGGAGATCTCTGTAAACGTGCTGGGGGAGGGGAAAACGTGGATCGGAGAGGAGTGCTACTCTTTTACCGAGGGGACAATCCTTTGCATCCCCCCTGGAATGGAACACTCCAAACGCTCGCAAGAGGGATTCGTCGACTACTATTTCCACACGGAGGAATTTCTCACGGCTGATAACCGGCAGGTCCCCGCGGACCGCCCTATTTTGCTGCAGGATGACAGCGAAAAAAGCTTTGAGAGGTTGGTGCGGCTCTTTTTAAATCTGCATTACCAGAAAAAGCTGGAAGAGCGCCCTGTGGTCCTCTCCCTATTCCGGGCGGCGATGCAGCTGCTGGCGGCATGGATGGCAGGGGGCAGCGCCGTGCCTTTGGTAGACCAGGTAAAAAGCAGGATTATCGCCGGTTTTGCCGATCCGGAGTTGGATTTAAAGGAAATCCTTTCCTCGGGGAATTACACGGAAAATTACATGCGCCGCAAATTCCGGGAGCAGACGGGGCTTACCCCCACGGAATATCTGGCGCGGCTGCGGGTGGACTACGCCAAGCAGCTGCTGGAACAGAAAAAGCTGCTGAATCTCTCCATTGGGGATATTGCCGGAATGTGCGGCTATTACGACGAGCGGTATTTCTCACGGGTATTCCGCGCTAAAACAGGGATGTCCCCTCGAGAGTACCTGCTTCAGAGCGGGCTTTCCGATGATGGGCCCGAGGATGCCTGAAGCGCCCCCCGGAGCGCCGTTGCCGTGGGAGAGACGGAGGCTGCGGCTTCCCGCCGGCCCGTCCCTGGCAGGAAAAAGAAAAGCGGAATACAAAAAGGAACCCCTGCCAACCGGCAGGGGTTCCTTATACTTCTATGTAAGCTTATCCGTTTTCCTTAAAGCACCGCACCCATTCCTGGGCCAGCAGCCAGTGGCCTGCCGGGGTGGGGTGGACGCCGTCAGCGGTCCAGTCTCCGGGGCAGCTGCGGGCAGCAGCCTGGTCAAAGAGCTTCTGAGTGTCGATGCAGGGGATGTACAGGTCCTCTTTCTCCCAGTAGTCCTTGGCTAGCTCTCGGGTGATCTCCCGGCGCAGGTCCACTTCCCGGCGGAAGGTGTCCCAGTGCTCCTGCGTGGCGGGGCCTTGGAGCACATAGGGCTCCAGCAGGATGAGTTTCACCCCGGGCAGGGCCTGGGTGATCTCCTGGAGCATCCCCTGGTAGACCCGGCGGAACTTGGGGGCGTCCACACCGTTGTGATCGCCCAGCTCGTGCCACACGTCGTTGACGCCGATCATAATGCTGATCACGTCGGGGCGCAGGTTGATGCAGTCCACCTTGATGCGGGCGTCCAGGTCCACCACCCGGTTGCCGGAGATGCCCCGGTTCAGGAATTCATAGCGGCCGGGCTCCTCGGCGCTGAGCTGGGCGGCAGCCAGCAGGGGGTATCCCATTCCCAGCACGCTGTTGGTAGAGGCCTGGCGCTCCTGAGCGGTAAGGGCAGGGTCCAGCCAGCTCTCCATGGCCCGGACCACGTCCGTGCGGTACACGTCGGTGATGGAATCTCCGGTGAATAAAATGCGTGTTTTTTTCATGGCGTATGCTCCTCCGTTGTCTTCAAAAGCCCAAGGGGCTTTGCTTTCTTTGCTATCATTGTAGCACAGAAAAACGCGGGAGGGTAGAGGGAATCTCTCTTCCTTTGTGAAGAGCCCGAGCCGTAAAGAGAACGGTAATTTCAGCCGCTTGTTCAAACAGCGGTTCAGGGTATGGCTCAACGTATATCACATGCGGAAGCGGGGCACAGGGGCGGTTGAAGCGAGCCAGAGCAAAAAAGCGCTCCCGCTCCAAACTCCTGGAGCGGGGGCGCTTGCCGGTGCAAAGGTACCCTGTAGGGCAGCTCAGTCCTCAATGGCCGCTTTCTGCTGGTTGATCTTCTGGATAAGGCTGATATCGAATTTCTGAACCCGGCCATAGGTGTACAGGCCGTTGACTTCCTGCTCCACGTCGTACAATTGGGTGTAGCAGAACCCGAAAATCTCCGGGTTGTTCAGCAGGGCCTCGGTCAGGCCCTTGTAGCGGGCGAAGAACTCCTCTGGAGTGGCGGACGCGTTGCCGTAGCCCCAGCCCTCCACCGTGTCGTCCGGCCAGCGGATGCCGCCGTACTCGCTGACAAAGATGGGCTGGTTGTCATAGGGCTGGTTGAAGAAAGGAGCCCGGCCGCTGGGCCCTTCGGGGGCGGAGTTGAAGAAGGGGTCCTCCGCGGGGATGACACCGCCGGTTTCCCGGATGCGGTCCGTCAGGCCGTCCCAGCGGGCTTGGAAGCTCTGGGTGTCCTGGTCGTAGTCATGGATATCGTAGACCTCCGAGAGGACACGGTAGTTTCCGCTGGAGTCAATGCAGGGACGGGTGGGGTCCAGCCGCTTGGTCAGCTTGTAAAGGCTGGTGAGCAGGGCGTTCTTCTCCCGTTCCTCCCGGTAGCCCCAGGTCTCGTTGAAGGGGCACCAGCCGATAATGGCCGGGTGGTTGAAGTCCCGCTCCACGGCTTCGCTCCACTGGTTGAGGTACGTCTCGGTGGACAGGGGATGGGCGTGATCCAGGCCCCAGTTGGGATATTCGCCCCACACCAGGTAGCCCAGCCGGTCGCAGTGGTAGAGGAAACGGGCCTCAAAGACCTTCTCGTGGAGCCGGGCGCCATTGAAGCCCGCGGCGAAGGACAGCTGGATGTCCTTCACCAGGTCCTCTTCCGTGGGAGCGGTGTAAATGCCGTCGGGATAGAAGCCCTGGTCCAGCACAAACCGCTGGAATAGGGACTTGCCGTTTAGAAGGAACTTCCGGCCCTGGAACTTGGCGGTGCGCAGGCCGAAGTAGCTCTTTACCCGGTCCTCGCCGAAGGAGAGCAGCAGGGTGTACAGGCCGCCCTTGCCGGGTTCCCACAAGTGGGTCTCCGACAGATCCAGCTGGGCTGTAAAGAAGCCGTCCTCCACAGAAAGCGCCGCCTCTCCCACGGGCTTGTCCTCCCACAGGGCGGTGAGCTGCAGCGTTCCCTGCCCCTGGACCAGCCCGGTGACAGTGACCTTGCCGTTGGCGGGGTCGGGATAGTATTTGGCGGACTGGATGTGGCGCTCGGGGACAAATTCCAGCCACACAGTCTGCCAGATGCCGATGGTGCGCGTGTAGTCGCAGCCGGAGGATGCGTAGAGATGGGCCTGCTTTCCCTTGGGCTGCAGGCCGCTGCGGACGTCGTCCTTCACAGCCACAAACAGCGTGTTAGGGCCCGGGGCCACATGTTTTGTGATGTCAAAGCAGAAGGAGGTATAGCCGCCCTTGTGGGAGCCCACCAGAGTTCCGTTGACATACACAGAGGCCTCGTAGTCCACAGCGCCAAAGTGCAGCAGGACCCTTCCGGACAATTCCTCCTGGCTGAGCTCAAAGTTTCTGCGGTAGGCTACGCCGCTGATAAAATCGGTGTAGCCAATGCCGGAAAGCCGGCTCTCCGGGCAGAAGGGGACCAGGATCTCCCGGTCGAAGCGCTTCTTTTCCCACAGGCGCCGCTCCACGGCGCTGCAGCCGAAGTCGAACTCGAATTCCCAGGGCCCGTTCAAATTTTTCCATGTTTCCCGCTCCCACTGGGGATTGGGATGTTCAGCGCGCGGTATATTCACGAGCTTCTCCCCCCCTATAGGTTGAAATTGGTAGGAACAATGCGATTATACCCGCAGAACAGCTAGAAGTAAATATCTAAAAACAACTTTTTTGTGATCTTTCTTTGGCGTTGAAACGATGTTGCCCCGGAAAAGCGGGGCCCTCTATTGGGGGCAAAATTCCCCGATCTCCGTCAGAGCGGCCGCACCCTCGGGGCACAGCGGCAGGAGTGCGCGGCCCTCCCCTTTTCGGGTGGAAAAAGCGCGGGGATTGTGAAAAAGGAAGTGCAAAAGCAGCCGTAGTAATCTGACTACCAGAAAAGGAAGAAAGGCACGGCATCAAGCCGCGCCCTTCTTCCTTCTGTATTTTTTTGTATTGTGTCCTTATTTGGCGTCCTCTTCCTTGAGGAACTCTATGCAGCGCTTGACTTCCTCCAGGCCGGTGGGGTCCAGGCCCTCGCTTTCCACAATCATGGGGAATCCCAGCTCGATGGCGGCCTGGCGCACTTCCTTCACCGGGGCGACGCCCTGGCCCAGGGATTTCCCGGTGTGGTTACCCATGCCATCTTTCAGATGGATCATGCGGATGCGGTCCTTATGCCGCCGGATGAACTCCACAGGGTTCTGCTTGGCCACAAAGGTCCAATAGGTGTCCACCTCCAGCAGGATGCTGGTGCGGGCCAGCAGCTCCTCCTCGGGGACCAGCCCCTCAGGGGTGGGGGCAAAGTCGCAGTCGTGGTTGTGATAGTGCAGGGAGATCCCCTCTGCCTGCAGCTTGGGGATGAGCGTGTTGACCCGTTCCACAAAGGCGTCGATTTGCTCCTTGGTCTCCAGCTTGGCATAGGGGATGATGATATCCTTGCAGCCAATGGCCTTGTGATAGGCAATGGTCTGGTCCAGAACCTCGTCCTCCAGCTCGGCCAGGGGGGTGTGGGTGCTGGAGACCTGCAGGCCGTATTCCTCCAGCCAGCTCTTTACATCCTCGGCAGAGTTGCCCATAAAGCCGGCGAACTCCACAAAAGAGTAGCCCATTTCTGCCACTTGCTGCAGCGCGCCCCGCAGGTCGTGCTCAGTCAAATCTCTCACGCTGTACATTTGCAGTCCATATTTCATAATGGTTCCTCCCTTTTATGTCATGCGGAAAGGACCCCGCCAGGGGCGGGGTCCTCGCGCAGTGATAACCGGTTTTTTCAAACTTGAATTACTCGACACGGGCCAGGTAACGGTCATACGCAGCCTGGGTGATCTCGATGGCACGCTCCATGCCGCTGGCCTCCAGGGCAGAGATGTAAGCGTCCCAGTTCTCCTCGATGTCCAGAGCGCCGCTGATAAACTGGGCAGTCTGCTCCTTCACGATGGTGCTGATGTCAGCATACAGGGCAGCGCGCTCGGTGGACTCATCCTGAGTCAGAGTGACAGAGGAGGGCAGGCGCCAATCGTCGCTGAACTCGCTCCACACGTCGTAGCAGGCCTGGTCCTTCTCGGGCACACCGGCCAGCTCACGGGTCCAGTCAGACCAGTTGGCAATGCCAGCAGAGGGGCACAGGTAGCTGGCCACAGTCTGGGTCATGGTCCAGCCGTTCTCGTTGTTCAGAATCTTGTCGGTAAAGACAGGTTTGCCATTCTCATCAAACTCGAAGGTGTCGCCCTCCACACCGTAGTTGGCCAGCAGAGCGCCCTCATCGGTGTACAGGTAATCCAGCCAGCGCAGGGCCACCTCCCAGTTCTCGCTGTCAGCGGAAATGGCGGTGTTGCCAGAGGTGTAGGAGTCGCGCAGGCGGATGTGGCCTTCGTCACCCTCGTTCATAACGGGAGGATTGACAGGGGCCAGGTTCATGTTGGGATCCTCGGAAGCAGCCTCGTAAACAGAAGGCATGGTGTACAGGGCGGCGAACAGGCCGGAAGCGCCGGTAACCACCTTGGCCATGTCGGCGGTACGCTCGTCAGTGGCCATGAAATCGGGGTCGATCAGGCCCTCGGTGTACCACTGGTGCATAATGGTGACATACTCTTTCCAAGCGTCCATGTAGGGCCCAAAGTTAACCTTGCCAGTCTCGTCCAGCTGCCAGCTGTTGAGCACATTCAGGCCGCCAGACATGGTGCCGAACTCGCCGTCGCTGCCGCTGAAGTTCAGGATTAGAGGAGCAGTAGCGCCCTTCTCGTTCTTGAACGCGGTAAGGACTTCGTGGTAATCGTCAAAGGTTACAGGGGTATCCAGGCCCAGGTCGTCCAGCCAGTCCTGGCGGATCCACAGGCCCAGCCAGGGGCCCTGCTTGGACTGGCGCAGCTCATACACAGCGCCCAGCCGGCCAGAGTCGGTGGTGGAGAGCAGCTCATACTGCACATCGGAGGTGCGGACCTTCTCGTAGTTGGGCATGTACTCGTCCACCAGATCCGTCAGATCCAGGAAGTAGCCGTCGTCAATGGCGGCGTCCACGCCTTCTGCGTAGTAGGAAGCGCCTACATAGATCATGTCGGCCAGGTTGCCAGAGGCGATCATCAGGTTGA
Organism: Acutalibacter sp. LFL-21; assembly: GCF_025630755.1. NCBI lineage: Bacteria > Bacillati > Bacillota > Clostridia > Eubacteriales > Acutalibacteraceae > Acutalibacter > Acutalibacter sp. LFL-21. The sequence continues at coordinate 16,793 of NZ_JAOTNT010000001.1, read as the reverse complement.
AGTTGGTCTGGTAGTCGGCAGAAGACACCATCTCGAACTCCAGATGGACACCGGTGCGGCGCTCCATCTCCTGATAGAACTCGTTGTCGTTCCAGTCGGTGGTCATGATGGCCGCATTCGAGTCATCCGCCACAAAGTAAGAAAGGGTGGTGGGCTCGTCCACGATGGGCAGCTGGAACTCGCCGGTTTCGGCGGTTTCAGCCTGGCTCTCATCACCGGATTCCGCAGCAGCGCCGCTTTCCTCCGTTGTGCTGGAGGGAGAGGCTTCGCTGGAGGTGGAGCTTCCGTCGTTGCCGCCGCAGGCGCCCAGGGACAGCACCAGCGCCAGGCTCAGCAGAAGAGCGACCAGTTTCTTGGCGTTTTTCATGTTGCTTTCCTCCTAAAACTTTTAATTATAACGGGCTTCCGCAGGGAAAGCCCCTTTGGCAAAGCGCAGATGCGCTGTTGCTTCGTAAAGCAGGTGGCCTTTACCCCTTGATAGCGCCGATCATGACGCCGGATTCGAAGTACTTCTGGATAAAGGGATAGAAGATGAACATGGGCACAGTGGACACCATAATGGTGCAGTATTTCATCAGCTGTTTATAAAGCACTGCGTCGCCGGATTCTCCCGAGGCGAGAACGCTGATGTCCACGTTGGCGTTGCTGCTGCTGTTGGTATCGACCAGCAGCTCCTTCAAAATCAGCTGCAGGGGCTTTTTGTCCTCCGAGCGAATGTAGATCATGGCGTTAAACCAGCTGTTCCAGTTGCCAATGACGTAGTACAGGATAACAGTGGCCAGGGTGGCCTTGATCAGGGGCAGCATGATCTGGAACAAAATGGTGAACCGGCCCGCGCCGTCCAGCATGGCAGATTCCTCCAGACTGTCCGGCACATTCTGCATGGCCGTGCGCACCAGGATGAGATAGAAGGCGCTCATGCAGTTGGGCAGGATCAGGGCCCAGCGGCTGTCATACATATTCAGGGTCTGGGTTACCAGGATGTACAGCGTGACAATGCCGCCGGAGAACAGCATGGTGAAAGAGATAATCAGCATCAGGGGGTTTGCCCAGATAAAATCCTTGCGGGAAAGGGCGTAGGCCGCCATCACGGTGAGGAACATGCCCAGCACAGTGGTGCCGATAACATAGATGAAGGTGTTCAGGTAGCCGGTCCAGATGCTGTTGTCATTGAATACCAGCTGATAGCCGTTGAGGGTAAAATCCTTGATGTACCAGATTAAGCCTCTCTGGTTCATCACCCAGCTGGCATTGGAGAAGGAGGCGCAGAACACATGCCACACGGGAAGGATGCAAACAATCATAATCAGGGCAAAGAAAAGGATATTGCAGAAGTTGAAGATCCTGCTGCCCCTAGCCTTGCTTTTGACCATTGCCATGGTGAGATCTCTCCTTTCTTGTTAGAACAGGCCGGTTTCGGTGTACTTCTTACTAATGGTGTTGGCAATGATCAGCAGCACGAAGTTGATCACCGAGTTAAACAGGGAGACGGCTGTGGAATAGCCGTAGTTCATCTCTTGAATGCCCTTGCGGTAGATGAAGCTGGAAAGAATGTCCGCGGTTTCATATACCTGGGGGTTGTAGAGCAGAATTGTCTTTTCATAGCCTACAGAAAGCATTTGACCAATGCGCAGGATGAGCATGATCATAATGGTGTCGAGAATGCAGGGAATGGTCACACGCATAATGCGCTGGAAGCGGCTGGCGCCGTCGATCTCAGCGGCCTCATAAAGGGTTTGGTCAATGCCCGCTAGGGCCGCCACATAGATAATGGCGTCGAACCCTAGGTTTTTCCATAGGTCTGATAGAACGTATATGGGCCGCCAGTTTGCGGCGTTGCCCAGCAGGTTGTCATAGTTTCCCGTGACAGCGCCCACAAGCTGGGTGAGGGGGCCGGTGGTGGAGCAGAAGTCCACGATAATGCCGGCCATGACCACCATAGAAACAAAGTAGGGCATGTAAGAAACAGTTTGCACCAGTCTCTTATAGCGCTTGCTGCGCAGCTCGTTGAGGAGCAGGGCAAAGATGATGGTGATGGGGAACTCGATGCACAGCTGCAGCAAGCTGAGGATCAGCGTGTTGCGGATGGTGCGCCAGGCGAAAGCGGAGTTGAAGAAGTCCGCAAAGTTTTCCAGTCCCACAAAAGGAGAGCCGAAAATGCCAAGCTTGGGCTTGAAATTCTCAAAGGCCATCAGCAGGCCGCCCATGGGGATATAATGGAAAATGATGTAAAACGCCAACGCGGGAAGAACCATTAACACCAGGGCCCAGTTTTTGGTGGTGTTTTTTCGGATGTTTTCCCAAGTGTACTTTCGTGGCTTCCGCACCCGGGTAATGGGACTTCGGGCGAACGCCGCAGGCTTGCTCATACGCACTTCATTCCTCTCTTCTCTAAAATTTGCAGCCCGCTGAAAATCATCCTGCAAAACCTGCAGAATTCGCGGGCTTTCGAGCAACCGGCACCCAGTGTCGATTTTTCATAAAAACATGTTAACGAATTTTTAATAAACTGTAAATAGCCAAAATTTGCCCCGCCCGTTCCGCAAAAAAATGGCATTCCCAAATATGGGGAATTTCCAGTGTTTATGCGGCCCGAGCGGGGCAAAAATGCAGTGAGGAAAGGGCGTTATTTCTTTTCGACAAACTGCCCAGGAGTGCTTCCTTCATAGCGTTTGAAGGCGCGGATCAGCGCGCGGGAGTCGCCGTATCCTACAAGTTCCGCGGCCTCCCGCACCGTTTTTCCCTCTGTGAGGAGGCGTTTGGCGGCCTCCAGGCGCACGGCGTGAAGGTCTTCCAACAGGCCGTGGCCCGTCAGGTCCTTGTACTGGTGGCTGAGGGTGGAAAGGTTCCTCCCCAGCCGGTCGGCAATGAGGGAGACGTTCAGGAAGGGGTCTTGGTAATTTTCGCGGATATAGCTTTGCACCTGCGCCACCAGCTGGTTGTCGCGCCTTTCCGCCGGATCTTCCCGTTCTGGCTGGAGTTTAGCGTGCTGGAACAGCGTGAGAAGCTGTTCTCCCATTTCCTGGGCAGTGGGCGCTGTCATGGCGCGTGCCTCCAAGGGGTGATCCTTTTCCTCCAGATAGGGGAGAAGGGCCTCGATAATGCTGACACACCGGTTGCGGATAAGCTCTACCGGCAGGCGGGGATCCAGCAGGTCCTCCTGTAGGATCGTGTCCAGCAGCTTTCGCACCCGCTCTGGCTTTCCCGATGCCAGGGCGGCGAACAGCTGCTTGCGGTGCAGGGGGAAGTCCCCAAAGTAGCTGGGATATTCCAGAAGGTCCCGGGCCAGCCACACCCCGGGCCGGCGGGACTCCTGCCAAAAGGAATCCCGGTCAGCGGCACGCTGAATCCAGCTCCAGGCCTCGGGGGCGTTGGAGAGCTGCAGGCACACCTCGCTGACATAGCACACCAGGGGGAGGCCGGCTTCCTCCTGCGCCTGGGCGGCCTTTTGGCGGATTTCCTCCAGTTCCACGGTGTTTTGTACCAGCGCCACCACAACGCTGTTCCCTATGGTGAGGCAGACCCCATCCTGGCGGTCCAGAAACACCTGTTCCACCACCTTGCACAGGGGCACGCGGCCGTGGGGGCCGCCCTGTGAGGCCTCACAGGCAGTTCTCTCCGCCGGGGACGGAGAGAAGGACAGCAGCCGGTAGGGCTGGCTTTCCTCTAAATAGCGGGAGAGGCAGGAGGAATCCTGCGTAAATCCCAGCAGGTACTGCCAGATTGCCAGCGCGTCCTCCCGCTGCTCTGACGCCAGCACCTGTTTTAACAGCAGTTCCTTCTCTTTGGCGAAGTCCGTAAGGGCCTGGGAAAATTCAGCCAAGGAATGGTACTCGCTGTCACGCCCCGCGGCAGACCGCTTGACGATGGGCAGAATCTGGCGGAAAGGGGACCAGGTGCGGCGGCTGAGGAATACAGCCAGGATCACCCCGGCGACAATCACCAAAATCAGTGCCGCCAGCTGAATCAGCAGCGGCTCCAGCGAGCGGTAATAGGCGTTTTCCAGCACCAAAAGCCCATAGCGCAGGTTGCTGAGGCTTTCCCCTGGATACACCGAGTAGAGCCAGGTTTGCCCGGAAAGGCGCACCCGGCCTTGGGCGCTGTCCTTTCCCGCTGCCAAGGAAGCGACCTGCGCGCCGCCTGGATCGCCGCAAAACAGCGTGCCGTCCGCCTCCAGCACGAACATTTTTGTGCTGTCCGTATCCAAAAAGGACTCCTCCCGGTCCAGCTGGATCAGGATGCCCAAAGAGGCGTGGAGAGTCCGGTAGCGGCTGTCGTAGCAGTTTTTGGAGATCAGCAGGTAGCCGTTTTGCCCATCCTGGGAATAAATGGTGCGCACGCTGGCGTTGACGCCGCTTTCCTCCAGCTTGGCGAGGAGGTCCTGGTATTGAATGTTGAGATCCCAGGTGGAGATGCCCGCCAGGTCAGGGTGGTAGGTGCTTTTGTTGGAGACCAGGTACCCACTGCTGGGGAAATAGGCAAAGCAGCTCACATAAGAGGCGCGCTGCTGGCTGGCCACTGTCAGCACGGGGATAAGACTGCACATGTCGTATAGGGCAGTGCTGCTGACGGTTTCCTCCAGGGAGAGGCTTTCCAGCAGTTCATTTTCCGAGAGAAGGTCCAGGGTGTTGGCTGCTTCCACAAGGCTGCTTTCCAAATCCCCCTGGGCGGTGCGCAGCGTGACTTCCTGATCTTTGGCGATGGAGCGCTGGATCTCCTGACGCATTCCCACCACCTGTGCCAGGGAGAATACCAGGGGGATGAGGCAGACGCAGAGATACGTTGCCAAGAACCTGCGGTATAGTTTCACACGCGCTTCCCCCTTCTCAAAACCCACATCTCTTCACGATGGTTTTGGCGAATTTTAATAAATCATAGCATAAAAAGTCCGGGAAAAGCAACCGTGGTGGAGACAATTCCCAGAAAAAATCCCGGAAAAACACGGTGCGGCCCCGCTCCCGATAGCTTGCGCCGGCAGGGTTGCTTTCAGCATCCTTCACGCAGGGCTGCGTCACGCAGCTCCTGGGCGGTAGAGGCTAGAAGGGCGGCCCCGTTTTCCCGCAGCTCCGCTTCGTCCCGGAACCCCCAAAGCACCCCGCAGGGGACCATGCCCGCGTTCCGGCCGGTCTGCATGTCCACGCCGCTGTCGCCCACATAGAGCACCCGGCCCGGCTCAACCCCCAGGTCAGAGGCCATCTGCAACACAGCTGTGGGGTCTGGCTTTTTGGGGACGCCGTTTCTCTGGCCATGGCACTGGTCCACCAGCTCCCCGAAGAGGGCGCCGGTAATGTACTGGGCCATGTTGTCCGGCTTGTTGGAGAGCACCCCCAGCTTCATCCCCCGGGCCTTCAAATCCCGCAGGGCTTCCGGAATGCCCGGGTAGGGCTCCACCAGCTTCATGGGTTCGCTTTCATAACGGCGGTCATACGCGGCGCGGAAATCCCGCACCTGCTCCTCGGAAAGCTGCGCCCCCACGGTTTTCAGCATCCGCCGCATCAGCACATCCGCCCCGTTGCCCACCAAGGACTTATAGGTCTCCACCGGGATTTCCGGCAGGCCGTATTCCCGCAGGGTGCTGTTGCCAAAATAGGCGATTGAGGCCAAGGTGTTGGCCAGGGTGCCGTCCAAATCGAAAATGCAGGCGTCAAAACGCCGGAGATTCTGTTCCATCTTTCCTGCCTCCTTTAACGAGTATGGGTCTATTATAAAAAGGAAAGGCGGGAAAATCAAGCGCTGCCCTTGCGCGGCCGGAAAAGCCGTGCTATAATCCATGTAAATGTGGAAGAAAAATGGAGGGACTCATTGTGGATCATGCGCAGAAGGCTTTGGAGATGCACCGGGAGTGGAAGGGAAAGATCCGGGTAACCACCCCCTGCGTCTTGGAGAATAAAGAGGACCTGTCCGTGGCCTATACCCCTGGGGTGGCCGCCCCCTGTCTGGAGATCCAGAAGGATGTGGAGAAGTCCTACGAGTACACCCGCCGGGGCAACCTGGTGGCGGTGGTCACCGATGGCACCGCTGTTTTGGGTTTGGGGGACATCGGCCCCGAAGCTGGAATGCCTGTAATGGAGGGCAAATGCGCCCTGTTCCAGGCCTTTGCCGGCATCGACGCCTTTCCCATCTGCGTGCGCTCCAAGGATGTGGACGAGATCGTCCACACGGTGGAGATGATCGCCGGTTCCTTCGGCGGCGTCAACCTGGAGGATATTGCCGCCCCCCGCTGCTTTGAGGTGGAGGCCAAACTGAAGGAGCGGCTGGATATCCCGGTGTTCCACGATGACCAGCACGGCACCGCGGTGATCACTGTTTCTGCCATGCTCAACGCCTTAAAGCTGGTGGGCAAGAACATTGAGGAGGTCAGCGCGGTGGTCAACGGCGCCGGAGCCGCCGGCACTGCCTGCACCAAGCTGCTCATGGCCCTGGGATTGAAAAACGTGGTGGTCTGTGACAGGATGGGCGCTTTGGTCCCCGGCCTGCCCGGCATGACTCCCGCCCAAGCCCAGCTGGCGGAAGAGACCAACCCCCAGCGGAAGTCCGGACCCCTGGCAGAGGTGATCCGCGGGGCGGACGTGTTCATGGGCTTCTCCGCCCCCGGCGTGCTCACCGGGGAGATGGTGAAGACTATGGCTCCTGACGCCATCGTGTTCGCCTGCGCCAACCCCACTCCGGAGATTTTCCCCGAAGAGGCCCTGGCCGCCGGCGCCCGGGTGGTGGGCACCGGCCGCTCCGACTATCCCAACCAGATCAACAACGTGCTGGCTTTCCCCGGCATTTTCCGGGGAGCGTTGGACGTGCGGGCCCGGGAGATCAACGACGAGATGAAGGTGGCCGCGGCCCAGGCCCTGGCCGGCCTGATCCCCGCGGAGGAGCTCAGTGAGCAGAACATCATCCCCTCCGCCTTTGACAAGCGGGTGGTCCCCGCAGTGGCCAAGGCCGTGGCGGAAGCGGCCCGCCGCACGGGTGTGGCCCGAGCTTAAAAAAGTGTGAAAAAAATACTGGCGTATCCCGCCGGAATGTATTATAATAGAAAAGGAGCCGGTGCCCCGTTGGATCGCGGGGCGAGGGGCTCTATCCAAAGAGAAGATGACAACCATGAAACATGAAAACAAAATGATCTACCGTGTAACGCTGACCGCCGTATTTGCGGCGCTGGTGTTTGTCTCCAGCATGTTGAGCGTGCCCATCCCCGTGGCCATTGGGGATGTGACCCGCATCCACTTGGGCAATATTTTCTGCCTGCTCTCCGGTTTTGTACTGGGGCCTGTGGGCGGCGGTTTGGCGGCGGGCTTGGGTTCTGCGCTGTATGATATGACCAATCCGGCCTATATCGCCTCCGCTCCCTTTACCTTTGTCTTTAAGTTCCTCCTGGCCGCTGTGTGCGGCTGGGCGGCCTATGCCAGAGGCAGCCGGGCGGAGAACCATGGCCAGAACATTCTGGCGGCCATTGCGGGCAGCGCCACCTATATGGCGCTGTACTTGGGCAAGAGCTTTATCGAGGGCATGCTTCTGGGAAGCGCCCTGGTCCCCGTGCTCCTTTCCGTGGGTACCAAGGCCGTTACGTCCAGTGTCAACGCTGTTATCGCCGTGGTGGTTTCCGTGCCCTTGTGCGCGGCTATTCGGCTGGCGTTGAAAAAAAGCCATCTGCTGGAAAAGCTGGGCTAAAGCCTTTCTGAAAGCGCCCTGCGTAGCTTGGGATTTTTTCTCAACGCGAAGTTTTTTGAAAAATCATCGAAGAGTTTACAAGCCGTCACATCCTTTTCACATAGCCGGGGGATAATAAGGGCACAACAAGGGGATAAAAAGGAAACCCCTTGGGAGCATCTACAATCTCCCAATGCTTTGGAAAGGAGCAATGGTTTATGTATAATCCTTATGATGAGAACAACATGGGTGCTGCGAATAACACCGGCGAGCCCATGGAGCAAGATACTGAAAAGAGGGAAAACGAGAGCGCGGAAAGCGCCGCCCAGGAACCGGCTTCTGTGGAGTCTTCCGAGTACCACTACACGGGCAGCCAGGTAAAAGACCGGGATTCCCAGGCTTCTACCCCCTATGGCGGACAGGGATCTCACAATCCCTATCCCACCCAGAGCGGCTGGCAGTATGGCAATCAGCCCCAGCAGCCCAGCACCTACACGTGGAACGGCGCTACCCAGCAGCACAATGTCCCTTATTACACGCCTCAGAAGCCGCCCAAGCAGAAGAAGCCCCGGGACGGCAAAAAGGTGAAAAAGACCGCTTTGGCTGTGATTGCCGCGGTGCTCTGCTGCGCGGTGGTCTCCTTCTCTTCTGTGGGCGTTTTCGCCCTGATGATCCAGAACGGCATTGTCAATGTGGAAAGCACCGGCTCCAGTGAAACGGCAGCCTTTACCTTGTATAAGAACGCGGACAGCAACGATACCTCCAACGCGGTGGTCACCACGGATAGTTTGACCCGCCAGGAGGCCGCACAGAAAGTCATCCCCTCTGTGGTCTGCATCCAGAATTACCAAATCAGCCAGCAGGGCTTTGTCTTTGGCTATGGCGGCAGCGACAGTGGCGAGTCTGATTCTTCGTCTCTGGCAGGCGAGGGTTCCGGCATTATTATTTCAGAGGATGGCTATATTGTCACCAACCAGCATGTAATCGACAACGCCACCAATTTGAAGGTGGTCACCAGTGACGGCATGACTTATGAAGCCTCCTTGGTGGGTGAGGATACCCAGACGGACCTGGCGGTCATTAAGATTGACGCCACCGGCTTGACAGCGGCGGAGTTTGCGACTTCTTCCGACCTGCAGGTGGGCGATGAGGTTATGGCCGTGGGTAACCCTGGCGGCATGCAGCTCAACTCCAGCGTGACCTTTGGCTATGTTTCCGCGCTGAACCGCCCGGTTACCAACAGCGACACGGGGTATACTGTCAACTGCATCCAGACGGACGCGGCCATCAACCCCGGTAACTCCGGCGGTGCCTTGGTGGACATGAATGGCCGTGTGGTGGGCATTAACTCCTCTAAGATTGCCGCCACCGATTATGAGGGCCTGGGATTTGCTATCCCCTCGGATACGGTGCAGCCCATTGTCTCCGATCTGATGGAATATGGCTATGTGCAGGACCGTCCCATGCTGGGCGTGACCGGCGGCTATATTGACCAGCTGACTGCCAGTTTTTATGGCGGCACCTCCGGCTTCTATGTCAGTGAGGTTGTCAGCGATGAGGCAACTCGTTCTGGCCTGCAGCGGGGCGATATCATCACCGCCATTGACGATACCCAGGTTACCAGCGCCAACACCATCGCCAATTATATCGCGGACAAAAAGCCCGGGGATACAGTGACCCTTACTGTGTATCGCTCCTCTACTGGTTCCAGCGGTACGGTGGAGCTGGCCCTGTCGGAGAACACGGGCACTTCCAACTAAAGTTTTGAGTACAAGTTTCTTTTTCATAAATCTCCTTTTTCAAGCAAGGGGGGCGGGACGCAAGTCCCGCCCTTCTTGCGTCTACAAAAAGCCGGGGCGCGGGCGGCTTGGGCTGTCCCTTTCCGAGAGACCAGGAGCGCGAAGTGGGAGCGGCAGCTTGCCGCCGCCCTTCTTGCGTCAACAAAAAGCCGGGGCGCGGGCGGCTTGGGCTGTCCCTTTCCGAGAGACCAGGAGCGCGAAGTGGGAGCGGCAGCTTGCCGCCGCCCTTCTTGCGTCTACAAAAAGCCGGGGTGCGGGCGGCCTGGACTGTCCCTTTCCGAGAGACCAGGAGCGCGAAGTGGGAGCGGCAGCTTGCCGCCGCCCTTCTTGCGTCTACAAAAAGCCGGGGCGCGGGCGGCCTGGGCTGTCCCTTTCCGAGAGACCAGGGGCGCGAAGTGGGAGCGGCAGCTTTCTGCCGCCCTTCTTGCGTCTGCAAAAAGCCGGGGCGCGGGCGGCTTGGGCTGTCCCTTTCCAAGAGACCAGGGGTGCGAAGCGGGAGCGGCAGCTTGCCGCCCGAGCCTGTGAGAGAATGAGAGAGTGTGTGGTCAGATTCACTAAATTGAAAAATAAAAATATGGGTTCTATTCATAATCGAAAATGCAAAAACGTCTTTTTGCCAGTATTTTTTATGAAAAAGGAAACAATTTAGTTGCGTCTACAATTTTTTTGACGGACTCTTGACAGCTGGACCCGGAAAGCGTATGCTTGGGGTGAATTGATGGTCCAAGGATGAGCTGGGAGTGGAAACAGTGCCCGGTGTTCAGTGGGGCAGGAAAGGCTTGTTTTCCAAAAAGGGTAAAGCTCAACGCGGAGGACAAGTGCCACACTGATCCCTTTTGGACCATTTTATCATGCAGGGCTGCGTGGTTAGCAGCAAAGGGGTGATTGTTTTGGACGGGATCCGCGACACGTTGATGGAGGAGCTGGACAGCCATACGGCGTTTACCATTCCCATTTTCGGGGGAATTCCTGTGGCGGAATCGGTGGTGGTCACCTGGGGGATCATGGCCTTTCTGGTGATTCTTTCCATTCTGTTTACCAGACATCTGAAAAAGGTGCCTGGCAAGGCTCAGCTTGTGGCGGAGATCTATGTGGGATTTATCAATAAATTTACCCGCAACACCCTGGGCGAAGAACATTGGCGCGGCTTTGCCCCCTATTTTGGCACCATTGGGCTGTACCTGGCCGTAGCCAATATGATCGGCATGTTTGGCATTACGCCTCCCACAAAGGATCTGAATGTTACGGCGGGGCTTGCCTTGATGAGCTGCGGCCTGATCTATGGTTCCAGCTTTAAGATCAAGGGCCTGAAGGGAGGGCTTCACAAATTTATCGAACCCATCCCCCTGCTGCTGCCCATCAACCTGATGGAGGTCATCATCCGGCCCTTGTCCTTGTGCATGCGGTTGTTTGGCAATGTACTGGGGGCCTTCATCATTATGGAGCTGATCAAGCTGGCAATTCCAGCGATCTTGCCCATGGCGCTGAGCATGTATTTTGATGTGTTCGACGGCATCATTCAAACCATTGTCTTTGTGTTTTTAACCGCCCTGTTTACCGCAGAGACAATTGAGTAAAGCACAGTTGGGAATGAACGGGCCGCAGCCCGTTATTCATAAAAAGATTGAGAGAATAAAGGAGTAGATCATCATGAGTGTTGCACTTGGAGCCGCTATCGCAGTTTTGACCGGCATTGGCGCCGGTTTGGGCATTAGCTTTGCCACCGGCAAGGCTGTAGACGCCATTGCCCGCCAGCCTGAGGCTGCCAGCAAGATCCAGAGCTCTCTGCTCATCGGCTGCGCTCTGGCCGAGGCCACCGCTATTTACGGCCTGGTCATTGGCATCATGCTCATTCTGTTTGTGGGCTAAGAGCAAAGGCAATTTTAAAGCAAAACGAGGAAGGGGCGTATTGGTGTGCTGAACCTGGACTGGAACATCGTCTGGACCATTGTAAATATCCTGGTGCTTTTCCTGCTTTTAAAGCATTTCCTGTTCAAGCCCATTACGGAAATGATGGAAAGCCGCACTGCGGAGATTGAAAACAATTTGAAGGACGCTGAGGACCAGAAGCAGAAGGCTTCGGAGCTGACCGCCCAGTATGAGGAAAAGCTCCAGGGGGCCCATGCGGAGGCCGCCCAGATTGTTTCTGAGGCCAGGCAGCGCGGCCAGCGGGAATATGACGCCATTTTGAAGACCGCTGGACAGGACGCCCAGAAGGAGCAGGAGCGCGCCCGGGCAGATATGGAGCGGGAGCGGGAAGAAATGCTGCGGGGCGTGCAGGAAAACGTCACCGAGCTGGTCCTGCTCACGGCCTCCAAGCTTTCGCAAAAGGAATTGGATGAAGAATCAGACCGCAAGCTGGTGGATTCTTTCCTCTCAGAAGCCGGTGGTGATGAGCGATGAGAACACTGGAGACACGCTATGCGCTGGCACTGTTTGAGCTCATCCGGGACGAGGAGGGCTTGCAAGCAGCCGCTGCTCTTCTGCAGAAAGAGCCTTCTCTGTGGCAGGCCTTGAATGACCCCTGCGTCCCCCGGGCTGAAAAGGACCGGGTGCTGTGCCGCCTGCTCCAGGGCCGGGTAGCCCCGGTCCTTTTGAGCTTTTTCCGGCTTTTAAGCCAGCGGGAAAGGCTGCCCTTGCTGCCCGCTATTCTGAAAAGCTATCACCTGCTGTGCCTGAAAGCGGAGAATGGGGCCCAGGCGCTGTACCGCTGCGCCCGCGAACCCGACCCTTCGGACCTGGCCCGCGTGGGAGAAGCGTTAAAGCGGCGTCACGGCCTTTCTAAAATTGAGTTTCAGGTGGAGCTGGACCCAGGGCTGCTGGGGGGCTTTGTCCTGCAGCTGCAGGGCATTACCTATGACAAGAGCGTGCGGGGAATGCTGCAAGGCCTGCGCCGCTCTCTGAAGGAGGGGAAATAAATGATGAACGGCAAACCGGAGGAGATTGTATCCATTTTGCGGGAAGAGATCTCCCATTATGAGGAAAAGACCCAGATCAGCGAGACCGGCTCCGTCGTTCAAATTGGCGACGGCATTGCCACGGTGTATGGCCTGGAAAATGTTATGTACGGCGAGCTTCTGGAATTTGAAAACGGTGTGAAGGCCCTGGCCATGAACCTGGAGACCGGCAGCGTGGGCTGTGCCATTCTGGGCCCGGAAGAGGGCATTGAAGAGGGGGACCAGGTGCGGCGCACAGGGCGCCGGGCAGACGTGCCTGCTGGTGAGGAAATGCTGGGCCGTGTGATTGATGCCCTGGGCAACCCCATCGACGGAAAGGGCCCCATCCATACGGAGAAGACCATGCCCATCGAGCGGGAAGCCTCCGGCGTGGTCACCCGAGAGCCTGTCACGGTGCCGCTTCAGACCGGCATTCTGGCGGTGGACGCCATGGTGCCCATTGGCCGCGGCCAGCGGGAACTGATTATCGGCGACCGGCAGACGGGTAAAACCTCTATTGCGGTGGATGCCATTCTCAACCAGAAGGGGCAGAATGTTATCTGCATCTATGTGGCCATCGGCCAGAAGAACTCCACCGTGGCCAAGATTTACAACACCCTGTCAAAGCATGGGGCCATGGAGTACAGCATCATCCTGAACGCCTCTGCCAGCGAGCCGGCCCCTGTGCAGTATATTGCCCCTTATTCCGGGGTGGCCATTGCGGAATACTTTATGAACCAGGGCCGGGATGTGCTCATCGTCTACGATGACCTTTCCAAACATGCTGTGGCCTACCGGACGTTGTCCCTGCTTTTGAAGCGCTCTCCCGGCCGCGAGGCTTATCCAGGCGACGTGTTTTACCTTCACTCCCGCCTGCTGGAGCGCGCCTGCCGCATGGCCCCGGAATACGGCGGCGGTTCCATCACCGCCCTGCCCATTATCGAGACCCAGGCCGGTGACGTGTCCGCCTATATCCCCACCAATGTTATCTCCATCACGGACGGCCAGCTCTACTTGGAGTCCAACCTGTTCCACTCTGGCGTGCGTCCCGCTGTGAACGTGGGCCTTTCCGTCTCCCGTGTGGGCGGCGCGGCCCAGACTAAGGCGGTGAAGAAGATCGCAGGTTCTCTGCGTATTGACCTGGCCCAGTTCCGGGAGCTGGAGGTGTTTACCCAGTTCAGCTCGGACCTGGACGCCGCCACCAAAGAGGCGCTGGACCACGGCAACCGCTTGGTGGAAATCTTGAAGCAGCCCCTCTATCACCCCATGAAGGTTTCCCGGCAGGTGGTCATCCTCTATGCCGCCACCCAGAAGCTGTTGGCCGATGTGCCGGTAGAGCGGGCCCGGGAATTTGCCTGGGGCCTGGCGGACGAACTGGAGAAGGAGCGCCCCCAGGTGATGGAGGAGATCGACAAAACCGGCCAGCTCTCCGAAGCGGGAGAACAGGCCATCCGGGAGTGCTGCGAGGACTATAAGAAGCGGGTGAGCGCCACATGGCAAGCATAACGGAGATCCGCTCCCGCATGCGGAGTGTGGAACAGACCCTGAAGATCACCAACGCCATGTACCTTATTTCTTCGGCAAAGGTGAAGAAGGCCCGCAAGCAGCTCTCAGAGGTGGAGCCCTATTTTGACCGGCTGGCAAAGACCATCTTGGATATTTTCCGCCACTCCCCAGACCTGCAGCACCGGTATATCGAGGGCCATGAAAAGCCCAAGGAAGAACGGAAAACAGGCTTTGTGGTGATTACGGGAGACAAGGGCCTGGCCGGCGCTTACAACCACAATGTTCTGAAACTGGCAGAGAGCTACCTGGCCAGGAAGAAGGACCCCACCTTGTTTTTGATTGGCCAAATGGGCCGCCACTATTTTGAGAAAAAGAATATCTCCATTGACGGGGAGTTCATGTATACGGCCCAGGACCCCACGCTGGAGAGGGCCCGCGAGATTGTGGATACGCTTGTGGGGTTGTTCGAGCAAGGGGCGCTGGATGACATTTACCTGGTGTTTACCCACACCTATTCCGCTATGCGGATGGAGCCGGAGATCATCAAGCTTCTGCCCCTGGACCGGGCCATGCTCAGCGCCCGCCGGGGCCTTTCCGAGGCGGACCAATACAGGGACGTGGTGCGGTATGAGCCCTCAAAGGAGGCCGTGCTGGATGTGCTGGTTCCCGGCGTTCTGAAGGGCTATATGTTCGCCGCGCTGGTGGAGTCCTTCTGTAGTGAGCAGAATGCCCGCATGACAGCCATGGACACAGCCTCTGACAGCGCGAAGGAGATGCTCAGCTCCCTGTCCCTAGAGTTTAACCGGGCGCGCCAGGGCGCCATCACCCAAGAGATTACAGAGATTGCCGGCGGCGCCGCGGCTCTGACCCAGTCCTGAGCGGCGGGTTTTTGGGGGAATACAGCCGGGGAGCAGCCTCCCCGAGACCATAGAGAAAGGGGTCCCTTTCATGGAAGGAAATCGAGGAAAGATCCTGCAGGTCCTGGGGCCTGTGGTGGACGTTCAGTTTGAAAACGGCAGTCTGCCCAAGATCTACGACGCGCTCACCGTGGAGAACGGCGGGGAGACGCAGGTGCTGGAGGTGCTTAAGCACTTGGGAGATGGGGCGGTGCGCTGCATCACTCTGGCCACCAGCGAGGGCTTGACCCGGGGCATGGAGGTCACTGCCACTGGCGGCCCGATCTCTGTGCCCGTAGGGGAGGGGACCCTGGGCCGGATGTTCAACGTGCTGGGAAATCCCATTGATGAAAAGGGCCAGGTGGACTGCAAGGAGAAGTGGCCCATCCACCGGGAGGCCCCCGGCTTTGCCGAGCAGAGCTCTCAGGTAGAGATTTTGGAGACGGGCATTAAGGTCATTGACCTACTGGCCCCCTATGCCAAGGGTGGCAAGATCGGCTTGTTTGGCGGCGCCGGCGTGGGCAAGACTGTGCTCATCCAGGAGCTGATCCGCAACATCGCCACCGAGCACGGCGGCTATTCCATTTTCACTGGCGTGGGAGAGCGCACCCGCGAGGGCAACGACCTGTGGCGCGAGATGACGGAGTCCGGCGTCATTGAAAAGACGGCCTTGGTCTTTGGCCAGATGAACGAGCCCCCCGGGGCCCGTATGCGTGTGGCGCTGACCGGCCTGACCATGGCTGAGTATTTCCGGGATCGGGAGCACCAGAACGTGCTGCTGTTCATCGACAACATCTTCCGGTATGTTCAGGCGGGCTCGGAGGTCTCCGCGCTGATGGGCCGCCTGCCCTCCGCCGTGGGCTACCAGCCTACCCTGGCCAACGAGATGGGCGCGCTGCAGGAGCGCATCACCTCTACCAAAAACGGGTCCATCACCTCGGTGCAGGCGGTGTACGTCCCCGCCGACGACCTGACCGACCCGGCACCTGCCACCACCTTCGCCCATCTGGACGCCACCACTGTGCTCTCCCGTAAGATTGTGGAGCAGGGCATCTACCCCGCGGTGGACCCGCTGGAGTCCACCTCTCGGGTGCTGGAGCCCGACGTGGTGGGGCAGCGCCATTACGACGTGGCCCGCAAGACCCAGGAGGTGCTGCAGCGCTATCGCGAGCTGCAGGATATCATTGCCATTCTGGGCATGGAAGAGCTGGGTGACGAGGATAAGCTGGTGGTCAGCCGCGCCCGCAAGATCCAGCGGTTTTTCTCCCAGCCCTTCTTTGTGGCCCAGGCTTTTACAGGCAAGGAAGGCCGCTATGTGGCGGTGGAAGATACGGTTAAGGGCTTTGAGGCCATTTTGGGCGGCGAGCTGGATCAGGTCTCTGAGGTGGCGTTCCACAACATGGGCACCATCGAAGAGGTCTGGAAAAAGAGCAAGGAAGAGGTGTAAGGAGGGATCCTCTTGGCTTCCACGTTTTATTTGGAAATGGTTTCTCCTCAGAACATATTCTTCTCTGGAAACGCGCGACAGATTATCCTGCCAGGCCCGGACGGCTCTTATGGCGTGCTGCCCAACCACGAGCCAATGGTCACTGCCATCACGGCTGGAATTGCGCGGTATCAGGACGAGGAGGGCCGATGGCATGTGGCAGTGGTCAGCGACGGCTGTGTGGAGGTTATGCCAGAGCGCGTGATCGTTTTGGCGGCTACTATCGAGCGGCCAGAGGAGATCGACCGTAACCGCGCCCTTGCGGCGAAACATCGTGCGGAAGAGCGCCTGCGCCAGAAGCAGAGCCAGCATGAGTATTATCAGACGCAGGCGGCCCTTTCCAGGGCGCTGGCCCGCCTCAAGGCAAAATCAGGAAAATAGAACGCAATGGAGAGCAGTATGCTCTCCATTCAGCCTGTAGAAAAACCTGCTCCGGCAATTAAGCCAGAGCAGGTTTTTTGCTTGGAAACGAAAGCGGAAACGGAAAAAGCATCAAAACAACAGCTACACTTTTCCCCCATCCTGTTCG